>NZ_CP045504.1:600000-900000 GCF_013376455.1 Desulfolutivibrio sulfodismutans DSM 3696 | reverse complement strand
CGTCGTGATCTTCGGCAGTTGGGATGAGGCGAGACCGGGGGGAACCTTTTTTTCAAAAAAGGTTCCCCCCGGACCCCTCTCCAAAAAATTTTGGCGCGCTTCGCGTCCGCGTGCGGGAGCAATCACGTTTTCCGCACCACCTGGATTTTCGTTGGCGTTTCCGGTGCGGCTTAGCCGCACCGGAAACGCCAACGATATCAGGGGGTCCGGGGGAAATGATTTCCCCCGGGCGGGGTACGGGGCGGCAGCCCCGACGCGAGGGCGGGGCTCAGGGCACGGCCAGTGGCGCCTCAATGAGCAGGATGTATTTTTCATTGGGCGATTTGTCCCGGAACTGGGCTTGCAACTGCTTGACGCCCCCGGGGGCGGACAGTGAAACGCGGTGGGAACCGGATTTCGGCGTGGCGTGGTAGAAAGCGAACGTCCCGTCGCGGCCGGGAACGATCAGCCCCACATGGTAGTGCAAAAGGGTATAGCCCTTTGTTTTGACGGGCTTGCTTATGCTGGCCAGGTAGACGTGGCCTGGCCGCAGGCGGGGCATGATACGTCCCCAGGCCGTCGTGTCGGCAATGGGAAATCCGCGCAGGCTTTGGCCCGTTGCGGCGTCGAGGTCGGGTGTTTCGCCGCCCGGCAGGATCGCCCGGCGCGGCAGGTCGCGTGTGATGTTGCGGATGAGGTCGAAGCCGAAGTCCCAGTCCTGGCCGTTTGGGGAACCGGGGCCGGAGTCGCCTCCCGTGTCGGCCTTGGCTGCGTCCAGGGGGATGTTTTTTTGCAGCAAAAACCGGGACACGGACAGGGTGAACCCGCTGCAATTGAGGCCTGGTGACGGCAGGGTGGTCTCGGGATGCTCGAACAGGGTGAATCGGCCGTGTTCATCCACGGTGGCGTCATCCACATACGGGATGTTCAGGAAGGCGTCGGCCATGGCCTGGGCGGTGCTGGCCGTGGACAGCCTGGGGGCCAGGGCGGCGGGTATGGGGATGCTGTCGGCCTGGGCGGGGAGCGTCAGTCCGGCCAGGAAAAGGAGTGTCAGAAGCACCAGGCCGGGAAGTGAAATCGATAGGGTCGGGGCCTGGGGGCGGAGACGGGGCGAGGGCGTGACGTTCATAGCCCGCTCAATACGCCCATCGTGCCGTGAAGAAAAGGGCGGCCGGGGTGGGCGTCGGGGTGAAAGGGGACGAGGCGCGCCGCGTTTCCGGAAACGGTGTTCTCTGCCGGACTGCCGTAGAAAAATTGACCAGACTGTCGATTCAGGATAGAAATTTTCTTTTTACACCGTTGCCGAAGGACATCGCTGGCACGGAGAGCGGGGGAGCGCCGCCCGGGCCGGTTCCTGGTTCCGGAATTCGAGAAAGGGTCAAACAGCACGCGCAAGGAGCGGGAGATGAAATTCAGCATTGAGATCAAAGGGTTCGGGCAGCGGATCTTTTATTCGTATATCGAGAAGGATATTGTTCGCGAGGCCAAGGAAAGCAACCGCGAACGGTACATTGAATACATTTTTCACGGAGAGGACAACAACATCCATTCCGCCGGAGAGGATTTGCTCGAAAGCAACCGCCCTGTGGTCTATATTGTGGTCAATGAGAAGGAAAAGCTGCGCGTGAGTCTCAACAAGATCAATTGCGAGATCAAAAAGCAGCCGATCAAGAAGCTTTTTCAGCCCAACGTAAAGAATTGCTTCACGTATTGCTTTGGATTCAACGAAGAATACGTGCATGAATATTCGTTCAGTGATGTCGAGGAAGTGGATATCGACAAGATCACGGCCAAGATTGTTGAATGCGACATGCCGAAGACCATCGAAAACGATGTCTGGATGAAGAAGATCATCACGATTGAGAGCATTCTGTACGACGGCAAGGAGATCAAGAAAGACCGGTTTTCGTCTCGCCCCATGCAGAACATCCAGGGGCCGGTGATCATCGATCTGGAATAGGTGCGCACGGCGCGGCGCCCGTGCGTGGCGCGCGGCGGGGATCAGGCCGGGTCGTTGTCTTCCGGCGGCAGGTCTTTTTGCACGGCGGTGCGCAGGATGGTGTCGGCCAGATCCTTGATGGTGTGGCGCTGGGGATCGAGGTTGAGGGTTCTGGCCAGTTCGAGGATTTTGTCGCCGGTTTTCACCGCGTGCCGGATGTGGTCGTAATCCATGGGTCGTTTTCCCTTGGCGTTTGGCCTGCGGCCAGTCCGGCCGCAAGGATTTCCCTGTTTTCATAACCGTGTTCCGCTTTACGCACAACGGTTCCGATGTGTGAATCGGCGTGCGGCGGCGGATTTCTTTGGGAAAATGGCAGGGGCCATTTTCTTGGGAGGCTTCGCACAACGGCTTCTGTGCGGGAATCGGCGTGCGGCGGCGGATTTCTTTGGGAAAATGGTTGGGGCTGTTTTCTTGGGAGGCGTCCGGCTTTTTCAGGGGCGGCGTTTCCCGGGCTGGTCCCGAACTTGACGTCGCGCCGGACGGGACTACCTTACGCCGTGGCCCCGAGACGCCGGACGGGCCGGTCCCGGGGCGATGGTCCGCAACGGGAAACACCCCGGCGGGAGATACGTCCATGTCCGTTTTGCTTGACCGACTCTACTCTTTTGCCGAGAAACGGCCCGACCTGGAAATCCATCAGGCCCAAAACATCGATTGCTGGGGTTTTTTGCTGTACCGCGACGGGGCCTACCAGATCCATATCAACGCATCCGTGCGGGATTTCCGCAAGACCATGATCCTGGTGGAGGTGCTTGGGGAATACGCCCGCCGTCGTCGCCAGGACCGGGCCAGGGCCTTGGCCGGAGAAGACCTGTCGAACCGGGAAATGATCGTCAGGGAAATGATGGACCGGGCCTGGGTGGTCCGGTTCTCGAAAAAGTTATTGTATCTGGTGCGGCGCGGCCTGCACGGGGCCAACGTCCGCCGCCCCAAGGAGAACCGCACCGGAGGCGTACGGGTCAGTTGACGGGGTGGGGCGGGTCAGCCCTTCCAGCGGAAAAAGCCCTTCTTTTTTTTGGCCTCGGACCAGGGATCCACAAAGGTCAGGGAGCCCTCCATGTTCTCGGGGTCGGGGGCGCAGGCATCACCCGGTTTGCGCCGGGCCGCTTGGCGTTTTTGTTCTTCGAGAACCAGGGTGTGCAGGATGGTTTCCTGCACCTTGGTCATGTCCTGAAACTGGCAGCCCACCACGCCGCCTCCGGCCCGTACGACCTTGGCCGTGAGCCCTGTGGCCAGGATCTTGCCTCCCTGCTTGATGTCCAACCGGATGAGAATGCCGGGCTGAAAGGCCTTGGCGTTGGTCAGAACCCCCACTCCGAGGGCGCTGACGTCCTTGGCCGTAAACGAAAAGGTGGCGCTTTGCCCATGCACCACCACCTGGAGATCCTTGATGTGAACCCGGTAGGCCCGACGGCGGTCCTTGGCCTCGGATTTCTCCGTCTTTTTGAACAGGGAGTCGAAAATCATTGCGGTCCCTCGCGACTGGACGCAATGCTGGCGTTTATACGGTCGTCGCCATTTGGGACGATCCTGAGCGTGATTCTCTATTTCCGAATAGCAGTTTCAGCAAAAAAGGCAAGGCACGGGACGAGCCTCTCCGGTCGGGGTTCTCGTCGAGGTTCGTCCCGCAGCGTTGGACGCTCTTGGCTTTGGGCCTGAAATGGGCTAGCAGGATCGACGTACGGACACGACCCATGGAAAACGAATCCCTCATCCCGAAACGCCACCCCACGCGCGCCATCCGGCTCGGTCCCCTCCGTATCGGCGGCGGGCATCCCGTCCGGGTGCAGAGCATGACCAACACCGACACCCGGGACGTGGCCGCCACCGTGGCCCAGATTCACGCCCTGGCCCGGGCCGGGTGCGAGATCGTTCGTCTGGCCGTGCTCGACGAGGTCGCCGCCCGGGCCATCGCCGACATACGGCCCCTGTCTCCCGTACCGCTTATCGCGGACATCCATTTCGACCACCGCCTGGCCCTTCTGGCCCTGGAGTCCGGCGTCGACGGCCTGCGCATCAACCCCGGCAACATCGGCGGGGAGCGCGCCGTGGACGCCGTGGCCGCCGCCGCCAAAGACCGGGGCGCGCCCATCCGGATCGGGGTCAACAGCGGGTCCGTGGAAAAAGACCTGTTGCGCCGCTACGGCGGCCCCACGCCCGAGGCCATGGTGGAAAGCGCCCTGACCCATGTGGCCCTTTTGGAGAAGCGCGGTTTCGATCAGATCAAAATTTCGCTCAAGTCCTCGAACGTTCCCCGCACCATCGCCGCCTACCGCCTGTTGGCGAAGAAGGTGGACTATCCGCTGCACATCGGCATTACCGAGGCCGGAACCCCCATGCGCGGCGCGGTGAAGTCCGGGGTGGGGCTGGGCATCCTCTTGTGGGAGGGCCTGGGGGATACGCTGCGGGTGTCGCTTACCGGCGACCCCGTGACCGAGATGGGCGCGGCCTGGGAGATTTTGCGCTGCTTGGGCATCCGCGCCCGGGGACCGGAGATCATCTCCTGTCCCACCTGCGGCCGCACCGAGATCGATCTGGCGGCCCTGGCCGAGGCCGTGGAGGAACGCCTGCGGCAGGTGACCGAGGTGTTCACCGTGGCGGTCATGGGCTGCGTGGTCAACGGCCCTGGTGAGGCGAAGGAGGCGGACATCGGCCTGGCTGGCGGACGCGGTCTGGGGGTCATTTTCCGCAAAGGGGAACTGGTGTGCAAGGTGAAGGGCCAGGAAGCGCTTCTGGCCCGATTCATGGAAGAACTCGACCGTGTCATCGAAGAGAAAAAAAAGGAAACCGCATGCGCCTAAGCACGTTTTACGCCCCCACGCTCAAGGAAGATCCGGCTGACGCCGAGGTGGTGTCCCACAAGCTCCTTTTGCGGGCGGGCATGATCCGCAAACTCACCGCCGGGGTGTACACCTATCTGCCGCTTGGGTTGCGGGCCGTAAACAACGTGGCGAACGTGGTTCGGCAGGAGATGAACCGGGCCGGGGCCCTGGAAGTGCTCATGCCTGCGGTGCAACCCGGGGATTTGTGGAAGGAGAGCGGCCGGTGGAACGTGTACGGCAAGGAACTGTTGCGCTTCATCGACCGGCACGACCGGGAATGCTGCCTGGGGCCCACCCATGAAGAGGTGGTCACGGATCTGGTGCGCCACGAGATCCGCTCCTACCGCCAGTTGCCGCTGAACCTGTACCAGATCCAGACCAAGTTTCGCGACGAGATCCGTCCCCGGTTCGGACTCATGCGCGGCCGCGAATTCATCATGAAGGACGCCTATTCCTTCGACAAGGACGATGCGGGCGCGGACACGAGCTATTTCGCCATGTACGACGCCTATGCCCGCATCTTCTCCCGCCTGGGGCTCAGGTTCCGGGCCGTGGAGGCCGACTCCGGCCCCATCGGCGGCAGCTTTTCCCATGAGTTCATGGTCCTGGCCGCCACGGGCGAGGACACCATCGTGGCCTGTTCGGCATGCGAATACGGGGCCAACCTGGAGAAGGCCGAGGCCGTGTGCCACATGGCCGAGGAGTCGACGTTCTGCCCGCCCGCCGAGGTTGTTGCCACACCCGGGGTGCACACGGTGGAGGAGGTGGCCGCCTTTTTGGGCGTGGCCGCCGACAGGATCATCAAGACCCTGCTCTACGTGGCCGATGGAAAGGTGGTGGCGGCCCTGGTGCGCGGGGACCGGGAGGTCAACGAGATCAAGCTCAAAAACGTGCTCGGGGCCACGGAGATGGAGCTGGCCTCGCCCGAGGTGGTGACCAAGGTGACGGGCGCGCCCGTGGGGTTTGCCGGACCCGTGGGGCTTGCCGTGGACGTGGTCTATGCCGACAAAGAGCTTTTCGGTCGCTCGGACTGGATCGTCGGGGCCAACGCGGCGGACGCGCACCTGCGGCATGTGGATCTGGCCCGGGACGCCACAGTGGAATGCTCCCTGGACCTGCGCCAGGTGGCGGCCGGGGACATGTGCCCCAAGTGCGGGAAGCCGCTTCTTTTCACCAAGGGCATCGAGGTGGGGCACGTCTTCAAGCTGGGAACCAAGTACAGCACGACCATGGGCGCCATGTTCCTGGACGAAGAGGGCAAGGAACGTCCCCTGATCATGGGCTGCTACGGCATCGGCGTGTCCCGGGTGGTGGCGGCCTGTCTGGAGCAAAATAACGACGAGCACGGCATCGTGTTTCCGCCGCCCATGGCCCCTTTCGAGGTGGCCCTGCTCAATCTGAGCCCCAAGGACGAGACGGCCGTGGCCAAGGCCACGGAGTTGCACGACCTGCTTGCGGGCATGGGGGTGGAGGTGCTGCTCGACGACCGGGACGAACGGCCCGGGGTGAAGTTCAAGGACGCCGACCTGATGGGCTTTCCCATGCAGTTGGTTTTGGGCGGCAAGGGGCTCGGGCGCGGGGTTGTGGAGACCAAGGACCGGCGCACCGGGGAGAAGGGCGAACTGCCCCTGGAAAGCTTTGCCGAGGCGTTTGCGGCCTTTCGGCAGGGTGTGCTGGACGGTTGGGAAAACCGGGGTTAGCCCCGGGGCTTCCCTGCGAACGCAGCGGTTTTTCGCCCCGCCCGCGAGGCTCTCGCGGGCGGGGCGTTTCGTTTTTCCAGGGATGTGGGAGGCAACGTGATGACGCCGTAGGCGGCCTTACCGCGTGGAGATGCCGTGGATGCGCAGGTAGCGGTACAGGCTTTGTTTGCCGAGCTTGGACAGGTCGCAGGCCTGGCGGATGTCGCCGTGGCAATGGGTCATGACGGCCTGGAAATAGTTTTTTTCCGTCTGGCGTTTGTAGTCGTCGAAGGGGATGAGCAGTTCGACCTGCTCCCCCGGTTCCTGACCGCCGGGCGCGGCCTCGCCGACCTCCGGGCTGCCGTTGTCCCCGGGCCCGGCAAGCAGCCCCAGGCCGTTGCCCTGGCCATTCTTTTTGCCGCCGGGGCCGCCCATGCCCCGGATGCGAATCTCAGACGGCAGATGTTTGGGATACAGGGTGGGGTCGAGCCTGGCCCGGACCACGATGTTTTCCACGGTGTTGACCAGCTCGCGTACGTTGCCCGGCCAGTCGTATTCCAGCATGAAGTCGAAAAATTCCGGGGAGAAGCCCTTGAGCGGCACGTTGTATTTGCGGCAGAAAAAGTGGGTGTAATAAAGTGTCAGCTCCCGGATGTCCTCGTCGCGTTCGCGCAGGGCGGGGATGGCGATATGCATGGTGTGCAGCCGAAACAGCAGATCGCTGCGGAACCGCCCCTCGGCGGCCATGGCCGGGAGATCCTTGTTGGTGGCCGCCACCAGCCGAAAGTCGCTCGACTCCTCCTCCTTGGCCCCCACCGGCCGGAAGCGGCGCTCCTGCAGCACCCGCAAAAAGGCCTTTTGCATGGCAAAGGGCAGCTCCCCCACCTCGTCGAGAAACAGGGTGCCGCCATGGGCTTGGCGGATAAGGCCCTCGCTTTTTTTCTCGGCCCCGGTGAACGCGCCCTTGGCGTGGCCGAACAGCACGCTCTCGATGAGGGTTTCGGTCAGGATGGAGCAGTCCACGACCACGAAGGGGCCATCGGCCCGGGGGCTGTTTTCGTGGATGGCCCGGGCGAAAAGCTCCTTGCCCGTGCCGGTTTCCCCGGTGATGAGCGTGTTGGCCTCGCTGTTGGCCGCCTGGGCGATGAGATCCAGGCACTTGGCGATGACCGGGCTTTGGCCGATGATGCGATCCCGTTTCAAGGCCACGGTGGGCGCGTGATGGGAGAATTTCTCCTTGCGGTACTGCAGGGCCCGGATCAGGGGCAGGGACATGACGTCTTCAGTGGCGGGCTTTTCGATGTAGTCCCAGGCCCCGTTCTGGATGGCCAGTTCCGCGCCGTTGGGGTAGCTGGCGCCGGTGAAGATGATGACCTCCGGGGCGCGGTCGCCCTCGGTGATGGAGGACACGGCGTTAAGCCCGATGCCGTCGGGCAGGTCCACATCGAGGTACACCACGTCGAAATCCCCGTCTTTGACGGCGGCAAGTCCCCGGGTCAGGGTGGGGGCGGCATGCACCTCGTGCCCCATGCCCTCGAACACCAGACGGCACACCTGGCGTATCTGTTCGTCGTCGTCGATGATGAGGATTTTCGCCATGGGGCCTCCAGTGTGGGAAATCCTATCTATATTACGTCGATTGCCAGTGATTGTCGAGATGCCTGAGCACGCCGACAAAGCAAGGCGTTGCCCGATGGCGGCATCCCGGAGCGGCTGTCTTTGCGCTTTGCCAGGGGATCGGGCATGATGCACGACAAAGAGACGGCAACCCGCCGCATCCCGGCCAGCCCACTGGAGGTCCGACATGCCCGCCCGTCCCCGGCGACCGTTGCCCGTGTGGATCATCTTCCTGTTCTACGCCATAAGCTCCATCTACAGCATCCTGTCCGTGTTTCTCATCACCAGCGGGGCCTTGGACCTGCCCCCCGAGCAGCAGGCCTACGTGGCCCGGTTCACCACCTTCGACATGGTCATCGGCTATATTGTGGCGGCGGTGACCATCATCGGCGTCTTTTTGCTCTTTCGCCTCAAAAAGGCCGCCGTGCCCACGCTTTTTCTGGCCCTTGGCGTCAATGTCTTCTCATCGGCGGCGTTTTATCTCAAAAACGACCCCACCCGGGTCATCGACCCCTCGGGGCTCCTGTATCAGGCCGGGGGCGTGGCCCTTTTCGCCGTCGTGTGCCTCTACGCCCGGCATCTGGGCAGACACGGGGTCTTGTCCTGACGTCCCGGGCGTCCTACGCCGCCGGGAGGTAGTCCCGTCCAGGCACATACCCCCGGGCCGCCACGAAGGCCGCAATCTCCTGCGCCGCGCCCCGGCTGGCCACATACGACACCAGAAACCGTGATCCGGCGGGCGGCAGTTCGTCGCGATGCCGCACGGGCCGTCCTCCCACCACCTTCCCCACCTTGCGCGGGTCGATGTCCCACCATCCGCCGATGACCACGCCGTGGTCGCACAGCCTCTCCGCCCGCCGGCGGGTGACGCGCCCGGCCCCGAGCACCTCGATCACCGGATGGAAGGGATTGGTCCGCTCCAGATGGCGGGCCAGGTATCCGGCCTTGACGGCGTGGAACCGGGCCGGGTCGTAGCGGGGGTCCGTGCGCGACAGCCTGTCCGGCGGATCGTTCCAGGTCACGAGAGGTTCCGGAACCTTGGCCATGCGCACCCCGGCCTCCATCCAGCGCAGCCACAGTTCGTAGTCCTCGGGAAAGGGGCCGTCGGCATAGCCGCCGTGTTCCCGGACCAGTCCGGCCCGGAACATGACCGTGGGATGGGGCAGGGGGGATTCCCGGAAGCGTTCCAGGGCGATGGCCTCGGGGGTGGTCAGGCTGTTGGCCCAGTCCAGGTGGTTTTTGTAGCCCGCCGCCCGCTCCGGATCGCCGCCGAAGGCGGCCAGGCAACTGACCAGGCCGATGTCCGGATGGTTTTCCAGATAGGCCGCCTGCTTCTCCAGACGGTCGGCGCGGCAGGTGTCGTCGGCGTCATGGCGCGCGACGTATGGCCCCCGGCACAGGCCAAGCCCGTGGGCTAGGGTGGCCGCGATGCCCCGGTGCGGTAGAAAAAAGGGCCGCACCCGGCTGTCGCACCCGGCCGCCGCCGCGATTACGCCCCGGGTCGCGCCGCCGTCGTCGGACCCGTCATCAAGGAGCACGATCTCGAAATCGGGATGCGTCTGGCAAAAAAGGCTGTGCAGGGCGGCGGGGAGCGTGGCGGCGGCATTGCGCACGGGCATGAGCACGGAAATCATGGCCCTGCCTATCTCAGGCTGCGCGGCGGGGCAATCGCAGAAAAGCGTTCTCTACGCCTCGGACGTATCGTAGGTACACCTGACCAGACGGTCTGCGGCGCCGTGAAAACCGGGGCAGGGATCATGGGCGGGCGGTTCCGGAACCCCGGCCGTGGCGTCGCTGAAATCGATGATCTCCCCGGTCGTGCCTTTCCGGTACGGTACGGCCACCTTGGCGAAGCGCACCGCCTCCTCGGGGTCGTGGGTCACCAGGATAAGCGGTATCCCCAGCCGCTCCAACAGATCCTTGACCTCCTCCCGCAGCCGCGACCGAAGCGGCAGATCCAGCGCCGAAAACGGTTCGTCCAAAAGCAGCACCCCCGGCCTCGGGACCACGGCCCGGCTTAACGCCACGCGCTGCCGCTGCCCGCCGGACAATTCCCGGGGCAGGCTGTCGGCCAGCCTGGACAGGCCGAAAAGCTCCAGCACCTCGTCCACCCGTTGCCGCATCTCCCTGGCCATGCCTCCGAACAATCCCCTGACCCCGAACGCCGCGTTCTGGCGTACCGTCAGATGCGGAAAAAGCGCATAGTCCTGGAACACGAACCCCACCCGGCGCAGCCGCACCGGCACGTCTATCCCGGCCCTGGAATCGAACAGCACCCGGTCGTCAATGCGGATCATCCCGGCGTCCGGCCGTAAAAGCCCGGCCACGGCCCGAAGCGTCAACGATTTGCCCGATCCCGACGGCCCGAAAAGCACCACGCGGCGCTCGTTGGTGGCGAACCGCGCCGATAACGAAAACGAACGCCGTGAGCCGTTCAACTTTTTCTCAATCTCGATACTGATGCGCATATGGCCTCCATGGTGGTGGCGCTGGGGCTGCCGCCCCAGCCCCCCCCCGGGGCTGGGATGCCTGGGGCTGCCGCCCCAGACCCCGCCCGGGGGGAATCATTCCCCCCGGACCCCCCGTCTCCTGGCCGTCCGGCGCGGAGCGCCGGGCGGCCAGGAGAGCGGGCGTCGGGCGGGAACGGTTCTCGCCGGCCGCCTCCCGGCTAGGGAGTTGGTCCCGATGGGACACTGGTCTCCCGGTTCCGGGTCCGGTTCGGAGGGCGAAGCCATCCGGGCCAGACCCGGGACCGGAGTCCGGGGTCCAGGGGGATGATCCCCCTGGCGGGAGAGGGTCCGGGAGAGGGCAGCGCCCTCTCCCGGCTCTTCCCTACGGCTTTTTGAAGCCGTATTTGGCCAGCACGGCCGCGCCTTCGGGCGAAGTGACGAAGGCGATAAACTTGGCGGCCTCGGGCTTGTTTTTGGAGGCGGCGAGGACGGCCATGGGGTAGCTGACGGGTTTTTCCAGGGGGATTTCCTCAACGACCTTGACCTTATCGCCGCCCTGTTTGGCGTCGGTGGCGTAGACGAATCCGGCATCCACCTCGCCGCGCGAGAGGTAATCCAGAACCTGACGCACGGATTCGGCCAGGATGCATTTGGGGGACAGGGTGTTCCAGACGCCGAGCTTTTCCAGGGCGCCCTTGGTATAGCGGCCCACGGGCACGGTTTCGGGGTTGCCCACGCCGATTTTGGTGACCTTGGCGTCAGAGAGCGAGGCCAGGTTTTTCACGGTGGAGGTTCCGGCCGGGATGGCCAGAACCAGGGCGTTTTGGGCGAAGTTTTTACGGCTGGCGGCGTCGATGAGGTTCTTTCCGGCCGCGTCGTCCATGGTTTTCTGGTCGGCGGAGGCGAAGACGTCCACGGGCGCTCCCTGTTCGATCTGCTTGAGCAGCGGGCCGGAGGCGGCGAAATTGAAGGTCAGGGTCACGCCGGGGTTGGCCTTTTCAAAAAGCGGCTTGCATTCGGTGAAGGCGTCGGTGAGGCTTGCGGCGGCGGATATGGTGAGGTCTTTGGCCAGAGCGGGGCAGGCCAGGGCCACAACCAGGGCCAGGGACAGGATCAGACGTTTCATGACGGACTCCCTTTTAGGTGTTGGGTTTGAGAAGTTTTCCGGCGATGACCAGGATGACGACGCAGACGGTTGAGACGACGAGCACCAGGACATTGGCCAGCCGGTCGTTTCCGGCCTGTACGGCGGTATAGACGGCCAGGGACAGGGTTTGAGTCTTTCCCGGGATGTTTCCGGCCACCATCAGCGTGGCCCCGAACTCGCCCATGGCCCGGGCGAAGGCCAGCATGCCGCCGGACAGGATGCCCCGGAAGGCGAGGGGCAGGGTGACCTGGAAAAAGATGCGGGATTCCGAGGCCCCGAGCGTACGCGCGGCGTTCTCGATGTTCGGGTCCACGCCGTCTAAGGCTGCGCGGGCCGAACGGAAAACCAGGGGAAAGGCCACCACCGTGGCGGCCAGCACCGCGCCTTCCCAGGTGAACATGAGGCTGACGCCGAAGGTCTCTTCCAGCCACTGGCCGAGGATGCCGCGCCGTCCGATGAGCACGATGAGGTAATAGCCGAGCACCGTGGGCGGCAGGACCAGCGGCAGGGTGCACACGGCGTCCAGCCAGTCGCGTCCGGCGAAGCGGAATTTCCCCACGAACTGGGCCAGCCCCACGCCGAGGCACAAGGCCGCCAGGGTGGCCAAAAGGGCGACCTTGAGGGTCAGGAGCAGGGGGGTGAGGGCGGCGGCGTCAATCATGGGCGGCCTCGGGGTGGGGCATTGGCTTGTCGATGCGGGCTTTTGGCCGCCGCACGCCGGAGGATTTCGCCTGTGCGATGCAGGCCGTGACCGCCTGGAACTGGTGAAACGGAAGCGGTGTGGGGCCGGACAAGACCATTGAACCTCTCGCAGGGGAATGCTTTTTCAGGATGGTGTGAAAACCGGTATGACTTCTGTTATGCTTAGAAAAGCATATCTTAACCTTTTTTCCCGCCGAAGGGCAATCTGGTCACCGGATTTTTCATTTCGGTGACTGGACGTCCCGCCGGTCGTGCCGTTGGCGCCAGCACAACCAGTCAGGCACGGCAAGGCCACAGACAAAACGATCTGGAATCGGGTTTCCGCCTCCTGGCCGTCCGGCTGGAGGAACCGGACGGCGGGGGAATGGCGGAACGGTGGAGGCAAGGCGGCAAACGATCAGCGGCTGTGAAACGGCAAGAACCAGCGGGGGCGGGCAGGCGCCCGGCAGGACATGCTGTCCAGATGACCGCCTGGGAGGTCACCGGCCTCGGGATGCGTCGGGCAGGGGACAAGGCCCAGTTCGGCGTCGAAAACGGCGTGGGAGGCCCCGGGAAGGGATTCCAGGATCAGTGCGGCAAGAATGATGACGGCCAGGACGATGGCGATGAACATGGCGACCTCCTTGCAGTGCGATGCACTTCTTAAGCAAGGGGTGTGCCATGGAAAATATTCAGAATGTCAGTGTGTTATGATTTCACGGGGTATTGGCTGTGGATACGTTTTTGTATGATCAGACAAAAATGGCGGAAAAGAAAGGACGGGGTCAAGGCCGGACGGCGGCTGCATATTTGGCCACGCCCTGGGCGACGGCCCGGGCCATGCGCTCGCGCCGGGTCGGATCGGCCAGGGCCGTTTCCTCGTCGCGGTTGACGATGACCCCGGCCTCCACCAGCACGGCGGGCATTGTGGCCCGGGAGAGGACGGCCAGGCCGTCGTAGCGGTACAGGCCGCGTTCGGGGTCGATCAGTTCCCGGCCCTCGCCGGGGATGGGCTCGGCGTGATGGGCGGTGGGGGTGAACCCGGCGCTGCGCAGGCTCTCCCCGATGGATTTTCCCAGGCCGATGCTGGCGGCGGAAGCGGGATTTTTAGCCGAAAAAAAGAGGCTGTAGCCGGAAAACCGGTCGCAGTACTTTCTTTGGCGGCCCTCGAAGGGCCACACCGACAGGTAATGGGGCTGCACCGAATCGTGATGGATGGACACCAGGACATCGGCCTTTTTCCGGTTGGCCAGGATGGCGCGTCCGGCCGGGGGGACGTCCGTCCCGGCCTCGTCGATGAGAAAGGCCCGGACCAGCCCGGCGGCGTGCAGCTCGGCCACCACCAGCCGGGCCAGTTCCAGGTTGAATCGGTATTCGGGCACGCCCCGGGCGCTGGTGGCCCCGGAACGCTTGAGGCTGTGTCCCACGTCCACGGCCACCACCGTATCGGCCAGGGATTTCTCCGGACGCCCGCCTCCCGACGCGCCGTGGGCCGGGACTGCGGACAGCAGCAGCAGGGCCAGGACGGCTTGGGCCAGACGGCTCACGGCTCGCCAGTCTTTGTTTTGGCCAGGACCGACTGCATCTTTCCGGTCAACCGTCCCATGGGGCCCTTGCGGCAGTCCAGGCGCAGGGCCACATGGATGCGGCCGCAGTCGGGCGAAAGGGCCTTGTAGCAGGCCCCCACCACATCCATGACCGCCTCGAAGGTCTCGCCCTCAATGCTGGTGGCCATGGGCCCGAAGACGTAGGGCAGGCCGCTTTCCCGAATCACGTCCACGGCCCGGGCCACATAGGGGCTCACGGAGGCCCCTTTGTCCATGGGAAAAATCGACAGTTCCGCCATCACGCTCATGGGATGCCCTCCATTTTTCCGTCCACATGATAGGTCACGCTGTCCATGCGCCCCAGGTCGTCCATGACCACCAGCCGGTGCCGTCCCGGCGTGAGATCCACGAACAGCCGTTCCGCCGCCGTCCCCTGGGCCACCAACAGGCCGTCCTGGTACCAATAGACCTTTGAGGCCGGGGCGGCCACATTGGCCGCAAGCGACAGCCGCTGGAAGGCGGCGGGGACATCCTGGCGCAGGGAATAAGGCGCGCCCGGGCTGGGGGAGACGATACGCGGCGGTTCGCCCCCGGCCACCTCGGCGCAGTCCGGGTGCGGCGGTGGCGGGACGGGGAAGGCGATGCCCGCCGAGCGCCACCAGGCGCACAACTCCGCCGGAAATTCGGTCACCACCTCGGGCCGCGAGGGGTGGCGCTCCAGGCATTCCCCGGCCAGCCGCAGGCCCCGCTTCAGATCGACGTGAATCTGCCGGTGCACGGTGCAGGGGGCCAGCCGGGTGACCCCGGGGATGGTGGTGATGGTGATTCGGCGGTCGCAATACGGCCCGGGCAACTCGTGGCTCTCGGCGCAGACCTCCACCCCGGCCAGATTCAGGGGGCCGGGGTCGGGCAGGCGCGACCCGTTGCGCTCCACGGCCCGAAACAGCTCAAAGAGGATGGGACCGGCATGCACCGCGCCGGAGATGCCCTTGACCGGGGTGGCGTCCATGTTGCCCACCCAGACCCCGATGACGTGTTCGGCGGAATAGCCGAAGGCCCAGGCGTCGCGGTGGCCGTAGGAGGTGCCGGTCTTCCAGGCCACGGCCGGGACGCCCATGGCCCGTTCGAAGCCGCCGGGCAGATCCGGCCGCTCCACCTTGGCCAGGATCTCCGTGATCAAGGCGCAGGATTCGGGAGAGAAAAGCCGGAGACCCGCCACGGGGGAGTCGGGAAAAAGGCGCGGGACCACATGTTCGCCCCCGGCGGCCAGGGTGGCGTAGAGGCCGGTCAGGGACAAAAGCGTCACCTCGCCGCCGCCCAGGACCAGGGACAGGCCGTAATGGCTGGCGGGCTTGTTCAGGGTGGTCAGCCCCCCGCGCGTGAGCAGGGCATGGAAGTTTTCGGTCCCCACGGTATCCAGAAGGCGCACGGCCGGGACGTTGAGGGAGGTGATGAGGGCCTTTTCGGCCGTGACCCGGCCGCGAAACAGGCCGTCGTAGTTTTTTGGGGCGTAGCCGGAAAAGGCGGTGGGGATGTCCAGGAGCAGGGTCTCGGGCACGATGATCCCGGCGTCCATGGCCGTGGCGAAGAGGAAGGGCTTGAGCGCGGACCCTGGGGAGCGGCGGATGACGGTCCCGTTGATCTGGCCGCTGCGCGGGGCGTCGAAAAAATGGGGTGAGCCGACCATGGCCAGGACGTCGCGGCGGGCGCGGTCGAGGATGACCGCCGCCACCGAGCCGATGCCCAGGCTGCGCAGGCGTTCGGCGCGTCCCTTGAGGATTTCCTCGGCTGCCTTTTGCACGAAGGGGTCGAGGGTGGTGGGTACCGTGGACTGGCCTGGCCGTTTGCTTTTGGCCAGGTCGCAAAAATGGGGGGCGAAAAAGGGTGGCGTGGCCACATGGCCGGGCACGGGCGTGGCCTTGGCCTCGGCGGCGTCGTGAGGGGAAATGGCCCCGCGCGCGGCAAGCTGGTCCAGCACCATGTCCCGGCCCCGGGTGGCGGCCTGGGCGTCGCGGACCGGGTCGAGGCGGGTGGGGGAGCGCGGCAGGACGGTCAAAAGCGCCGCCTCGCCCAGGGACAGGCGATCCGGGGGCTTGCCGAAATAGAAGAAGGCCGCTGCGCCCACCCCCACGATGTTGCCGCCAAAGGGGGCCAGGTTGAGGTAGGCGGTGAGGATTTCGTCCTTGGAATGGCGGCGTTCGAGCTGCACGGCGCGGAACATCTCCACGCACTTGGCGGACAGGGTGCGCGGCTTGGGCTCGACGAGGCGGGCCACCTGCATGGTGATGGTGGAGCCGCCGCTTTGCACCCGCCCGGCCATGAGGTTGCCAAGGGCAGCCCGGGCCAGAGCCAGGGGGTTAATGCCCGGGTGGCGGCGGAAATGCCGGTCTTCCGAGGCCACCAGGGTTTGCGCCAGGATGGGGGCGGTGTTTTCCAGGGTCACGGGAAAACGCCAGGCGTGATCCGGGGCCAGATACAGGCGCAGGGGGTTCCCGTTGCGGTCCTGGATCACGGTGGCGGGCGCGGGATGCAGGCGGCCTTCCGGAAAGGGAAAGACAGCGTCGAGGAGGAAAAAGGCCGCCACCGGAATCAGGACAGCCAGGACGGCCGCCAGGAGAAGGCGCTTGCCCGGACGGGATCGGCTTCTGCCTAGGAATCCTTTTTTTCGCACAGCGCCTTGTAATCCTGGAGGATGTCCAGCATGTCCATCTGCTGGTTGACCCGGCAGTAGAATTCTTCCATGCTGATGGGCTTGGTCAGGAAGTCATTGGCCCCGTTTTTAATGAACCGGGCGGTCTGTTCGCCCCCTTCGGCCGAAACGCCGATGATGGCCAACCTGTCCTTGGGCCGGGTCTTGCGGATCTCGGTGATCAGTTCAAAGCCGTCCATGCGCGGCATGTGGTAGTCGGTGATGAGCAGGCGCACATCCGGGGTGTCGCGCAGGATGTCCAGGGCTGCGGCCCCGTCGGCGGCCTCCATGACCTGATAGTTCTGGTTTCCCAGAAGGGTGGCCATCTGGTGTCTTGCGAGTTTGGAATCGTCGGCCACCAGCACGGTGACGGATAGATTTTTGTGCAGCCGCTCAATGAGGTTTTCCATGTTGGTCACTTCGGCCATGGATTTGAGGAAATAGTCCACCACGTTTTGCGCGAGGAGGTTTTTGCGGACCTCCTCGTCAAACGACGAGGTCATGACCACGGCGGGAACGGCGTATCGGTTGGCCAGGGCCACGATTTCGCCGCCGGTGTCGTCGGGGAGGTTGAGGTCTAAGACGGCGACGAAGATGTCGTCGCGGCTTTGCTCCATGACCTGGGCGGTCTCGGCCAGGGTGGCGGTGACCAGGGTTTCGTAAGGGGTCACGCCGCGGATGTGTTCGCTCATGATCCGGGCCTGGACCCGGCTGTCCTCGACGATCAGCACCTTGGTTCCGTGGGGCATGGAGCACTCCTTTGCGTCTTGCCCGTGGAAGTAGCAGGAGACCCGGGGGGTTGTCCACGAGGGAAAGCGGGAGGCCTCGGGGCCGGGAATGCGGCATGGCTGGATGGAGGGCGGGGATGGCCGTTCCTCCGACGCCCGGATACCGGCCCGACAGCGGTTATGCGCCCCATGCTTCCAGCATGGCAGGATGGATGCTGGGATGATTTTCGATTGTATGCCCGATTCCGGCCCGGCTGCGGCGATGCGCCTCATACTTGACGAGGGGCACGCAGGACGTATATGAAGACGGGCCGCGCAACCGCGTGGCCACGCGATCGCGACGACCGCGCGAATGGGCACGAGGGCCAGCATAGCTCAGTTGGTAGAGCAGCTGATTCGTAATCAGCAGGTCTGGAGTTCGAGTCTCCATGCTGGCTCCAAGAATTTCAAGGGCTTAGGGGGTAATCCTCCTAGGCCCTTTTGATTTTCTATCAACTGCGCCAACCGCCCCGCCAACCTTCCCCTGTGGATTTTGAGGATGGACAGTCCTAATGTAAGTGCGCAAGCAAAATGAGAAATCGTTGCAGGCGAAATGAGAAATGGCGAGGGCGGATCGGGGAGATGAAAACACCCCCTTGCTCCGCCCTCGCCAGCCCTATTGCGCGACGTGTTCCGAGTCGGCTTTGATTCGGGTCAGAACCCACCGCAGGACAGGAGGCGTGATGCCGTTTCCGAGCACACGCAATCGGTCCATCCAGGAGGAACCCCCATCATCCACTCGACAAACGACGGGGCCGCGATAAGCCGCAACGGCGGCCTGGGCTCTCGGTCCTTCAAGCCGTAGACCATTCCAATCAACCGGGCCGTCAGGTTGCCCGTGGAGCGCCAGGTCTCCTCCCGGCGCAAGTATTGGCGCACGGGCTCTCCCTCGATGGCCGCCGGGGTAGGCAACAAGGAGAACCCGCTCACGCAGATGCGGGGCGCCAAAGGCCGCCGCAGGGAACACGTCCCATTCCGCATCATACCCGATCTCGGCCAAGTCCCCGAGCACCCGGTCGATTCCCCGCCCGAGCAGGGCCTTGACGTTTTCCACGACTGCGTAGGCCGGTCGTAGCTCGCGAATGACCCTGGCGTATTCGGACCAGAGTCCGGATCGGCTGCCTGTGATCCCCGCGCCAGACCCGGCGCATGAGATGTCCTGGCAGGGGAAGCCGCCAATGACGATATCGACCTTTTGGGCGTTTTCGGCATTGACGTCCCTCACATCCTGGAAGACCGGGATACCCGGCCAGCGTTTTTCAAGGATCGCCCGCGCATACGGGGCGCACTCGCAAAACCAGGCATGGGCAAACCCGGCCTGGTTGACCGCCACATCGCCGATTCCGGCACCGCTAAACAGACTCCCGACATGCAATCTTCTCTCCTGACGGGGCCTCGATGGGCTCTGGTCCGGGGCTCACGGCCCTCAGGAGATGCACCGTCCCGCAACGCGGGCACTTGATGGCGAGCTCGAACGCCTCGCCCTTGGCCAACAGCTTGTTACAAATACCGCAACGAATTTCCCTCATTTCAGTCCTTTACAGCTTGGGCCGGGGCCTGCTAGCTCATCTCCATCCCTGGCGCCAGGGGAGGGGCAGCGGCTTCGGCCGGGGACCGGTGTGTCAGCACCGGGCCAGTGGGGCGGCGCAACCCGCCCCGCCTGCTCCACTTACTGGACCGTTTGACCAACTCCTTGCGCGGCCCGTATCCGGTCGCCAGCCACGCGGTAATACTCAGGCGACAATTCGACTCCGACAAAGCGACGGCCGGTCTTGATGCAGGCCAGGGCCGTGGTCCCGCCGCCCAGGAAGGGATCGAGAACGGTCCCCTTTTCGGGCGTCACGGCCAGCAGTTCGACCAGGAGGTCGATAGGCTTTCCGGCCAGATGCACCTTGTCCCCGGGGACCACCCGGAAGCTGAAAACCCCCGGGAGGCAGCGCGTCGTGAACGCCTTAGCCGGGGCCTTGGCGGCGCAGATCACGAACTCAGCGTCACGCCGGAAGGCGCCGCGCATGGGCCGCGCGGTCGGCTTGTGCCAGACCACGATCCCGCGCCAGACGAATCCGGCGGCCTGGATCGCATCGGTCATGGCCGGAATCTGCCGCCAATCCGAAAAGACCAGGACCGGCGCGCTGGGCCTGGCCACCCGCCAGCATTCCGAAAGCCACAGACTCGACCACATGATGAAGGACCGTTGGTCCTTGAGGTCTCCCAGCATGGCCGGGTACACCTTCATCGTGCCGGTCTTTTGGTATTTCCGGGCCGGATCGATCTGGCGTGCGCCGACGTGCAACCCCCCGCTGGAATACGGGGGGTCGGTCACCACGGCGTCAACGGATTCGCCCGGCAGTTCCCGCAGGACCGCCAGGGCATCGCCATTCCACACTATGCCATTGTCAAAGAGCGCCTTTTGCATGACGAGACCCTCTTTCAAGGGGCTCATGGGCTCTCGGGTTGGGGCTCGCGGCCCTCAGGGGGCGACGGTATATGTTTAGGCCTGGACGAGGTCCGGCCAGACGACTTCGGCAACAGCCACGGCAATGGCCACCACATCCCCGGCCGCGCCCACCTGGAGCTTGGCCCGGCGACGCACCGCCTTGATGGACGCGCCATAGGCCAGCCAGGCAGCCCGGTCGGCCAAGACCGCCACGGCCACGTCGCGCAGACTTACCTCGCCAATCGTGGCCATGAGGGCTTCCTGCTCGGCCGCCAAAAATGGATAGGCCGCCGCAGGCAGCGGGTCCGGAGCGGCCACGGCCCGGGCCGCCTCCTCGGCGGTATGCTGGTATTCCAGGGATTGGCCCGCTCCCGGGGTCAGGACCAACAGCCTGCGGCGCTCGGCCTCGGCGTCTATTTGCGCGAGGGCATCCGCCTTTACAGCCTCCACGTCCATGTCCGGCTCTCCGGCCAGCATCGGCACGCCGTCGGGACGCCTGCCTGAAACGACAGTACCCCGGCCAAAGGCCGTGCGACTCACGGAGACGGCCAGGGCGACGTCCTTGCAACGCAGGCAGGCATACACGGCCGGGTCCGACACCGACACCTGACCGAAATAGAACAGATCGTGCCGATCCGAAGCAGGTACGAAGTCTTCATCCTGCACCAGCCCCAGGCCGCCCAGATCGGCCAGCAAGGAGTCCCGACCCGGCGCTTGCAAATACAACAAAACGATCATGCTTCCTCCCGGTAACAACTGAAATCCCAGCTCTGATGGTCCGCCCAGCACAGCCTCACGCCCTCGACCCCCAGGTGATACGTGGGCAGAGGGCGAAAATAACGGCAGGAGGCACAGGGGGATTGAGCCTGACGGACTTGTGACGGCATCCGACATCCAGACTTTTGTGGCGGCGGCCGTCGTACCCCTTGCGGAGAGGACGGCGTAGCCTCGTCTTCTGGGATCGAGATGCTGAAAATGTTCTCGTCTTCAAAAACGGCCTCTTCATGCTGTGTCCCCTCGGTTTCGTCGTCTGGCAACGGCGGATCGAAATCCCGCCATTGCGTGCAACGGATGCATCCCGGATGGCGGACAGGCACACCCTTCAATGACGCCGAAAGCGGCCTGGTCCGATTGGAGCGGCATTGTTCTACGGATATCCTTGCGTTTAGCGCCGTACATTCAAAATACACCGTTTCCATGACAATGTGGGGCTCGACCTGTTTTCAAAGTTCACACGGTTCGATACTGAGCGACGCGGATCAAAACACTACCTAACTGTGCCGTTGCGATACGGAGCCATGCGGAACCGAACCGAGCTATTGCCTTGCATCACAGCAGGTCGAACGTGAAACGTCCGTATCCTGCTCCCCGAAATTGGCCGAGCCCCACAAATTGCCCATACTCCATAAGTTGCGCCAGGACTTCCCAGGTGATTTCAAGGTTCGGGAGCAGCCCAATCTGTATCTCGAACGAAATCGGCGGATTGAGGACTTCCGAACTGGCCAGGCAGGTTCTGGGCCCCATCCTGCTCATGGTTTGCAACGGTCGCTCGTAGATGCCATCCGGAGCGCGGCCCAGGCGGATGATCCGGGGGTCGACAAACACAAACCGTTGCAGTTTGTTGCGCAGAGCCGGGATACCGGTCTTCTTCCTGGTCCGCCCACCCACGCTGACAGGGACTTCGACGACGTCTTTGAGGATATTTGCGGCGGATTTGAGAAACCCCACGAATTGGTAGTCCATCAGGCAGCAACCGCCCTGGTCGTCACGCAGGAAGACGGTCGTTTTCGGAGTTTCCTCCGCCGGAAGCAAGGCCGTTTCATCCGCGCCTTCGGCCTCGGGCTCCGGGGCCTTGCTGGCGACATACTCCTGGTAGATCAGTTTCGACGACGGCAGCGAGCCCAGGAGCGGTTCGGTCAGGCTGATGCGATATCTTCTGTATTGCACGCGGTCACTGAGCGCCATGTCATCCACCGTTATTTGAAATGCTGGTAAACCTTGAATTTGAACGTCGCGCCCCGACCCGTCCATCCGGGCACGAGCACCCTGGCCTGCACCTTATACGTTCCCGGCTGATCCAGGTCTCCGGCGTGCGTGACGTAGCGTAAAAACCGCTTGACCCCGTCAATTGCAATGATCGTCGCAGGCCAGGAAACTTCAGTCCCGTCGGGCTTGCGAACGAGCAACGCGGCCTCTGTCACGCCCTCCAGGGTAGACACGCAGTCCACGGTGATCCCCGTGCCTACGTCATCCACATAAATCTTGTCGGTGCTCACTGCGTCACCTCCGTAAACTCCATCAACTCCACGGCCGACGTCCCCGTGATCTCCCGGGTGACGGTGCTGGCAAAACCGCACTCCCGGGTCAGCGGCGAGGCGGCCCATACCGAGCCCTGCCCGTCCCGGCCGGTGATCCACTCCCGGCGGACCACGCCCGCGAAACAGGCGGGGGCGACGGCGACGAGGACCAGCCCGTCCGCCTGGATCGTCACGCCCGCCAAACGCACCGTCGCCGCCGGAGCCAGAAGCATGCCCACGGCTGCCCCGGCCAGGATGGAGACACCCCTAGCGATCCTGGCCGCCGGGGCCAGGGCATGGGCGAGGGCCGCCCCGACCTGGACCGTCGCCCCGATCCGGACCACACCCGGCGGGGCAGCGGTCACGACGGCTGCCGATCCCACCTGGATCGTCGCGCCGCCCTTGACCCAGGCCGTCGGGGCCAGGACCGTGCCTGCAACAGGCCCGGCGGCGACGGTCACGCCCTGGCCAAGCGGCAGCCAGGCGGACGGGCGGTCAACCCAGGCAGACGGGCAGTCGGACCACATAAACATGGGACGCCTACGCCAGCCCCATCGCGCCGGTCGCGTCAAAGACGATTTCGAACGGACCACCATCCGAGGTCTTGAGTTCGGTGAAATCGAAGAGCCGCAGCAAAGGGCCGTCGCCGCCCTCGGTGGCGTCGTAAACCACGGCGTAGCGCGCGGAAATCGAGGAGTCGGGCCACAGCGGCGCGTCCGCCGCCAGGATGGCCCCCGCGCCGACGGCCTGCGCCGCGAGGTTTTGCAGGGCTTGGCCGCCTGCGGCGTACCCCTCGCCGACGATCTCGTGGGCCGCCACGTCGGCCAGGACGGCATGGGCCGCGTCGGGCTCGTATCCTGCGCCGAGCAGCATGATTTTCAGGGGCTGGCCCGCCAGATGCGCCAACATGCGCCGCTTGCCGTCGGTATAGATCAGGTCCGCCATAGCATCCTCCTTAGAGCCACCAGACACCGTCATACTGCCGCTGCACATCGGTATAGGGCAGGGAACTGGTGGGTTTGACCGAAGTATAGTTGATGTCCAGGGCGTAATTCCCGTTGGTGGTCTGCACCTCCACCCAGGCGTGCCCTTCTCCGTTGCCTGCCTTGCCGACAACCAGTTTGATGGCCCCGGCCGGGATGCCTGACGCGATCAGGGCTCCAACCTTTGTCAGGGCAAAGTCCTCGCAGTCGCCGGACTGACCATCGCCCAGGACGGTCCAGTGCTCCAGCTTGTTGTAGAGGGCAGCATCTGATTGATATGCGTGCGCTGCGTTGACCTCATCATTAATGCGTTGCAGCGTGGTTCGTAGATCATCGGCGTAGTCGACCGTCTTGCATCCGTTGTATGTGCAGGACGGATGTCCAGGATAGGCTTCGCAAAATTCTTGGAACCCATCCGGGCCATTGCTGTTGATTTCATCCGGCAGCAAGGAGGGATCGCCGCCGCCCCCCATGGAGGCTTGGGGCAGATACAAAACACCCAACAGGTCCGTGACCTCGCACCCCAGGGCCGCTGCCAGGGACGCTTCGATACGGTCGCCGTTATGCCAGAGCATGGCGTCCATAACCTCGGAGGTCTCGTCGTTGACGATCAGAACGCCCTGGAGGACGTGGGCGTTGTCTTCGGTTTGGATCTGGGTCCAACCCATGGGACGGGAGGTGGCGGACAGCACATAATCCCCAAACGGAGTTCCAAGGGATTTCGAGATATCCGCCGGGGCGGCGCGCATCGTGCCGGAATACAAGACCGAATTTTCTTCCTTGTAGGAGAATTTATTGATGGTCTTCAGAAAAAAAACCTCGCCCTCGTTCACCCCAAACGGGAATTGCATCGGGAAAACCTGGGGCTCCACTCCGTCTGACGTGCTGTTCCCCCCTGCACAAGGGGATCAAAAAAATCGAGATATCCCGACGCGACCTCATCCCCATTGACAGAAACAGTTATCTCCATATGCGAATACAGTGGATCCGACCCACCCCCGTAATATTTCTGTCGACTACGGTGCGAAAATAACCGAGTTGCAATGTGTTTTGGTCCTCGTATATATACGCCGGGAATTTCAATTCACCGCCGTATCCGACATCAAGGCTGACACTCGCGATTGTCTCGGACACCCCAGACCTGTTGATCATATCCCACAAATACCAATTCTGAATTCGTTTATAGGTACATCCCCCCGAATTCGACCCTATCTCCGCAGAGGACAACACTCGTGTACGCCTTCCATCAATGGATACCAAATGTCCTGGGCTATTCTCTAACCTCCAACTTACCATGGCATCGCAATATGTTGTTCCTATCGGCGTCGTTCCCGGGACAAAACGCCCCGGCAATTTGTAGCGTGGAGTGTATGCTGGGATCCACCCCATGCCCACATGCTCGGACGGCAACAACGCGGAATAAGATGAGACAGGTTCCATGATCAGCCCAGGAGGGTACGCACCATACCCCCCTGTTTGGGATGTGCACAATGCAATATTTTCAGGCGTCACAAACAGGACAGGCGAGGACAAGGTGCCTTGAGCGGTGCCGACAACCTCAAGTTCGACTATGTCCAAGATGTATGATGTCACTACGTCGTAAAGGATTCCCGAAGTGTACACGGACCGTTCTTTGTCAAAAAAAGTACATCCCCCCCTGTATATGAAAACCCTGTGCCACAAAACGGGTTCCCCCCGCCGATAGAGAGAGATATCCTCCCCCTGTCATGACTCCATAACGCATTTCACGCGTGGATAACTCCGCATCGTGATATTTGTACGCATAATAGTATGGATCAGTATACACCGGGTCAAACCCCGTATACGTCCATTCATCGTCTGCAATCTCGAACGGTACCCCCATAAGGATACTTGTGGATTCCGCGCTATCCGGACGCAACTCCTTCTCATACGTCACCAGGTGGTCGGTGATGCCTGAAAACCCCTGTTTCTCGGCGTCGCCGTGCCGGAGGACCGACAGCCGTCCGTCCGTGAAACCAAACGACGCCATCTTGGCTGTCCCACCGGACTTGTAGAAGAGCAGGAACTGCTTCACGCACGGCCGGGCCTTGCCGTCGGCAAACCCGATGACCCGCAGGTCATCGCCGGTCACGGCCTCGGTTTCAAAGCGGCGGCCGCCGACATGCAGCACCCGCACGATGTCATCCGCATCAAAGGCCGAATGGGCATCGGCCATGAACTCGGGATCGGTCTGGTTGCGGTCGTTGTCGGCCTCGCAGTGGTAGAAGAACCGCACGCCGTTCACCCGACCAAACGCCGCCAGGTACACGTCCGCCGTCACGGGATCGCGATCCCGGTGGATCTCGACAATCATGCCGGTATAGATGCGGGCCCGTTGCAAGGCATCCTGCCCGCGCGTCCCATAATCGACGCTGCCGCCCTGGCCCGGCGTTCCCAGGCGCGGATAGCCGTCCACGGAGACAGGCACGATGCTCGGCTTCGCACCGCCTGTCGTGCCCGCGTCGGCCACCACCCAGGCGAAATCCACGCCTGGACGGATGTTTCGGCATTGGGCCGAATCGATGTGGATGGTCACCCATTCGCCGATGGCGTACCGGCGGTTGTCGGACGGCCGGACCCTGACAATGCCCAGCGAATGGCCGCTCTCGGCCCGGGCCGCCGTCTGGACGTCGTATTCGTAGCCGTCTTCGACCTCGTAGGCGGTCAGCACCCGGCCGCCGGTGAAGCACGGCGAACCGAACACCGCCGAGGCGATGGGATAGGTGACCGGATCGCCGTAGGTGGCCACCACGGCCGTGTAGGTGGCCAGGATGGGCGCATCGGCATCGGGAGGCGAGGACCAGGCCACGTCTTTCATCCAGCGGCCGGATCGGATGTCCAATTCTCCCCCTGTGCCGCCCAGGGAGTCGTAGGCGTCCACGACCCGGTAGCGGCTCTGTCCCGCACACCTGGCGTGCAGCCGCACCGGGCCGGTCACGACCTCGCCAAGGTCATCCAGGGCCGGGGCCAGGGATTCCCCGTCGCCTCGCCCCACCACCCGGCGGCGCTCGACCTGGGTTTCAGACCCGGGCAGGCGGACCTTGGCGTACAGGCAATACAGGTCGCCGGGGTACAGGTCGGCGTTGGAAAGCTGAAAGGAATGCTTCTTGTTGGCCTTGGGCGCGGCCTCGGATCGCGACAACGGCAGGGATTTGGAGGACGGCAGCCCGGGCAGTTCCAGGGCGATAGGGGTATCCATGTAGGAGCAGCAGGCCCCAGGGGTTCCGGACCAGCGGTACAGGCCCCAGGCCCAGAACTCGCAGGCATCGGGCACGGTGAAGGTGATGCTCCATGTGTCGTCGCGGGTGTACTCTCCCGGCCGCTTGGCCAGGGTGCGTTCAAAGGCCAGGGTGGCGTTCGGCCAGCCAAAGGCCGGGACCAGTCCGACCTGATAGAGTTGGGCCACGACCTCCCGGACGGGCTGTTGTCCATGGCGCAGCACGGCCACGTCCACCGTGCGGCGGCCGTCGTCATCCGTGCCCACCTGGACGGGCTCTCCGGAACCGAGCACATCCACCCGGACGCCCGTGGCGTCGATAGCGGCGGTGCCCTCGCGGCACAGATAGGCCGTAATCTCCGTGCTCATAAGGTAAATGTCTCGTTGTGCAATTCATCCACGCCGGTATCGTGGTAGCCTGACGCGGCAATCCCCAGGGTGTGGGCCCCGCTGGCCAACACGCCCACGCTTACCCTCCCGTCGGCAGAGGTCCGTCCCCTGGCCACGCCATCGACGGTCACCCGCGCCCCGGGTACGGGATCGCCGGTGGTGTAATCCACCACCCGGATGACCACGGTTTCGGGATCGTCGGGATCGTCGGGATCGTCGGTCCCGCTGGCATCCCCGAACCCCAGAGCCAGGGTGGCCACGATTTCCTCATTGGTGGCCGGATCGACCGCCGTGGCGCAGACCACCACGTCGGTCTCCGTCAGGCCGGGCAGGCCGCGCGGGACCAGTACGGCCAGGGACTCGTAGACGGTTTCGTAGGTGACCCGGGCCGCGCCGCAGCCCGCCACGCCGCAGGCCACGGTCTCCGGAGCGGACAGCCGCAGGTCGCCCAGGTCGCGGCCGATCCACTGCCAGGAAAAGAGTTGCGAGGCCGGGGCGGACAGACCGGCCGTGTCGGTGTTGGCGAACGCCACGGTCTCGGTGATCTGTTCCCGGCGCAAGCCCTGCCGGGACAGGCTGCCATGGGAGATGGACGGGAGCGGCTCCAAGGTCATGGGATTTTTGTACATCCGGAGATAGGCCGTCTGGTTATGCACCAGGCTCCCCGACGTCTCGCTGTCCAGCACCAGCTTGAGCAGGGGCGCGTCCGCTGCGGCAGCCGCAAACGTCACGGCGATGGTAGTTTTAGCCACGGACAACGACCTCCTTGACGTTTGGTCCGTCCCCCAGGGAGACCACGGCCACGATGCACGGCGCTGTCGCCGAGCGGTCCAGGACCACCCGCGCCCCGACGTTGACGTCCCCATCCGTGGCGTTGACCGCCGTCAGTTCGCGGCTGTCGGAGCGCACCAGGTACCGGCCGTCGGCCAGCCGGGCGGCCACGACCCCGCGCGAGGAGGCCGACGGCGTTGCGAAATACTGGGTCAGACCAGGCATTGCACCATCTCCAGTTCGTTGACGACCCGAGGACCGGACAAAGCCACATCCGCCCGGGTCACCAGCCAGACGCCGGACAGCCCCAGGGCCTCGTTGACCAGGGCGGCCAGCACCCCGGGCCGGGCGGCATCGCGATAGGGGGCGGTGGCGGCGACGGTCTGGCGGTCGTAGCGGGCGTCGTCGAGCCAGGCGGTTCCGGCGGCGACGGCGGCGGCCTCGCCGGTCAGGGCGGGCCGGGACAAGGGATCGGCCTCGACCTGACCCTGGCCCATGACCACGCGCACCGTGACGTCCGGCAGGGACGGCGCGACCGCCACGGTGATGGCCAGGGTGGCCACGTCGTGGCCGCGCACCTCGTAACGCTCGAACGTGGTCTCGTAGGTCACATCGGCCACATGCTCGGCATCGAGCACGGCCCCGTCCTGATCGGCCAGCACCAGCCCCATGCCGTCGGCCGAGACGGCCACGGTCCCGGTGGACGGATCGCCAATAAAGGACACACGGCTGACGTTGCTGGGCGGGGAGGCGCATGAGGCCTGCCCGGCCGCGAAAACGACGGTCTCGGAGACCTCCTCGGTGACGGCCGCCGCCAGGCGCAGAACGGCCGCCCGGGGATCGGTGCAGGACACCGTGGCCCCGGCGGGACGCGCGCCGCCGGGCCAGGTCACCCGCAGATGCAGGGTCTGGCCCCGGCCGGGGGTATCCTCCTCGACGGCCACGGCCAGGGGCGTGGTCACGGTCTCGCTGTAGCCGACCACCTCCACGGCATCGTGGCCGCTTCCGGCGATCCGCTCGACGGCGATGTCCGTCAGATCGTCCCTGTCGTAGGACATCTCCGGCGTGGCGTCGGGCATGTCCACGGGCCGAACCGGCCAGCCGGGCGAGACGATCAGGGACGCGCCGTCGCCGGGCTCCATGACCGCGCCCACGGAGCCCGCCAGTTCCAGCAGGGCAGAAAGCGGCGTGCCGTCATGGGTCCAGTCTGGAGGCAACAACCAGTCCGCAGCCGTCCAGGCCAGGGACAGCCCGGCCAGGGCCGCCAATTCCACGGCCGCCGCCGAGGCCAGCCGGTTGCCCAGGGCATGGATGGATTCGGAGGCGTGCGGCGCGTCAAGCAGGGCCGTCAGGCCCCGGCCCCAGACCGTGAACATGCGTTCGTCGCCGGAGCGTTCCTCCAGGAGAAATCGTATTTCCCGGCCGCCCACGGCCAGGACCAGACGCGCCGTGCCTGGATTCCGGCCAGGGTCGCACAACGGGTACAGGTCGCCATCGCTGGATGTGAAAGAAATCCGGGCGTGCTCGTTCCGGGCGCACTCGGCGCGGATCTCGGTCACGCTGCCCAGGACGTCCCACCCATCGAGAAAGAGAGACGGCGTGCTCATCGGTTCTGCCCCGTGGGATAGATGGCGGATTCATCGGTGACAGGCGAGGCCAGGGCGACCAGACGGCCCGGCCGGGCCGCCTCGTCCCGGTGCTCGACCAGCCCGGCGATGCCGGTGGCCGTTTCGCCGGATACGGTCAGGGCCAGCCCCCGCAGGCCGACACGCTCGGCGGAAATTTGCAGAATCAGCCCGCGCAGGCCCTGGTTGCCAAGCCCCGTGCCCGGAAAGGATTCTCCGGCGTCCTGTACTTGCGGCACGACCCCCGCATGCCCGGCAGGGAGGGATACGCCTCCACGGCCGGGTACACGCCGGGATGCGCGGAAAGGCCGCTGGGCAGCGGCGCGAGGCATGTCCAGGCCGGGGCCTCCTGGACACCGCACAGGGTCTGGAGACCGTACATGGGCAGACCGACGACGCTGGCCAGGGTGGCGGTGGGGACTATGGCGATCATTCCGGCGGGCATGGGTTCGCTCACTCGAAATGAAATTCGACAGGAATGAAGTTATGCGACACAGCCGGGATGCCCGCTGGAACGACCTGTTTGATCCATACCGGCACGGCAGCCGGGGCGGTCTGGATCACGATGCTGTCGCCGCTGACCCAGCCGCCGCCCCATCCGGCGGATTTCAGGGTGAAATAAGGGGTTCCGGTTGCGGGATTGACCGGGGCGAAGGCCGATGCACGGGCGCCTGAGCCGACCGCCCCGACCGTCGCCCCGGACACGGAGAATGCCGTTTCGGAGGTAAATGTCAGGGTCCAGGTCTCAAATATCGTCCCCGTGTTGTTCAGTTCCGGGGGATACGCGCCTCGTCGTAGGTTCCAGCCGTGGACGTCTCGACCCAGTCGAGCACAACCGGCGCCACCTCGGCGGCGTAGACGCAGGCGCAGCCGTGGGCGGACGTGCTGTGCGCGTTGGCCACCTGACCGGCCAATTGCACCGTGGCCACCAGCCCGTTGTAGCTGTAGCACAGCTCCCGGTAGGTGCAGGCGACGGACGTGCCGTTGTCCGGCGGGCTGGTCCAGGTGATGGGAGTGGTCCATTCTCCCGTGGCCATGTTGAGCTGGCCGCCGGAGCAGTATCCCGAGCAGGCCCCGGTCTTGCCCACGGCCACCGTGCGGGCCACGCCGCCGCAGGTGGCGGTGACGACCGGCCGTTTGCCGGGCTGGCCGCAGACGCCGTTGGCGTTGTGGGACAGCCGGGTCAGGGTGGGCGTGGCATTGACTCCGTCGCCTGAGCCGATCTGCTCGGCCTCGTGCAGGTTATCGGCCAGATCCAGGGTTTCGACCGTGCCGTAGCGGTGGTTGCACAGGATGACGTCGTTCCCCAGAAAGATGCCCCGGGGCCAGGTGATATCCGGCACGTTGGCGATCTTGCGCCACTTGTAGTCGGTCTCGTCGTATTCCAGCGAGTCGCCGACGTTGACCAGCTCCGGAACCCAGCCGCCGTACAGGTTGTCGGCCAAAATGAGATATCCCCCGTTGGGGAACTCCATGTCGGCGGATTCCATGGTCAGGGAGACGGTGTTCCCCCCGGCCTCGACTTCCTCTGCGACCTGGCCCACGCCGCACCAGACCGTATTGATCTCGTTTTCCTTGTCAGCCTGGCTGCCCAGGCCCAGGGCGTAACCGTCCCCGGCCACGGAGCAGGCCGACAGGAAAATCCGCATGTCATAGGCCGGATCGTTGCTGGCCGCTTCATTGCAAACGAAAAACTTTCTGACCCTGGTCAACCCGGCAGGCGCTCGGCCTTGGACACCCGGGGCAGCAACGCATGGCGCACGCCATGTACGATGGCCTGACGCCCCAGGCGGCCGCCGTTGAGGGACGCCACGTTGGTTTGCAGCTCCGACTTTCGCAGTAGGATGTCCGTGGATTCGACGGCCATATTTCAAACCTCCATGAGCTTGATGACGATATTACGGTACTTCATGGCGGCCGGGATGCCCGGCCCGGGCCGGACGGCCTCAGCCTCGATGGCCGGGGCGTCCTCGTTGCGAAACCGGACGCGGTAGATCTCGCCGTCCCAGGCCAGGTCGAAAACACCGCCCGGGATGTCGGCCAGTCCACGCAGGGCCAGAAGTGTCGCGCGCGGCAGCCAGGCAGTGTTTGCGCCGCCCGCCAGGTCGATGGGCCTGCCGCCCTGGCGCGGCCGCTCCCAGACGACCGGGCGTCCGGACAGGGTCACGTCCACCTCGGCCTCCAGTCCATACGGCGAAAGCTCTCCCGGCCAGGACAGATCTTCCAGGTCGATGCCCGCCAGGGAGTTCACAGCTTCCTCGTGAGCTTTGCCCGGCGCAGGGCGCTTTCCAGGTTTTCCAGCATGTCGGCGGACATGTATGCGGGCACGTCCGCGCCGCCGATCTCAAGCACCACCCGGCCCAGGTCCGGCATGGTCGCGGCCGTGGCCGATGCTGGAACCAGACCGCCGGTGGCCAAGGACAGGACGGGTCGCGTGGCCTCGCGGATACGTGCCGACGCCAGCCCGCCCAGGGAAAACCCTGGGACGCGCAAGGCCCCGCGCACCTGGTCGCGCAAAGCGCCCAGGCCGCTTCGCGCCGCATCCTGGAGGGCATAGAAAAGATCCGGGCCGAACAGCCGCACGGTGGACTTGTTGACCACGAATTCGCCGTCTTCCAGGATGGCCGGACGCCGGTCGCCGCCGCCGTATCCCGGTAAAAGCCCGGCCACCCGGTGCCAGCCTCCGGCCGCGAACCGCGCGACCTCGCGATCAGGCCGCCTGCGGCGGCGGCCTCTACACGCTGGACGTAGATGGTGTGGGTGCTTTCCGTGTTCTGCCCGTCCAAGGAGCGTATCTCGGCCAGGACATCCGTCGCATTGTCCTTGACCGTATGCGGCGAGGTGGTCTCGATCTCATTCAAGGCGGCGATGTTGGTTTTGGCCGTCTCGGTGTCGGCGACCACGGTGATGGTCACGTCCTCGGCCGCCGCCTCCAGATCCTGGCGCAGGCCCGCCACCTTTTCCGTGATGCCGGGGTCCAGGGTCAGGGTCACGGTTTGGTCGGCCAAGGCCTTGATGGTGGCCGTGATGTTGCCCATCTCCGCCGCAGGCTCTCCAGGTTCTGCTTGCTGGCGGCCGCGTCGTCTTCCAGGTCGGAAAGGGATGTGACCTTGACCTTGGAGAGCTGGTCAAAGGAGCGATTGACCGCATCCGTGGCCTGGCTTGCGTCCGAAAGCCTGCCGGACAGCCCGGCCGCCTGCTCGGCGTACATCCGGGCCTGTTCCAGGGCCTGTTCCCGCTCCTTGCCGCTTAAGCCCGTGGCCTTGGCTAGGGATTCCTCGCTGGAGGACAACAACTGGTTGACCCGGGCCAGGTTGTCCCGGTCTTTGGCCGCACCATCCATGCCCCGCTGCCGGATGTCGGCCAGGGCCGATTCCCGGCGCATATCATCCGCCAGGAGGGAGTTTTCCAGGGAATTGATCTTGGCCAAGTGCGTGTCGTAGGCCTTTTCGGCCTCGGCCAGGCGCACCCGCAGGAGTTCCTGGCGCTCGGCCAGGATGGGCCGTATTCCGTATTGTACTGGCGTTCCAGCGCCCCCAGCCGGGACTGATATCGGTCTGGGTGATCTCGCCGCGCGAGAAAAATCCGGCCAACTGGTCGGCCAGGGTTTGATAGTGGGCGCGGGCGGCGGCCAGCCGGGAGGAATGGAAGGCCCCATCGGCCGCCAGACGCTTGGCGGCCTCTTCGTCTTCCGTGAGCTTAAGCTTGCCAATGTTTTCGACTTCGGCATTGTGGGCCGTGCGCGCCGCCTCGGCCTTTTTGGAATAGGTGTCCTGGGCCTTTTGGGCCATGCGGTCGTAGGCCTGGGCCCCGGCGGACTCCGCCACCTGGGCCTGCCGCTGGGCCGCTGCCCGGCATCGTCCAGGACGCCGACAAGCTGGCGGTAGGAATTGAGGACTTCCTCCTTGACCCCGTCGGAAGCGCCCACCCGATCCAGAACTTCTGGCGAGGTCATCAACGGACATCCCCGCCTTTTCAGCGCTTTTAAGCAGCTCCAGGTAACCGGCCCGGGTCTTCGACATCTCGTTGCGCTTTTTTTCGCCCGCCTGCACATCGGCGTCGTACACACCAAAAAGCTTGTTCATCCCCAAGAGAACTTCCTGATAAAACGACCTGGCCTCCTCCTGGCCGATGCCGTACATCTCCCGCATGTTTCGGGAATACGTCTCCAGCCAGACCGCCGCGTTCTGATATGCCCGCGCCTGGGCCTCGATATGGGTGACCAGCAGCATGTCCGCTTCCTGTTCGCGCAGCGCGATCAATTCCCGCAGCTTGATCAGGTTTTCATCTTCGGCGGACGCCGCCCGGGCCAGCACCCGGCCGCGTTCGTCCAGGGCCAGATTCGCGGCTGGCAACACCTTCGCCAATTCCATCTCGGCCGCGGCGTGTTCCTCGGACCCTGCGGCCGTCCGCAAAAGCCGCCCTTCAAGATCTTGAAGAGCCGCCACGTTATCCAAAGCGGCCTTGCGGGATTCACCCATCGCCTGGGCTGTTTCCCGTGAGCGGTCTTGAAAAAGTTCCATCGCCGCGTATACAGTCCCCAGGGCGAGAGCTAACGCGGCAAGAACCGGATTGGCGAGGGAGAAGGCCGCCAAGGCCTTGCCCAGGCCGAGCAGCGCCGTGGTCGCGGCGGTGATCCGGGAAACGGCTAGAGCCACAAGCAGCGCCGCCCAGACATCGGAAAATTCTGTCACGAATCCGGCGACGACGGATATGGTGTCGGCAACACCGACCAATAATGACGAGATGGTTTGCGCCCAGGCCTGAAGCTCGCCGGTTTCGGCCATTTCCTCCAGGGCGGTCTGCACATCGCGGGCCTTCTGTTTGAGGTAGTCAAGAAAACCGGCGTCGCCGATCTGGCGCGCAAAGTCCTTCCAGATCGATCCCAGGTTTCCATTAATCCCGACCATTGTTGCTGCATCTTCGAGGCCTGGCCGCCGAAACGTTCCGCCATGCCCTCAATGATCGCCGGGATGGCCGTAAACGCGTCGATGCCTTCCAGGCCGATTTGCCGCATTTGCTCCTGGGTGAGCTGCAATTTCTCCCGCAGGATGTCGTAATCGGGATGCCCGCTTCGGCGAACTGGCGGACCTCCTCGCCCATGAGCCGCCCCTTGGTGGCGGCCTGCCCCAAGGCCAGGGTGATGCGGTTGAAAATATCGACGCTGCCGCCAAGCGCCCCGGTGGTGTCCACCAGCGTGGTCATGGTTTCTAGTTCGGGTCCAGGCCCATCGCCTTCAGGCGGATGTACGCCTGGATGGCCTCTTCGGTGGACAGCGGCATCTCTTGGCCCAGTCGTTTAATTCCTTAAACGTCTCGGCCCCGCGTCCCTTGGTGATGGTGTCCAGGGCATTTGTCAGGCCCTCAAAGCGATCCGTGGTATTGACCACACCCACCACGAAGTTTCTCAGCTCCGTGATGAACGAACGCGCCGCATTAACCCCGGCGTTGACCGCTTCGGTCCACAGCCCACGGACAGCCCGAGCCTGGACACCGAGCCGGACGCCTCCGCCGTGGCCGTATCCAGTCCCCCCACGCCCTTGGTGGCCGCGGCGGCCTCGCCGCCAAGGGAGCGCACGGCCTCCCCGACGGCCTTGACCGTCTGGGAGGCCGCGTCCTTGGCCTGGATGAGGATGGAAAGAAGGAAGTCGTTCGCCACGTCGTCAGCCCTCGAAGCTTTGCAGGATGCGCTCAAAATCGTCCTGTCCGGCCAGGGCCAGACGCGCGGCCAGGCCGCCTGGGCGAAGCGGCCCAGTCAGCCGAATCGGCCTCGGCTAGGGCGAGGGTGAACTCGGTCCAGGTGTATCCCGGACGCCGGAATGCCCGGCCCGGAGAAGCGGCAGCAGGCCCGCCAGAGGCCGGCCCCAATCTTCCGCCGCACCCGTCCAGGAAGATCGCCGTCGCCTTGTCCAAGATCCCGTTTTCCGGAGCAGGGCCAAAAAAGCGGCGTTCACCTCCTGGAAGGCCTCCAGAGCGTACCCAGGTCGGACGGGGCCAGCCGCTTGAGGTCGTCGAGCGACAGTCCGGTGAGCACCTGGCCGGAGGTCAGGAGTTCGGACAGGGCCGCAGGGGTCCGTGCCCTGGCCGCCGTCCTGGCGCGCTCGAGCAGATCCAGGATCGTGCCGATCCGAAGCTCGTGCAGGGTCACTCGCGCACGGCCTGGGCTCGGCGTCCGTGGGGACAGGGAGCGTGATGGTCTTGGTCTTGGCCATGTTAGAAGCTCTCAAGAGCGCGGGTTCGTCATGGCGGGCATGACCTGGATCTGGCCTCAAAGGTGGGGCTCAGAAACGTTTTGCCTCAGATCCAGTTCGGTGGTGGGGTGAAGGACGCACCCAGATGTCCAGGATGCAGGCGCGCCGTTGGTGTGGTTCTTGCGTTTAACCGCAGAGCCCCTTGATCTGGGCCTCGGTGCCGATGGTGATGGCATAGCCCTCGGTCGCGCCGTGGCGGTAGGTGATCGTAAGCGAACCGGTGACCTTGGCCGTCTCCAGCCATTTCACCGCGCGCCCTTCAGGTCGACCTCGTAGTCCGTGCCCAGGACCAGGGCGTCACCCGCGGCGGGGCGATGGCCAGCCCGGCCGCCAGGACGTTGACGTGGGGCAGCAGGGTCACCGTGCCCGGCGTGGGCGTCACGACGAGGGTCTGATCTGCCGTGGCCGCCTCCTGTTCGAAATCCACGTCTTTGCCGAAGACGGCCAATGCCAACACCTTTCTCGGCACGTCGTTGCCCGTCATCTTGAACTTGGTGGGTCTTTTCTGAGTGATGCTTTCCAGCTCTTCGCCATAGGACTCGGGATAGTTGGACTCCCGGGTCTCGGTTTCGCTCTGCGGCGTCAGCGTCAGCGACGTGCAGTTGCCGAACTGGTGATAGACGCCGGTCGGTTTGCCGTCGGCGTCGAAGATGTCGAGCAATAGGTGCCCGGACCCTTTGAATGATTCCTTGATGGGGGAAATGGCCATATCCTTGCCTCCTAGTACGGGCTGACCCGTTGTTCGATTTCAAACGTGGCCGCGTACACGGCCAGGCCGCTGTCCTGAAAAACCACCTCCCGGCGGGTCAGTTCGGCCGGGGTGAGCCCCGGGGCGACGATCTCGCCCCACAGCGCTTTTTTGACGCCGTCCAGGAGCCCGTAGCCGCCCTCCTTGGCCTCGGCTTTGGACCGCAACGACTTGGCCGCAACCAGCGCCGTCCAGGTCATGCGTTCGAGGCGGCCGCCGCCGCCCTCGTCCGGCAGAAGCCGCGACCCGACGTAGGTCACAAGCACTCCCGGCAACCGGGGCAGGGCGGCCTTCAGATCCTCGACGCTGGACAGCTCCCCCTCATATCCCTTCAGGGTCGCCACCCCGTGGGATTCCGTCAGAGGCATAAGCGTGGCCAGGATGCCCGCCTCGACCGCAGTCAGGTCCAGCCCCATATCCATGTCAGTCCTCCAGGTACGCCGTCAGGATGGCCTCGATCTCCGGCCAGTCCTCGCCCCGCACGCCCAGAAACGGCCGGGCCGGGATCACGGACCCGGGATGGTTGACCGAGCGCCGGAAGATCGTCCGGCCGCCGATGGTGAAGGCCAGGGTCTTGCCGTTTCTCGCCCTGATGACCCGGGGCTGGGTGCGGCCGCCGAATTGATGCACGGCGGCGTACGGAAGGTTGGTGCCGATCACCACAAAATCTTCCCCGCCTTGGTGGGTGATGCTTGACCGCAGGAGGCCGGTATCCACCAGGGTCTGCCCGTTTTGCTCCACCGCCCGGCGGCTTTTCTTCCAGGCCGCTCCGTCCGGGCCAGCCCCGCGCTTGAAGTTGTCGCGCACGGACTCCGACACGAGGAGCCCGATGGCATCCATGGGACCGCTCAAGTCCGCCAGCTTCCGTGCGAGCTGGGAAAGCAGCGCGTCCACCGGGGACGTATCCACGTCGATGCGCCAGTCAGACATGGGGGCACCTTGGCCGACACAAAATTGTGTCGGCGAAATGCCCGGCGCGGCACGCAAAGCCGGGACGCCCCGGCCGCCCCAATTTTGGGGAGACGGCATATCCGGCGCGCCAATCAGACACGGGGGAACCTCCGCCAGGTCCGGTCCCCGAACCGCAGGCGCTCCGGAGCGGACACCAGGACGCCGCCCGGGTCCGGGACGGTCTCCACGTCCGGCCCCGTGGCCAGGGCCACGGCTCCGGACGCGATGCGCGAGAGGTTGCGCAGGGCGTCCTCGTAGTCCCGGACCACGGCCTTGGGCGTCTCCATGTGGCTGCGCCGGGCGTGGAGGCGATACCGGGCGATGCGGCTGGACAGATGCCGGATGAGCGGCGGAACATAGGCCAGGGGCACGGCTGCGACCTGCCCGGCGTAGGCGTCGATTTCCCGATCCGCCTCGCTGATGACGGCGGCCAGGACGGCCACGACCTCGTCATCCTCGATGTCGTCGATCTGGCCGTCGTCAACGGCCAGTTCCAGAATGTCCCGGCTGGGCATGATGGCGGCCAGATCGGCCGGATCGGAATAGGAAGCCATGCGTCACCCCCCCACATGGATGGTCCCGGCGCGGCTGCCGCGCCGGGACCGCGTGATCAGGACAGGACCGTGGCCCGGCAGATGCCCTTCACGTTGGGCACCGGGAACGGCTTGGACATCCCGACCAGCCTGTAGCTGCTCGGGTCGCTCTTCTTGATCGGCTTGACGAAAAACGGCAGGGGCTGGAGATTGGCGTCCAGATCGTCCAGGGCGCAGTAGGGCAGCTTGTGTCCGGCATCCAGGGCGACCATCACCACGTCGTCGTCGGCCACCACCGGCGTCATCGCCCCGGTCTGCGGGTTGCGGTTGCGTTCGCTGCGCCGCTCCACCAGGTAGCCGCCCACGTCGATGCCCTTTTCAGTGATCTCCACCCGCATCTTGGCCGTGGTGACCGAGGCCTCGGCAATGGCGAACAGGGCGTTATAGGCGGCCTTTCCGGCCCAGGTCACGATCTGGCCGCCGAAACCGTTGTCCTGGATGGACTCCTGCATGGCCGTCAAAAGCTCGAACACGGCTTTGAGCTTGACGCCCCCGGCGTCCCACAGGGTGCCCGGAATCGCGGACAAGGGGTCGCCGTATTCGATTTTGTAGACCTCCCAGCCGCCCTTTTCGAGCTGCACGGGCCACTCCACCGTCCCGGTCAGGGCCAGGGCGCACAGGGCCTCGGTGGTCAGGCGGCAGACCCGGCGCAGCAGATCCGTCTTTTCCCGGGCCCAGGCCTCCAGGCCGTCGCCCCGCAGCATTTGCAGGTTGAGCAGGTCCGCCCCGGTCACGGACTTGTGGGCGCTCACGGGCAGAGGCTCGTAGAAGGCGATGTTGCCGGACTCGGACACGGCCGAGATGGACGGCGCGCCGCGCCGTACCACCGGCAGGGGGTTGGCCACCACGGACACGTCATCCACGCCCAGCATGGGCAGCGGGTGCTGTGGGCGGGTGGCGAAAATCGTATCCATGACCGGCGTCTTCAAAACAGGCAGCGCCATCAGATAGCGAACGATGGCCTCTTTGGTGAACAGGCCGCGAATATCGAGCATGGGGATTCCTCCGTTTACACAGGCCAGATGCCGTGATCTTCCATGCGCCCGAGCAGGGCGGCCGAGGGCGCGGCCGGGGCCGACACGCCCACCTTGAGCACATCCTTGCGAACCGAGCCGTGTACGATGACCAGACCGGCCCCGGACAGGGCCGTGTCCACGGCCTCATCCAGGACGCCCGAGAACTGCCGGTCGTAGGCGGCCTCGACGGGCGCGGCGTTGGCGGGAGCGGCGTGAAATTCCACGGCCACTGCGCCCGTGGCGTAATTGATCGTTCCGGAACCTCCGGCGTCGCCGGTCAGACGGCCCAGGCCGTCGTCGGCGAAATCCTCCACGCCGTCGGACACCGCGACGCTGCCCGGCTGCACGGGATGCTTGGCCAACGTGGCCGAAAAGGTCTTGTCCGTGCCGTCCCCGGCGCCGATGGCCTCGGCGGCCACCGCTTCGTAGGGCACGGCCGCCCCTGCCTGATCCCTGGACAGGATCAGGCCCACTGGCAGCTCCCCCAGCCCGGACGCCAGCTTGCGGGACACGATCACCGGATCATGTCCGCCCCCCGGGCCCGTTCATCATCATAGGAAAACGACCCGATTTTCGAGTGCATGGTCATGGCTGTCTCCTTAGACGTGCTTGGCCAGATCGGCCGGAACCGCGCCGCCGGATGCGCCGCTTCCGGCGGGGCGGCGAATTCCTGGCACAGGCCGTTTTCGGGCCGGGCTCCAGCTCGCGCCAGTAGGCCTCTTCCTTGGCCACTTCACGGTCTGGCCATCCGAAGACGCGAATTCCAGGTCGCCCGTCGAGGCGGCCAGCGCCTCGGCGAAGGCCAGGGTCTTGGCCTTCTCGCCGGCAGGGCCGGCCAGCCTTGACCAGCTCGGCGAACCGCTTTTCGCGTCCGCGTCCGGCTCTTCGATCCGGTAGTCGGCAAAGGCCTTTTCCGCCGCGGCGAGGCGTCCTTTGCCGCCTTGCTCTGGCCCTCAAGCTCGGCACTGGGCCTTGAGCTTGGCGTTTCGGCTTCGAGCTCGCGGACGCGGGCCGGGCCTGTTCCAGTTCGTTCATGTCTCCTCCGCTGGAAAATTCGATGGTGAGCCGTCGCCCGCCGAGAATTTGACCGGCGAAAGCCCTTGATGGCCGGGGGCGTCGCCCCAGCAGCCCCAATGCACAGCCTGCCCTTGTCCGGAGTGAGTTTGACCGAGACGTTGCGGTAACGGCCCGCGTCGACAGAGCCTTGACCGCCTCCGGCACATCTCGGAAGCGGCCAAAGCGGTCCCTTCGCGGCGCAGTCCCGACACCCAGCCTATGCCGGGGCGTCGACAGTCGGATGCCCGAACACCAGCGGCGCGCCGTCGGGATCGTCGGCCGCAAACCCGGCCACAATCCGGTCCAGGTCGGCTTCGGTCAGGTTTACGGATTGGCCGGACATGGCGATCCAGGTTCGGCCCGGGCGATCTCGTTCCAGGGTGTCAGGTTCATGGCCGCGACCCTATCCAGGGACGATGGTAGGCGTGAGTCGGGGGTGCGTGGCCGTGCGTGCAAAATGCGGCGCTGTAAGGCCCGGGAGGGGGTGGGGCGAACCGAACCACGCCCGAGTCCCGGCATAGGTCTAGACCGGGTTTAGACTAGGTCTAAATAGGTCTAGAAAACCGCGCACCGATCCGCATGGAGGGCAGGTGGACGAGGGAGAGAGGAAGCCCCCACGGGGGCAGTCTTGACCGGAGGGGAAAGCGGGACTACCTGATATCCATCATGACGGCGTGTCCGAGTCCCGGCGGGGGGATCGGTAGGCGCGTCGCCAGCCGGGGAGCCCGCACCTCCCCGGTGTTTTTTATGGTTCCCGGTAACGAGCGTCCCCACACGCTGACCATCCAGGTAGCGCCAGAGCGTGGCCATCGCCGCCCCGCCTTGGGCACGAAGCCGTGGCTGCGGTCCAGAGCCGCGACCGCGTCAGATTGAACACAGCAATCTGCCATTTCCGTATCCGCCACGTCGAAGCGCGGATCAGCGCAAGGTTGCCGTGGGCTGCCGGACAGTTCCACGGGGACCGACCATATCTCATAGGGAGACTGGATCGTTCGGGCCAAGAGCTTGACGTAGGGCGCGCGTCCGGACTTTCGACTTCCATCCCCTGTGCGCTTGTCCACAAAGACCCCTTGCTGACGACCACGGGGAGCCGACCCGGGCAATGCGATCACCTTGCTCTCATCCAGGCCTTCAGGCCGAACTCGGCCAGAAACGCCTTGACGTAGGCATCGGGGGCCAGGCCCCGGCCAGGACGTCCCCGGCGGCCACGGGCAGGATGTGCCGCCGGTCCAGGCTGGCCAGGGGGGGGCGCACGGATCGTCCCGGCTGCGAAGGCCGTGCCGCTCCCCGGCAGATGCGCTTCGCCAGGTCGGAGATGGCACGTCCGGATTGGCCCGTCAAGCGGCTCGGGCGACAGGCCGGACAGCCAGTCCTTACCTGTGTTCCTCCAAATCCCGGTTTCGGGGTGAGACTGACCAGCCCTGATCGGTCTCCACCTCGCGCGGGATGTCAGTATTAACCTTGAGGCTTCGGGCTTTGACTGTCTTTCGGTCAACGCCCTTACACTGCATCGGCACAAGTGATCGTTAGGAGGATACCAGACATCCCAGAATCATGATCTATTGGGTAACGAGGCCATCTAGCGCCCGATGCTCAAGCCGAGTCCGCGAATCATCGACTGCATCATACATTAGTACCCGAAAAAGCGCTTGTTACGCTGAAATGAGACCAGCGACCAGCTTGATACGCGGAGGCCAGATTATTGCGAAAGATCGTATTCAAGTGATGTGACCGCAAGGCTGCCAGCGTTTTTCTCAAATTGGCTGATAAGGCCGGACTTCCAGTCGCCAGGGTCTGCCCGACTCCAGGGCGGCCAGAAGCGAGTCCCGCACGGCGGCCACCATGTCCGCCGGCCAGACCGGAGACGAAAAGGCCCTGGATCGGGACGCCTCATCCATGGCCTGCACTGGTCTTGGTGACCGGAACCTTGCCGCGCAGAACGGTCACGGCCTCCTTGGGCGGCACCGGCGCGAGCACCATCCACCGGGATCAGCCATCGCCGCCCCCGGCCGCCTGCCCGGCCTCGTCGCGGGCGGACCCTACGCCGACGAGTTGGGCCGCCGTCATGGCCGCGTCCAGCACGGCCTCGAATTCCGACGCGTCCAGGTCGCCCAGGGACTCGGATAAAAGCAGCAACAGATCATCCGCCGTTTCAGCTTTCCGCACCAGGTCCATGATGGACTTGGCCATATCGGCGGCCGCAGCCTCGGCCAGGGGCAGCGCCCCGGCCACCAGGTTCTCCACGGCCTGTTGTGCGGGCGTGTACTGGCGCCGTCCACCTTCCTCGCCCTCGGCGAAGGCCTGCCCCTGGTCATCTTCTCCTATGGCCTCTTCGGGAACGGCCGCCGCCGTGTCCGTGGCCACGGTGAATTCGTCCGGCGACAGGCCGTAGCCCTCGAAATACTTGGCCGTGAACCGCGCCCCGAGCCCGAACAAATCCTTGCCCAGGGACGCCTTTTCCCGGAGGTCTTCGGGCTCGACGAACGCAAAGACCGGCGTCAAGACGCCCGGGGCGTTGACCTGGCCGTAAACCCAGGCCAGATCGGTCATGGCCGTGCATAAAAGGGCCTCGTCGCAGGCCGCGAAATCCTCCAACACCTGATGATGCACCGTGCCCAGGGCCTGGGTGCCCCGGTCGCCCACGTCCTGGGTCAGCGTCTGGCCCTGGATGACCTGGGCGATGGCGGAATTGAAAAGCTCCACGATGCCGGTATGCAGCGACCCGGCCCGGCCCGCCATCTCATGCACCGTAACCTTTGACCCGCCCGAGACCACGGCCACGGCGTCGCGCACCATGCTGGCCAGGGCGGACAGCATCTCCTGCCGCTCGGGCAGAAGCGCGCCAGGGCGGGCCTCGCCCACCACCCATGGCTGCCCGAACTTCTCCGCGAACCGCATAAGAAATTCCACCCCGCCCTGCTTGAAGGCCACCGGCCACAGGCAGCGTGAAAGGATGCGCAGACCGTAGGGATTTTCGTAGGTCGGGAAGTGTTGGGGCAAAACGAACTTGAAGGGATGCACCGGCCGTCCTTCGGCCATGTCTTCCCCCCGAAAGCACAGCCGGTTTTTGGCGTCGAAGATAAACCACTTCCTTGGCTTGCCCTCCACCCGGTCGATGCGGTAGACGCCGCCGTCCAGCCGCCAGATGATCTCGACCGGCGTGTAACCGAAGTACGGCGCGTCCAGGATTTCGGAGAACAGGTTACGCAGATTCACGCGCTCCAGATCCTTGGTGATGGCCCTGGCCAGGGCCACGGCCTCGGGCGTCGCGTCCTGGTCTTCCTCGTGTCCCGGCTCGAAACGGTAGTTGGACTTGTTGAGGGTCTTAATCTTGCGGCCCTGGATGGACGAAAACACCTTGTCGTCGGCCGTCAGGGCCTCCAGGACCGTGGCGTCGTCGCCGCGCTGTCGCAGCACGGGGTCAGGGTCCGGCAGGATGCCCAGCCACGACGCCGCCGAGCGCACCGCCACCTCGCCCAGCATGTCCGCCGGGATGATCCGGTCCAGGTCCATATAATCGGAATCAGACAGCCACAGTCCCGGCATTACCGTCCCCCATAGCCACGAAAGAGCGTGTTCACCCGGTAGGGCGAGGCCGTGATGACCTCGAAGGAATCGCATTCGATGGTCTTGGCCGCGAACACGGCCAGGGCGGCGGCCACGCCCGCGTCGCCGTGGCGTTTTTCATCTTTGGCCCCGGTGCGGGCCTCGGGGATCTTGGCCACGCCCTTGACGACCTTGAAGGCGCGCAGGTCATCCAAAATGAGTGCATCCTTCGGGGCAAGGATCGTCTTGTCCTCGAAGGCGGCCTTGAGCTTGGGCATGTGCTCCCGGTACCAGGTCTCGGACAGCATCACTTCCTGAATAAGGTCCGGGCCGTAGTTTTGCCGGGCGACCTCGGCCAGGTACTGGCCGTTGCCGCGCGCATCGAGCGCGCCCCCGGAGAAACGCGGCAGCCGGTCGCACAGGTAGAAAAGCGCCTGCTCCTGTTGCCGAAACGGGCAATTTCGCAGTTCCAGGACAACCGGCGTGACCAGCTCAAGCGAGGTCATCTCCAAAAGCGGCCAATCCACGGACAAGTCGCCCGTGCGGCCGAAGTCCTCGCCCAGGTACGACCGGACGTCCTTGGGCAGGTTGGCCAGGATCGGCCCCAGCTCGGCGTCCAGCCAGTCCCGCATCTCGCGGTGTCGCCGGTCCTCGGGCCAGTCCACGAAATCCGCAGCCGGAGGGGTCCACCGCAGCACCGGGATGGCCTGGGACATGCAGCTTTCGATCATGGCCCGGGTCAATACGTGCCGATCCCTGGGAGGGGATGCAGAAAAGCTCTTCGTCCCGCGCCGTCGCCGTACAGGTCGATCAGGCCCTGACGCCAGGATGCCTCGGCTCGGGAGACCACAAAAGCCCACCACCTGGCAGATGCGGCGGTACAGCCCTCGCCCAGGGCATCGTCCAGCGTGACCCGATGCAGGCTGTACGGATACTTTCCGGCCCGGATGTCCAGGATATAGTGTTGAAGGGGTTCGTTTCGCCATTGTGCGTGGAGATGACCTCCACGGACCCGCCCCACATGTCAGGGCGATGGCCGCCTTCAAGAGTTCTTCCAGATCCTCGCAAAAGGCCGCTTCGTCGATGACAATGCGGCCTTTCTTGGACCGCAGGTTCTTGGGCTTGCTTGACAAGGCCGTTACCGCATGCCGGAGGCGAAGCGTACCCGGTAGCCAGGATGTCCTTTTCATCCTCCAGGACGACCTCCTCGAATTCCCCGGCTGCGATGTTCAGGCGCTTGGCCCACCCGGCCGTGTCCTTGACGTAGGTCTCGGTCATCTCCTTGTTGTAGGAGATGTAATAGGTGTTCATGCCGCCGTCCGCTTCGCGCAAGCCCGCCAGCATGGAGGATTCCGACGCGTCGCCGTAGGACAGGCCGACACGGCGCGACTTCACGCAGAACTTGACCGGGATTTGTCCTGGTTCCAGCGGACCTGATACAGCAAAAGCGGCGCGTTGCTCATTCCTGGCCCCCGAGAATGGCCCGAATCCGATCCGCCGTGGCAGCGGTCAGGCCGCGATCCTTCCTGGCCTCGTCCGTCTCCGGAACGGCCTGGCGCGCATGTCTTTCAGCAGATCGAGCACGTCTTGATTTCCTTCAGCGCCGTCAGCGTCACCTTGTCCGGGCTGGCCAGGAGGCGGAAAGCCGTATCCCGACCGCCTCTTCCAGGGCGGCCACGGCGTCGGCTTCGCTCGTGATCTCGCGCAAGGGGGGACTGGCGGGCGGCGTGGACTCGGCGCGCTTGTCCGCCAGCTCCATGGCCTTGAGCGCCACCTCTTCCATCTTGGCCACGGCAAAGGCGTCCATGGCTTGGAGGGAGCCCAGCAGTTGTTGATGAGCTTGGCGCGAAGCCGGATGGTGTCCGTGCGAATGGCGGACAGGGCCTGGCGTATCTCCTCGCGCTTGGCCTGCCAGCCGTACCGCTCGGCCCAGCGTTTGACCGTGGACACGGCCACGCCCGCCCGGACGGCCGTGTCGTCAAAGGTCAGGCCGTCCACGCAGTACAGTTCTTCGGCCCGGCCGACGACCTCCATGGGATGTTCGCGGCCCACGGATCAACCTCCGAGGATGCGGTCGATCTCGGCGATCTGGGCCAACTGGCCCCGCAATTCGCCGTGGGCGGCGGCCAGATCCACGGCCTGGGAGGCGATCAGTTCCCCGGGCAGGTGCTCCGGCGAGACGGTGGGGTCCAGGGCGTCACGCAGGGACCGCACCAGGCCGCGCACCCGCAGACGCTGCGCCTCGGCCGCAAGCTCCAGCTCCCGACGACGGCCCTTGAATTTCAGCATTTCAGACACGTTTGCCTCCGGCTACAACGGACCTTTCAGGGGGGAATCGCCCTTGGCCAGACGGGTGGCCGGGCAGAACTGGTTGGTGCAGACCGCGTCCGTGAGTTTCTGCATGACCTGGGTGTTGAGCACCACGGTATCCTGCAAGGAATCCGCGATCTTCTCGTAGCTCTCGACCAGCTTCACGTTGTCTCGGTAGAAGGCCGCCACGGCCTTGAGGTCGTCGCCATAGGCCTTGAGCACCTTGTGCATGTCCTCGCGGTACTGCGACAGGGCCTCCTGGCGCTTACGCTCGTTCTCGGTGCGCTTGCGCTCGTTGAGCCACCAGAAGCAGATGACCAGGCACACCAGCCCGAACGGCGTCAGGCCGAACCCCAGAACCAGATACAAGACCACCGTGGCGTCCACGCTGGCCAAGGCCTTGATGATCACTGCAATCGTGGCCTGATCCATTACCGGTCTCCCTCCTTGGAATATGGGGCCAGCCGCCAGGGCCGGGGCAGCAGAAAGCGCAGGCCTCCGGGCGAGAGCACCGTGAACTGGGGCGGGATCACCCCCGCCTCGACCAGGATGTAGGTTCCCGCCTGGGAGCAGACCGGCCGCCGCATGGTCATGCGCACCGTGCGCCAAGCCAGGGCCAAAAGCGTCCGGAATCCATATCCAAGGCGGGCGCTTATGAGATTCAGAGCCAACTGTTTTGCCGCCTCGGCCTGATCCGGCGTCAGGTCCAGGGGGTGGATAAGGATCTCGCCGTCGTAGGCATGGAAGCGCCGTGAGGCCCGGGACAGGACGAAGCCGTCGATCATGGCCTCGGCCAGGAACAGGCTGCCGTACAAACGCAGCCCGATGCTGGTATGCGACCCGCCCGGGGCGAAATGCCGGATGGCCCGGGACAACGGCGAGTCACCGATCCAGGTGACCACGAACACGTCAAGCGTCGGCCGCAGGGCGGCGTAGGTGATGTCCCCGAGCGTTTCGGGATACGGCGGCTGCTTACTCATCCTTGACCCACACCTGCCCGCTGTCCGTCAGGGCCTGGGCGATGATGTACACGGCCGCCACTCCGGCGATCAGGCCCTGGGTCAGAGGCGACAGATTGAGTCCCGCCAGGTTGTCCACCACAAGCGTGGTCACGGCGCCCACCATGGTCCACAGCTTGCGGGACCGCAGCCGTCCGGACGTGGTTCTGGCCAGGATCGCGGTCAGCACGTCTCCCCGGGATTCCAGACCGGGTCCGGCCTCGGGCACGGGATGGGGCGATGCCGCCATGCGAGGGCGGGCGGCTGGGCCGGTTCGGCGGCCTGGGCCCGGGTTGTCTGCTCGGGCGTGGGCTGGTCGGCCGGAGGCTGTTCCGCGAGCCCGGTAGGGCCGGACGTGGCCGGGGCCAGGGCCTGGACCAGGGCGCTCAGGGCCGCCGCCACCTGCGGCGGCACGGCCGTCGGCGGGATTTGGTTTTGGGGCTGTTCAGGCATGGCGCTTCTCCTATTCCGGCCAGACGTTGCCCGGGATCAGGGCCAGGATCTTGTCCGGGTACGGGCTGGCGAGATTGTCCTTGTTGCCCGGGCCGCCGTTATAGGCCCGCATGACCGTGGGCCAGCCGCCCTCGGCCAGGTGTTTGTCCGCCAACCGCCGCAGATAGCGGCAGCCCCATTCCAGGCCGACAACGGGGGTGCAAAGCTCCGGAAACCAGCCACGAAATCCGTTGCAGCGGGCCGTCTCGCCCATGACCTGCATGAGCCCCCACGAGGTGGCCCGGCCGATGCGCTCGGTTTCATGAGAGCAATGCTCCGGGCAGTAGTTCATCTCCCTGCCCTTGATGTATTTGTCATAAAATGTTGGCTCAAACCGGATGGCATGCGTGATGCCCCCGACCGACTCGTGCAGCACCATGGCCCGCACGATGTCCTCAGGGAGCTGGTAGCTGGCGGCCATCGTCACGATCAGTTCGTCCTGGTTCGGGGCAGACGGCGCGGGGAGTTCCGCCGGGGTAACGACAGGGAGCGGCCGCCGAGCCTCCAAAGCCTGGTTCAACATCGCCACAAGTTCTTCAAAGGTGATGGACATATTCCCTCCTACCGCTTGGCCAGGATGGCGTTGCCGTAAAAATTGACGGCCCAGAAACAGGCGTCCACCATGTCCTGGCGACAGAGGTACACCGTCGAGAGCGCCAGACTGACCAATGCAAACGACAGATGCATGTTCCGCATGGCTTGGCCGACTTCCGACGCCGCAATTTTGCGGAGTCCCCCCATGTGTCCGCGCTGCATGGGCCTAGCTCCCGGCCACCGCGCCGACGCCGTACGTGAGGAGCCGCAGGGCGGCCTGGCCCACAAGTGGCCGCATGGTCTGCCACACGGTGTCGGCCGCGCCGGTTCGTCCGGCCGCGAGCTGCTCGCGGATGGTGGCCAGTCCCATGCGCAGTTCGGCCAGATAGCCGCCCACGGCCGCGTCAATGGCGTCGGCCTTTTCCGGCGCAATGGCCTTGGCCACGGCCACGTCGGCCGAAAGCCTGGCCAGGGAGGCATCGAGCCATTCCAGTCCGGCCTGGGCCTGTTCGGCGCTCAGGCCGCCGGAGGCGGGGTCGGAGGACGTGGGCAGAACGGCGCAGGATGAAAGGGTCAGGATAACGGCCAGGAGGCAGGCGGAAAAGATCAACGGGAGTTTCTTCATGGCGGCCTCGCACGGTTGCGGTTGCCCCGGGATGTCCCCACCGGGGCGGCCGTGGGGCATGTTTCACGGCCGCCCGAGGCAGGGACGCTAGCCAGTGGGGGCGCACGGCATGGCCGCACAAGTAGTACGGGCGGGGGCGAGGCAGTGAGCGGGGGGTGCGTGGGCGTGCGCGGAGTTTCAGGCAAAACCGGCCCGCCTTTTGCGGAGGCGGGCCGGTCTGGCGGGCGGTTTAACTCACGGAACGTCGGCCGATTTTTGGCCCTTCCGGCTTGGGCAGGCCGCGAAGGCGCTGCCGCTTCAGGTTGTGGGCGGCCTGGGCCGTGGCCTCCTCGATAAGCGAGGCCAAGAGCGACAGCCCCTGCACGCCCCGGGGCGAGAACACCAGCCCCTGGTCCATGGAAAGCCCCATGGTGGCCTCGCGCAGAAACGCGGCCAGGGAGCCGACCCGCTCCACGATCTCGCCGGGCGCATCGTCCGGGGTGGCCAGGACGCTTAATGTCACGCGCATGGCTAACGCCCTCTCTCGGACTGGCGCGCTGCGCCCCGGCGGGGCGGCTCCTGAACCAGACCCATCCTGCGGGCCGCGCCGATGTCCCGGCGCACGGCGCTGTCCGACCGCTCCACCAGCTTGCCGATCTCCACGCTGGAAAGCCCCAGGCCCTTGTAGCGGACCACCTTTCGCAACATGGCCGCCCGTTCCGGGGTCACGGCCAAGGCCGCCCGCGCCCCCTCGGCCAGGGCCTCGGTGCGGGCGTTTTCCAGCGCCGCGCGCTCCAAGGCGTTGAAGGCGTTGATGTACTTGAGCTTCCATTCCATGGCCCGCTGGCTGGACCAGCCCATGACCAGGAGCGTGAAGGCGTCGCGGGTGAGGAGGTAGGCGCGGTCCTTCCTCATCCCGCCGGACGCGGGAACAACGACCTCGGCCTCTGTGGGCTCAAAGTTGAGCCGACAAAATGATTCCGGTAGCTTACGGGTCAAATCGTCGATGTCCCGCAGCACGTTCTTGTGTTTCAGCCCGAAATGCTGGGCCAGTTCCACGGATCGGACGGCTGGGCGCTCTCCGGGCAGGAATTCCACGGTCACCGGGACGGAAGGGGTTTGGGGTTGGGACATGATGCGCCTCCATAGGGTTGGGATTTAGAAATAAAAAAGGCGACATGACGCTCCCCAGCCCTATGAGCTGCCGGGGCCTCGCGGACACCCGGACGTCATGCCGCCGATTCGTGCCGCCCCAAAAATGGGGCCGCTAAGGCGACCAAAACAAAAAGCCCGCTCTTTCGCGCCGGATGGGAACCGGAGCAGAGGCGGCAGGACGCCTCATAGGGTTGGGACTTTCCGGTTATGATGCTGGGCGGCGAAAGTCAAGCTTTCCAGTCCCAATGTGTTGACGAATATCTTTCCGTCTCTTAACCTGTGCACAGAGTTGGCATTATTTACAAACCTGACCGAGCATGCAGCCATGAGTGAACCACACGATACACCCTCCTCCCAAGGCGACGAAATACGATGTCCGAACTGCGGCGTCTCCTTTCGGCTTGACGACCTGAAAAGACAGTTGGCTCAAGGGAAATTCGCCTGTCCCGTCTGCGGCAGCGGCTTCACGCAACCAAAAACCGCCAACCGGAAGATTCTACTGGCGGCAGCAGGGCTTGTGCTTCTGATCATTGCATTGGCGATCATTAAAAATACCTCTTTTTACGTCGTGCAGAAGCCGCCTGTCGCTCCATCCACTCCAGTGATTCCCGTTCCGATTCCTGTCGCACAACCTGAAAAAGCACAACCAAAACGTCATATTGATGCTGTGCCACCTGTCGTTATCCCCAAAAAACCACTAGACATTGCCATCGTCCCGGTGGCGAAAGGGATTTGGCTTAACAGGTTCAACGAATACAAGCCAAAATCCCCAGAGTACTCTTTCTCTGTGAAAAATACAGGAGCTGTCCCTCTTGATAGAGTTGTCGTAATCTGCAAAATGACGTCAGTTCAACATAATACCATTTTGTGTGACCACTATATTTCTGTTGACAAGCTAAAACCAGGTGAAACATCTACCATTCATCGGGTTACAATTTCGGGGCGTGACCTTTTTACATTACTCGGGAACAAGCCAATCGACTTCGATATCAGAGTTGAAGTTGGCGTTCGTAGTGATGGTGAATTTATAGTATACCGAACCGACTATTACGAATCCTCAATGTTTCAGTAAGTCCCTGTTGCGTTGTCGCCCTCCCGCCTTTCAGCCTCCTGCCGCACGCTGGCCGACGTGATCCGCGTGGGCGGGTCGGGATGCCGCGTCAACCGCCCCTCTTCCAGCAGGTTATAGACGCTACGGGTGCTCACGTTCAGGACGAATTCGGCTTCCGGCACGGTCAAAAACAACTTCTTGTCCAGAAGCTCCCGGGCGCTCACCGCAGGCAGTTCCGCGAAGCACAACCGCTTGGCCCGGCCGGAAACGGGCAATGTCAATTCAAACCCCATCGCGTCGGCCACCACGCAGCCCCGGGAGCAACCCAGGCAAATTTTTTTCGCCTCGCGCGTGAACCATTTGGCCCGCTTGGGCCGCAGGCACTTCAGGCGCTCGTACACCGACCCATCCACCACGCCGTGGTACGGCACGTATCCCGTGGCCAACAGCCGTGTCACATCCTCAATCGCACTCATAGCACCCCCCTCGGCCGCGTGGCCGGTCACAACACCTCGCAATCCTCCAAAAGCGCGTAGCCACGCCCGTCGTAGCCCATGACCGGCAGCCAGAACCGGCCGTCTATGGCCTGGATCGGCGGCGCCAGGACGGCGGCGATCTGCGTGGCCGTGACCACGTCGCCCTCGTAGCGAAGCGGCGCGCGTACCCGCCTGATCCCGCGTCCGGCCGCTTCCCAGGCCTTTCCGGGTCCGGCCTGCGCAGGCGCATCCCCGAAAAGCAGCCCGGCCAACAAGGCGGCCACCCCCTCCGGGTTCAAAAACTCATGGTGCCCGCCCCCGGCCGGGACATGCCACCGGCCGTCGATGCGCACCCGCCACAACCCCGCCTCGGTCCCGGTCCATTCCTCGGCCGGAAACAGCTCGACCCGCGAGGACTTGCCCTGAATCTTGAGCAAAACGGCATGTGATTTCCGGCGTTTTTCACTCATGGTTCGGGCAACCCCAAAGCCCGAGCACGGCATCGGCCTGCCGTTCCCACAGCACCCGGCAGAACCGGCAACGCCGTCGGTCCACGGCCCGGCATTTGGCGCAGGCCTCGCGCCCCAGAGCCTCGACAAGTTGCGCCCGCGTCACGGCCGGGCCACCCGCCCCGGCCGGGCCAGCCTCCAGGGCCGCTTTGACGCGCGCCGTCTGCCGGGCCGTGTCGCCGGGATAGGTGCCGCGCAATAGCTGCACGACAACGCTTTTGGTGACCCGGCAGGCCTTGCAGAAGGCGTAGACGGTTTTGTGCCGCTCCAGGATGGCCGCCCGCAGGGCGCGCCGTTCGTCTTCGGGAAGTGGCGGCACGGGTCACGCTGGCTCCGGGTCGATGCCTGCCCGCTTGCAGCGGGACCACAAGTCCTTGGCCAGGGTGGCCAGGGCGGCCGGGTCGGACAGCCACACGAATTTTTCCACGCCGAATTGTTTGGACACCCGGGCGTCGAGACGTTTGGGCTCGTAGCCGAGCAGGCACCACAAGGTGACGACGTAGCGCTTTTGCCGGGCCAACGGCCCGGCCGGGATGTCCAGGCGCTCGTAGCCGTTTGCCGGATCGCCCTTGCGCCAGGCGTGCAGCCGCTTGGGCAAAAGAGGCACCTCCACGGCCACATGCTCGGGCAGCTTGGCGGCCAGGGCGTCGAGCGAAAGGTTGCGTTCGCCCAGGGAGAGCTTTGACCAGGAGGCGCGGCGGCGCGTGATCCGCTCGAAAAGATCCAGGACCGCTTCCTTGTCCTGCTCATAGGAGAGTCCGGCGGCCGGGAGCAGCGTGCCGAAGAGGATGCACGTCTGCATGTTGTAGATGGCCGCGCAGCTCACAAAATTCGCCCGTGCGACCGGAGCTTCCTTACGTAGCGCCTGCTCAGACATGGCTTTTCTCCTTGGTCCGCAGCCGTCGGCACGCGGCGCAGTTGTCAGGATGACCGTCGTTGTCATCGAGGCCGTGGGGGGCAGCCATCCACTTCCCGCACAGCGACAGTCCGCCCCGGAAATAATGCGCCTTGCGGGAGTTCAGGATTTGTCCCCAGCCTTCCTTGGGCGTCGGCTTATCCACGGTCTTCCTCCTCGTGCTGCCCGCACCCCGGCAAAAGTGGCCTCACCGCAATGATGTCACCCGGAACCAGGCACACTTCCTGGTCGCTCAGGCTGCCGTCGGCGCATATCCTGCGGCCGACGCCGCCACCGCGCGAATACTTGACCATCAGCACGATGCGGCCCTTGTGTCGCTTGGACGTGACGTAGGCAGGCATTTCAGATCGCCACCCTGTAGACCGACAGTTCCGCTTCAAGTTCCGCCACCAACGCCCGCAGTTCCCGGTTTTCGCGCTCAAGCTCGACGTCCCTGTCGTCATCCGGCGCGGCAGGGACGGGGATCGAGACCGGGCCGCTTCTTAGCTCTGGGCTCCACGGCTGGGGCTCGGTCTCGCCCCCTGTCGCTGCCGGAGGCTGGGCCTCCACGGGCGCAGCAGCCGCCTCGTTCTCGCGGGCGCCGAAGGCCATTTCGACCAACTCGTATGGGTAGTATGCTTCCTGGACGTGGTGGCCATTATTGTACAACCGGTACTTTCTGCCGTGTTTGGTCATGATGTACCCGCCTACTCGGCGGAGGATACCGGAGTCGCTTACTTCATGATCCGGGAATCCCGGGATGGTGCGCCATTCCATGGCTACAACTCCGCATGCTCGCGATCAGCGAGGCTGGCCAGCAACGTGCGATAGTCCGTGAACCAACGTGACACCATGCGGCGCATGAGCCCGGCGCTTTCGCCCTTGGCCCACAGCCCCAGGATCGGCACGCCGCAGGCATACGCCGCGCCGACCTCGGCCCAGGCGTCGGTGCCCGACGGTCCCAGGTAGATGACCACGTCGGAGCGGCAGGCCCCGTCCAGATCATAGCGAAAGCGCCGCTCGCCATCGGGCGACATGATCCAGTCTTCTCTGTCGAGCGCCGCGACGACATTGTTCCCCTCAGTTCGCCGGGCCTCGGCGATAAAGGACACGACGTCGTGGCCATCGTCTGTAAGCCTTTCGGCCAGCATCTCGACGGCGTGCTGATGTTTCCAGGATGCGGCGATGTAGATGCGCATGGTGATTCCTCTGGCTGCTCATCAGGCCGGACGCGCCACCGTCCGACGACCGCCCCGCAGGGCGGTTTCGCTAAAGCCTTCCGTCTGGTAAATCGAAGACGTACTTTGCTTTTGTTCTCCAGACACGACCACATCTCCTACAACTCACACTGCTGTAATCGCTTCGCGTTGCATGGTATCCAGAGAATGCAGAGCAATGGTATCTTCTCTTAAAAACAAACCACGCACGTTCATTCAATGGTTTCTTTCGTTCCTCGCATGTGCATGAGAACCCGCCCATTCGACACCTCCTCCTACTGCTCCCGGCGCAGGCTTTGTTCGACGCGCCGTGAGAAATCCAGCACAGCGGCCACTTTCGCACTATCATCCTGTGCCAAGGCAAGGTTTGGAACGAGCATAATCACGCCATCCCATGCATGCACCGCAAGATCACGGACGGCACGCTGGAGTTGACACGCATCGCCACTAGCTATTGGGAGCGCACCGTCCGGGCACGTCTCGTTGATGCGAACCACTCCGTTGGTGAAGCAATATGCGACGGCCATGTGTCTCTCCTCGGCTGCTCATCAGGCCGGGACCGCCACGTCCCGACGACCGCCCCGCAGGGCGGTTTCGCATTATTTCTCTTCATTTGCTTCGAATGCTTCAATGGCTTTGAGTACTCGCGCCGGAAGCACCTTGCAGTACTCCTCCGGAAACCCGAGCCATGCTTTCAAGTGGGCACCGACAGCGGCGGCAAGAGCAGCATCACGCAAGGTTTTTCCATACGTTGTGCAGTGCTTGAGTTGATGCTTGTCGTCATACGCGATGATAATGACCTGTTCCTTGTCATAGTCCTCGGCTATCCGCTTTGCTGCCTCAATTGGCACCGGCACATACTCGGCCATATTTCATCCCCCTCGGCTGCTCATCAGGCCGGACGCGCCACCGTCCGACGACCGCCCCGCAGGGCGGTTTCGCGTTAGGCCAACCCTCCGGCACGTTTCACCGCGTCCAGGGATTTCTGGGCGGACTCCTCATCGCCGCTGTGCTCGACGAATTCGTCCCAATGGTTTTCGATCAGCATGGCCACGGCCGCAAAGTCGATGTCTTCCACGTCAAACCCCCTTTAGTTCAACGCTTCCCGCAGGGCCTTGCCCGGCTCAAGCTTCACCGTCCGCTTGGCCGGAACCGCCACGGGTTCGCCGGTTCGAGGATTGCGTCCTTTTCTGGCCGCGCGCTCCTTGGTCTTGATGCTGCCCAAACCGGGCAGGGGCATCTCGCCGCCCGCCGACAGGATCGACCGGCCTTCCGCGCCCAGGGCGTCCAGCACAAAGCCGATGACCGACGCCTCGTGAACGTGTTTGGTCTTTTGGTCCGCCGCCAGGCGCGCCTTGACTCGCATGATCAACTCCAGCTTGGTCATGACTGTTCCTCCCGTTTCAGTTCCCAGGTGTATGCCTTGACGTCCTTACGATTGGTCCCGGCCGCCAGGAGCTTTTCATCCGACCAGCCGTCCAGGACATCCCAATCCACAGACTCTTCAACATGGATGCCGTCCAGGTAGCCAAGCTCCCGCAGCACCTCGACTGTGACCGACCGGCCGTGGACCACCGCCTTCGATTCCGCGTAACGCAGCTCCCCCGAGGGCAGCGTCACCAGATCGGACTCCTTGAAAAGTGTGGTGTGGTGTTTCTTGGCAAACCGGGGGATGTTCTTGCCCAGGGCTTTGACCTTCTCGACAAGCGGCTGTAGTTTTCCGGCATACACTGCCTTCAGGCTCTCCTGCGCCCTGGCGTATTCCATCGCCACGGCGTCCCGTTCCGTCTCGGCCCTGGCCAGCCTGCCAAGCAGCTCTTCGCCCTGGTCCAGTATCGCCTGTTTTTCCATCATTTCTCCCTGCGCAACGTCTGATAGGCCCTTGCAAATTCATCTCGGATGCCGTCCCAGTAGCAGGCGCAATTCTTGCCTGACAGCCAGCGCACGTCCGGCCAGGTGCATCGCCTGCCGTTCCACGGCGTACACACCACGTCGCATTGCCGGGGTGACGGCGGCCAATCCCCGGCCATCCTGGTCACGGCCGCAGTTCCAGTTGAATTTCGCTGAGGATGCCCGGCAGCGTCCGGCGGCGAATCCTGGCCTCCAGGGCCAGCTTGCGCAGCCCGGCGGCCCGAAGTCCCGCGCAGTAGCGCTCGAATTCGCTGCCGCCTGGCGAGGCCAGGTAGTACCCGCCTCCGTCCGTCTCCGCCGTGGAGCAGATGGCCACGCCATCCTCCCGCAATTCCGTGATCAACTTGCGCAGCCGCCGGGTGCCGTTGATCCGATTGCCCGCAGGCCGCCCGAGCACCTTCTCGTGCAACTCGCCCATGCCGATGGCCCGGGGGCGTCCGATGTGACGCGTCAATTCCGCCAGGAGCCTGGCCTTGACGGTTTCGCTGTTGTCGCTCATCCCCGCACCTCCTTGCGTTGGCGCATATCCAGCAATTTCCCGGGTCGGGCCGGGGCCAGGATGGCATGCGCCCGGCGCAGGCTGTTCCGGGCCCGGGACGCGGCCTCGCGGATCGCGGTCACATCCCCGCCCATACCCGGCACCTGCCCGAGTTCGGCCAGGGCCTCCTCAATCAACTGCTTCGGATTCATCGGCGTCGTCCTCCTTCTCAAAGCGGGCCAGGATGACCCGGCAATTGGCGACGATCTTTTTCTTGATGGCTGGCTGGTAGAGGTCATGGGTCAAAAACAGCCGTACGATCTCAAGCGAGGACCGCTTTTCAGCCTCGAACGGATCACGGATTTTTCGAGGCGGCCAGGGTGTATCCACGCGGTTCTTTGCGGCCTCCGTGGCCCGGAAGAGGTACGCCTGGGAGCGCATGCCGTGGCGCTCCAGATAGCCCGCATCGGCCAGCCATTGGCTGTACTTGCGTACATGGTCGTAGGACACGCATGCGACGCTGGCCAAGTCGTGGTAGGAAAATCCGGGTTTCGCCGATCTGATTGCCCGCCAAATGCGGTGATAGAACTCTCCCTGGCGTTTCTCATCAGTGTCGGGATTGAACCGGATGACGCCATCCTCGACCCGAATCAGTTCTCGCCGTTTGACCATTTCGTTTATTAGCCGACGCACCCGTGCCTTGGCGGGTTCGTCAGCGCAGGCCAAGGCCTCGTAGATGAGAGGGTAGGGCACGGGTTGCTTGCCGCCGACCGACAACCCTTGAATGACAAGACGCACACGATCCGCCTCCGGGGTGTTTTTCATGACCGCCTCCAGGACTTCGTCTTCTGGATCGCCGCGACCATTGCATCGTCGACCAGACCCGTCTCCCGCGCCCTGGCCGCCTGTTCCAGGAGCTGCACCATGTTGCGCACCAGACGCATGTCACCGTCGGACGTGGTGCGGATCATGGCCGTGGCCTGGGGCGTCAGATCCAGCCCCGCCGCCTCCATGGCGAAGCTGGCGATGTCCCCATCGTCCGCCGCGACGAACGAAACCTCTTGCGTGACCCGTGACCAGATGCGGCGGCGTTGCGACAGAAGGCCGAGGAGTTCCTCCTCGCCGATCAGGATGACCGCTGCGCCCGTGGCCTCGTGGATGTCCCGCAGGTGTTCGATCAGGCCGAACGGCAGCCTGTCCGCCTCGTCCATGTAGATGGTGGTGGCCACGCCTTGCATCCGCCGCTTCTCCAGAACTTCGATGATCCGCACCTTGCAGGCGTGGGCGGCATGGGGCCCCTTGGCTCCCGTGGCCTCGAAGTGCAGCCGGGACAGAAACGCCGCATGGCTCATGGCCTCCCAGGCCGACAGGTAGACCCCGCCGCGCTCGGCATGGCTGTTCCGGGCCGCGAAGGTCTTGCCCCTTCCGGCCTGGCCCCAGGCCAGCACGAATCCGGGCTGGCCGCGCTCGGTGTCCTCGACGGACAGCACCGCGCGACGAAACGCGGCCACGTTTTTGGTCTCGATAAATACCGACTTCATGACACCCCCCCGTTGGCTATGGCGCGGCGGCGCGCGTACACCTGCCGCAATTGCTCGTATCTGCCGCGTGCGCAGGCAGCGTACTCCCCGGTCTGCTCGTAGCGGGCCATCCAGTCGGCGTCGGCCTCGCGCAAGGCCACGCCGTCCCGGACAGCCAGATTGAAAAGGTATTCGTAGCGATCAAGCTCCGTGGTGATGGCGGGAATTTGCGCCGGGGGCACATAAGCCGGGGCCTCGGCCAGCTTGGCCCGAGCCGCCGACTTGCCTTCTTCGATGCGCACCACGTCTGGGGCCTTCGGCGCAGGCACGGCCGCAGGGACGGTCTTTTTGGCCTCGATCAGCCGCATCCGCGATTGCGTCTCCGGCAGGACCACCTCTTTCAAGAATGCGCGTGCGTTGGCCGTAACCTGATGCTCCAGGGCTTTCTTCAGGCCGATTTCCTCGGCCAGGATGGCCTGATCCTCGGCATTTCCAAGGATTCGGGCCGCCGGATGCACGCTTTTGCGCGGCGTCGCCTCGCAGATGAACTGCTTTCCGGCCTCGTCGTAAATCAGGATGGAATCCCGGCCCTGGTCGTCGTATCTGACCAGCACCTTGTGCCGCAGATGATGCAAAAGCGGATGGTAGTAGTGCTTCCCGTGCAGGCTGACGCCGTTGCGGTCGATGCTGCGGACGCTCTTGGACAGCATGCACATGCGCAGCTTTTGCATGTCCGCGTCCGTCAATCCCGATCCGCGTCCGGCCTCGAAAACGTCGCGAGGCGCTTGGCCCTTCAGATGTCCGCGCTGGGGCCGTTCGGCGTAGGCGTCGAACCAGATGGCGATGGCCGTATGGGCCTCTTCGAGAGTCAGGGGGCGTCCGCCCGAGGCGTCATACACCTTGCGGTGCAGCTTCTCGCCCCGCATGAGCCGAGGCGGTTTGCTGTCGATCCCGGTCCCGACATAGGACGGAACCCACCGTTCCAGCTCGCCGAAGGTTTCGAAAAATCTCTCGATGGTTTTGGATTGGCCGTGGTAGGGCCATGCGAAGAGCGGTTCCACGCCAAGCTCGGTGAACACCCCCGAAAGGCCGGTCTGGGAAAGGTCGATGCCCGTGAAAAAGCGCGCCTTGAAGGCCTTTCCGTTGTCCAGATAGGCGACCTTGGGGAAGCTCCCGAGCCGCATGCAAGCCCGGCGAAAGGCGGCGGCAATGGACCGCACGTTTTCCGTGGGCAGAATTTCCCAACCGCAGGGATAGGAACTGGCCATGTCGTACCAGAGGACCAGTTCCATTCGACGCCCCTGGCCGGTCTCGGGGTCAAGTATCTCGAAATTCAGGGCGTGGCCGTCGGCCACCAGGATGTCGCCCACCGCGATCTTGGAATAGTCGCGCTCGATGTACGGGCAGCACTTGTCGTTCCAGGCCTTCTTGCCCTCGCGGGCAAAGATCCATTCCCCGTAGTTCTGTCGGGACCAGCGTTCCAGGAACCGGCGCATGGTCACATCGTGGCAATCAGGGAGCCCGGCGGCCTTAAAGGCCTCGCGGGCCATCCGGCACACCTCGGAGATGCACGGCTTGTTGGGATGCCGCGCCAGATTGAGCAAAAGCTGACAATGCCGCTCCGTCAGCTTCGACGCCACCCGTTGTCCGCCGCGCGTATCCGCCAGCCGCAGGGCGGAACCGGTTGCCGAGCTGGTCAGCTTCCAACGTTCGATGCTCTTCCAGGAGGTGCGCCCGAGCAAGGCCAGCAGCCGTGGCCAAGCCCCGGCGTGGTAGGCGGTCATGAATCCATCGCGGGCGGCGGTCTTGTTTCCGTGCGGGGCCCTGGTCAGGGCCTCGACGTACAGCCGCACAAGGTCCGCCTTGGCCAGGGCCTTGGCGCGTTGCGCCTCGCTCAGGGCCGGTTCAGACGGGTCGGGAGATGCCGGAAGGTTCTGGGCCTCGTGGGCGATGATGGCCGCGCGGACGTCTGCGGGGAGGGAGGCAGCAACATACGCGATGGTACGCCAGGACTTTCCATGCCCTGCCAATTGCACGGACCAACGTTCCTTATTGGCGCGCTTGCGGATCGCCCTTTCACCAAGGCCTAACGCCTCCGCGATCTCCCGTGCCGTGTACGTTTCCTGCATTGCCCTTTCCCAGTTGATGGTGCTTAAGCAACTTTCCGGACATCCTCGCCCAGGAAGGTCGCCGGACATCCGATCCGGATCAGGTATTCGCGAACAACACGTCCACGCCTTCGACCCGCCAGAAAATGGCTCACGTAGGATTTGTCCACGCCGGCCCCCTGCGCCACATCCGTCACGCGCAACCCCCGACGGACCATCCAGGCCTTGACCCTACGCCCCTGAACCATTGATCCGCTCCCACAGTTCACGTTTCTTGCGGCCACGGCGGCGCTCTTCGACCACAACCTTGCCCAGCTCGAAAACCGCCGCGTCCTCGGGCGTAAGCGCCGTCCAACCCGTCGGCATGACCGCTTGAATAAGTCGGCTGTCCCGCAGGATGGCCGTCAATGCCGGGAGATAGTCGAGCGGGATGTGCCGCTCGCCGATCTTGGATTCGGCGGTCCAGTTGTTGATGTGGTGGACGCTGATGGAATTGCCGGTCAGGCGGGAAAGCTCGGAGGCCACGTATTCCGGCGTCAGGCCGGATGTTGCGAGGACGGCGCGAAACGCCTCATGGACAGCCTCCTGGCGGCGCAGACTCCCGGCCGGGAGTCCCGCCGTAGGCAGGCTGGACAAGGGCAACGAGAGTTGCACTAGGCCGGTGTCCATTTTGCGCACATTTTTTGCCATTGCCAGCCCCTGATTTCCCGACTAGAAATAAGGTGAAACGGTCAACTTTGTGACAGTTGACGACCAATTTTTAAGCGAGAATTTTTGTGTATGCAAGCTAAAATTTGAGTTCCGAACAAATTTTGATTTAAAAATCCTTTGTAACGTTTAACATGGCGATATATATGAATATTAACGAAGGGAGTAGTGCTTTCAATGGTTCCGAGCATGGTTCCGACCTGCCTGAGCAAGGTCGGAACTTCGACGCACGCTTGCAAAGAATCTTCGAGGCGTGTGGCTGTTCGAAGGATTCTGACCTCGCAAGGGCGCTCAAGATCAAGCCGCAATCCATAACGGCAGCTCGCAAACGGAAGCAGATACCTTCAGGCTGGATCGAACATGTTTCGAGTTTTTATCAGGTTTCGGCTGATTGGCTTTTCTTTGGAAATGGCCCGATGCGCCGGGGTGAGGAATCCCCGATATCGACGGAAGGGAAGCAGGAGTCTGCCGACTGTTCCCCTGTTGAAGACTTTAAAATGTCGGACATGATAACCAAAACTGTCGAAATTCTGGAGTCCGACACGATCTACCGGACAGCTTTAGCCAGCAATATCAACGCCTTCCATCAGGCCGTCAGGAACGACCGCACTTTGGCGGAAATGGAAAGGCGCGTCGCTCATCTCGAAGAAATGAGCGATGCGATGTCGAGACGAATGGAAGACCTCGAAAAGGAAAATCAGGAATTGAAGCGGCGCATGGAGCCACCAGGACAGAAACAGGAGGTGGGTGCGGCGGGGTAAGGTCGTTTTTGTGGATTGGCAGTGCCGAAAAATCACGGCGCGCCGCAAGCTGTCAAAGGGCGCGCCATTTTTTTTGCCCCAGTGATACGTTTATTGTATATTGCGATGTGCTGTTGAAACTCGCCACATGAATTTTGTGCGGCAATATCGCTCCCTGATTCGGCAATCATTTTGCCCGCCGATCAGGGCAACCCGCCTCAATGATTTTCTCACTTTGGGCGCAAAAAAAGGGCCTCTTCGGCCCATTTTTCTCATTTCGCTTTTTCGTCCCGTCAAGGTTGCCCCGCGACCTCCCTAGCCCGCACCAGTCCTACATCCGGCCCGTATTCGTCCTGTCCGATTCAGGCACCAGGCCATTTCTCACTTTGCCTGCCTCCCCACACCTAAAACGGCCCGTTTTGGGGCTGGGTGCGTTTGCATGGGGACTGGGGCGGCTGGGATGGGGCGCGAAATTATTTTCGATTGGGTCTGAGCAGGAATTCCTAGATTTTCGTTGGGGTTATCCTGCAATGCGCATTTTAAGAATTCCTACGAGGTCACTTCCCACTGGACAATATTGTGCAAGCAGGGCAGGTTATAAATGATGCTTTCATCGATATAGGCATGGGGCGCGTTTCTTCGGGGGGATGTGCTGCGCATCCTGGCTCCGGCGGAAATGTGAAATGGCCTATGAAAGAAATTTGCGACTTCTGTTTACACAGGGGTAGACAAAGGCATTTATTTGGTTTGCGGGCAGAATACTCCATGGATATTTGAATCTCGCGGGGTCTGAATCACCGAAAGAAACCAGGAGAAGTAACATGGCTGCTCCTAGTGCCATCACTGGCAAAATGCGACAAATTGGTAAATGTTAAATTTATAATAAAGCATGATAAATCATAATTTTACTAATCAATTATTATTGGTTGCAGTTTTTATTCATCAATGTTTTTTTAATTGTAATGCAGTATTTGCGAATATTTTATATGAATACGAAATTATACAATGTGTACAAGACGCAGATGGGTGTTCTGTTAGATCTTCAAACAATTCAGGTGATGTGATCATTGAGTCATTTTCTCAGTATAGCCAGTTGCCGCTATCATTGTATAAACATAAAAGCAAAGAATATAAAACGTTTGACATCCATTTTGTTGGTGAAGATACTCGTATACTCGATGATGGATCTGTTCATGGCGTCGGGTTGCAAGAAGATACTTCTGGTGTTAGTTGGAGAAAGCCATTCCGATTGAGTGCTGATGGAGAAACAAATTGGGTAGATGTAGAAAGTGAAGGTGTTTACAAGTTTATATTTTGTGATGGAAAAGTAAATGCGCTGGGAACAATTGCAGTTTATGGTTATTATCCGGGTTATTATAATAATGACTACTATATTTATGTAATCTTGAGGGATGGAGCAAAAAATCGATTTGATAGCGAGGCAAGTAAAAAAATTATACACATTACAAATAACAATACAATTGTTTTGTCGGATGGATATATTGATTTTGATACAAAAACATTCAATCCCTTTGTTATCACTCCTGTACCTGGAGAAGAAATATCAAGTGTTTATGCCCATAGTGCGTCTGACAACGGTGTAGTAGTTTTGACTTATGTTAGCGCAATAGGCGGGCTAGTGTGTTATGAATATGGGTATTATAATATAAAAACTGATACTTTTAAAAAAGGTGAAAACAGCTTTAACTTGGCATATGCTTCTTTTCTTTCTGTAAATAATGACTTTTCCTTTGTTGGACAAAGCTGCCCTGGCTATGGATGTCAAGCAGTTCTGGCTAAAAATGATAATTTTTATTATCTTGATAGTTTGGTCGAAAAAAGAGATAATGATTTTTTTGACGTCGCATGGACAATTAGCGATACAGGATTTATTGGAGGACTTACTAATAGTAAAAAAGCCTTTTTGGCATGGCCTAAAAATAATTTTTCAGGGATATGTCCCGTCTACAATCTTTTGTTAGGTGAATGATTATTTTGAATTTTTATAGACAGTTTGCATATGACCTTACCCCAGCGAGTATACCAGGGATAAGTTCGGACTCCTTGTTTCAGGTTTTTTACCTTTCGCGGCTCTTCGGTATTCCTCCGGGCTCATACCGGCAAACGCGTTATGGGGACTAAGGGCGTTGTAATCCCGTCGCCATTCCTCAATGATCTTTTTGGCTTTCGCAAGGCTCGTGAACAGGTGCGCATCCAGGCATTCTTCACGGAACTTCACATTGAAGCTTTCGATGAAACAATTATCCGTCGGCTTCCCTGGCCGGATGAACTCCAGTTTGACTCCGTGCGCATGTGACGTTTCCCCTAAGAGGTATCCCCGTTTGCATCCACCCCTGGAAAGCATCGTTTTGATGCGGCCGCGGCCGGTCGGGCAGGCAGCGCCGTCCGCCTCCCTCCCCCCTCCAGTTAAGAGAATACTGCCCAATGGTCGTTAGGGCGCGGATGTGAGCCGAGCTGACCTTTCCCCCAAAGGTATCCCAGTTATGAGTTCGTGACTTCGGCCAAGCAGGTCATGGTCATGGGGAAGAGCCGTTTCAGCGAGGTACAGATCATTGGAATTCTCAAGCAGGCGAAGCGGGGTAGGGCAGTCACCGACTCAGCCAACCTCTCGCCAACCACCCTGCCTGGAGGGGGAAATGTCTGTTGACGGGAAGCATTTTGCATTGACGATGCCTTTTTTTTGTGTTTTATTCTAAAAATGTTGGAAATAGTAGAATAATGGCATTTGAACATTGATTCTCCTCCATCCATTGAGGAGGAATATCATGGACAGTCTCCGCTTGTGTTCGGTCATAAGATCACGAATGTATGGGAAATTATTATTTCTCGTTTTGCTTGCGTGTGTTTATGGGGTCTTCTTGCCCGGGATGGCGCAAAGCGCGTTTCCGACGTACACGATCATCGACCTGGGAGCCCTTGGGGGGGAAGACAGCGAGAGCCAGGCTGCGGCTTTAAACGATTTAGGCGTGGTCGTGGGCTGGTCAGGAACGGCTACAGGCGACATCCATGCTTTTCGGTATGAAAACGGGATGATGACCGATCTTGGTGTTCTCTCCGGGGGCACGAACAGTTATGCGACCGGAATCAATCATACGGGACAGATCGTCGGGAAGTCCTACACGACTTCGTCCGGATTACTGCACGCTTTTCTGTATCAAAACGAGGTGATGACCGATCTTGGAGTACTCCCAGGCGGAGATTTCAGCTATGCCACGGGGATAAACAATGCAGGCGAGATCGTTGGAAAAGCAAATACAGTTTCGGGATCACGGGCGTTCCTGTACTCGAACGGAAACATGACAAATATTGGGTTACCGCCTGATCCTCTGCCCTCTACGCTGCCGCCCGGCGCCACCTGGGTTTGGATGACAAGTGAGGCCGCAGCCATAAGCCCCCTAGGACACATTGTGGGAAGCGCCATCTTCCTCTACAACCAGCCTCCGACTATCGCGAACTTCCAATGCAGCAAGGCGTTTACTTACCCGATTGAGGGAACATTGTACGCGTTCAGCCCCCACCCCCAGGACGGTGCAGCTTATGACGCCTTCGCCACGGCCATCAACGCCACGGATCAGATCGTTGGCTACGCCTTTTTTACGAACCCCTTTCTCGGCCCCGCCCATGCCTTTTTGCGCCAGAGCGATGGGGAGTTGTACGACCTCGGAACGCTAGGCGGCGACAGGAGTTTCGCTTACGGGATAAACGCTTCTGGGCAAATCGTAGGCAAAGCCAGGAAAGCCTCGGGAGTGGATGCGGCTTTTGTCTATGCTCAAGGCGTCATGATGGAACTTGCCACGCGCATTACAGGGAGCAGTCCCTTCGCAAGCCTGGAGAGCGCCCTCGCGATTTCTGATTCCGGCAGTATCGTTGGGAGCGGGATGACGCACGACGGCATCCGTCATGCCTTCCTGGCTCTTCCCAGCCCCCCCCCTCCGGTTCAAGGGGGGCTCACGCTTTTACTTTTGTCAGAGTGAGAATTCGGGCAGTGTTTGAGCAACCGCCAAGCCATGTCAGCTACGACAACTCCTGAGGGGGTTGGGGATAACCATTGAGCCGCTCCGCCCTGAAGTCGAGGGGATCAAGCAGGCTTTCCTGAAAATCGTGGGAAGATGCTGATCCAGGGCAGCCAACAACTCAGCCAACCAACCGCCAACCACCCCGTTTGGAGGGGGCAGAATCAGTTGGCGGTTTACCAACATAATCGGGGTCGATTTTTTTAAATAAGCTATAAATTCTAGCTTAATAGCCAACTTTTGTCTCTTCGTAATCAGCAGGTCTGGAGTTCGAGTCTCCATGCTGGCTCCAGGAATTTCAAGGGCTGAAGACCATTTAGGTGGTTTTCAGCCCTTTTTCGATCCTCTCAAAAATGACCGAATTTTAGCCGAACTGACTGCATTTTACAGTCAGTCTGCATACACCCCTGGAAAGCATCGTTTTGATGCGGCCGCGCAAGCGGGCGCGGCCGTCGTCATTTTCTGAATATGTGCCCCGAGCCTTTCCTCCCCCGACTTCGGCTTGCCAGGCCTCAAGAGATGCGCCGAGCGGATTCGAGGCCGGGGTTCTTCAGCTTAAGATCGGGCTTGAAGTCTCAACTTGACATCAAGTGAACACGTGTTTACATGCCCTCCCATGGCCGTACGCATGGAATCCCCGCTTCGCCGGGAACAGATCGCCGAAGTGACGCTTCGTCTCGTGGTCGAGGAAGGGCTGGGCGCGGTGACCGTTCGCCGGGTGGCCCAGGCCGTCGGCATCTCCGCCGCGGCCCTGTATCGGCATTACAAAAACAAGTCCGATATCCTGGCCGCCGTTCTCGAGGAGCATCATGAAATCATGGTCGATATCATCCGCCGCAGCCGGGCCGAGGCCGCGACCGCTCTCGACGCTTTGCGCCGTGTGAACATGAGAAGCATGGCCCTCGTGGAGAAATACTGCGCCCTGCCGGTAATTTTTCTTTCCGACGCCCTGTGGCTGGGGGACTTGCGTCTGCGCGATCTCAAGCTCAGGCACCACCGCATGTTCCGCGAAGCCATACTGGACCTGATCTCCTCGGGGCAGGACTCGGGGGAGGTCCGCGCCGACATCCGGCCCGATGAGATTTTCGTTTTTTTTCTGGGGCTGGTGGCCATGCCGGCGTTGATGCGGGCGCGAAGACCCGAGGAGGTCGACCTGCCGCTCCAGACCAGCGCGAATTGGGATCTGTTCGCCCGAGCGGTGGCCTGTTGATGGCGGTTTTTTTCGCGGCGGCATGCGGCCGCCGCACAGCGGCCTCACGCGTGGAACGCCGCTGAGGAACGTATTGTTCGCGGACATGCCCCATGCCGCGAAGAGGCCGGTTGCGACGGCCCCGATGCGGGAATCGTCCATGACCGGTACGGAGTCGAGAGTGTTTCCGATCCCTTCCTGATCCCCTAGCGGCCCGGCATGTGCCCGGGCGCGCGGCGTTTCAGGGGATATTTCATGTGAGAATGCGATGCAGGTGTTTCGAGCCGTGTCGGCTTTCATCCGATATTGTCGTTTTGTTTTCATCCGGAGGCAGTGCCCATGCAAGTCATGAATGCGTTTACACGTCCGCTGTCACGTTGGTGCGGACTGTCGGTTTTGACCTTGTCCCTGTTCACGCTCGCGGGATGCGGCCAGGAAAAGCAGGGGCCTCCCCAAGCCCGAGTTCCCGAGGTTTCCTACATCACCATCAGTCCCCAGAAACTCCTCTTGGCCAAGGAATTGTCGGGACGCACCTCCGCGTTCCGGGTCGCCGAGATACGCCCCCGCGTCAACGGGTTGATCCAGAAGCGTCTTTTTACGGAGGGGGGCGACGTCACGGAAGGGCAGATGCTGTACCAGATCGATCCGGCCCCGTTCGAGGCCGATCTGGCCAATGCAGAGGCCGCCTTGGCCGAGGCCCAGGCCAAGCTGCCGAGCGTCCAGGCCAAGGCCCAGCGCTACGGCAAGCTTCTCACCAGCGAATCCTTAAGCCAGCAAGACTATGACGACGCCGCCTCGGCCCACGATCAGCTCAAGGCCACCATCACGGCCCTGCAGGCCAAGGTCGCGACCGCCAGGATCAATCTGGGATACACCAAGGTCACCGCGCCCATCTCCGGCCGCATCGGCAAGTCCAGCGTGACCGACGGCGCCCTGGTCGCGGCGTATCAGACCGTGGCCCTGGCCACCATCCAGCAACTCGATCCCATCTATGTGGACGTGACCCAGTCCTCGGCCGAGCTTCTCAGGCTGAAGGAACGCCGGGAGAAGGGGTTGATCAACCCGGACCAGAAGAACCAGAACGCGGCCAATCTCATCATGGAGAACGGCAAGCCCTATGCCCTGGAGGGGATCTTTCAGTTCCGCGACGTCACCGTGGATCCCTCCACCGGCTCGGTCATCCTGCGCCTGATCTTCCCCAACCCGCAGGCGGAGATCCTGCCCGGCATGTTCGTGCGGGCGATCATCAAGGAAGGCGTCAACGACGAGGCCATCCTGGTGTCCCAACAGGGCGTGTCCCGGGACACCAAGGGCAACCCCTACGCCCTGGTGGTCAATGCCGAAAACAAGGCCGAGATGCGCCAACTGACCCTGGACCGGGCCATCGGCAACCAGTGGCTCGTGGTGGCCGGACTGGCCCCCGGGGACCGGGTGATCGTCGAGGGCCTGCAGATGCTCCGGCCCGGAACTGAGGTCAAGGCCACACCCGTTGACCAGGGCCAGACGGCCCAGGCCGATGCCCGGACGCCGAAAAGCGGTGAGGGAGAGAAGTAATGTTGTCGAAATTCTTTTTGGACAGGCCTGTTTTCGCCTGGGTCATCGCCATCTCCATGATGGCCCTTGGCGGATTGGCCATCTATAAGATGCCCATTTCCCAGTATCCGCCCATCGCCCCGCCCTCCATCTCCATCACCGCCTATTTCCCGGGCGCCTCGGCCGAGACGGTGGAGAACACCGTGACCCAGATCATCGAGCAGAAGATGACCGGTCTGGACGGGCTGCTGTATTTAAGCGGGACCAGCTCATCCTCGGGCGAGGCTAGGCTGGAGTTGACCTTCGAGCCGGGCACCGATCCGGACATCGCCTGGTCCAAGGTGCAAAACAAGCTGCAACTGGCCACGGCCAGTCTGCCCGACGAGGTGCAGCGTTCGGGCGTCGAGGTCAGCAAGTCCACCCGGAACTACCTCATCGTCGTCGGCCTGATCTCGGAAGACGGCAGCATGAACGGCGTGGATCTGCGGGACTACGCCCAGTCCAATCTGGAAAAGATCCTCTCCCGGGTGCCCGGCGTGGGCGAGGTGGAGAATTTCGGCAGCCAGTACGCCATGCGCGTCTGGCTCGATCCGGACAAGCTGCACAGCTACAGCTTGACCGTGGCCGACGTCACCTCGGCGCTTACCGCCTACAACGTCGAGGTCTCGGCCGGCCAGATCGGGGGAGCGCCTTTCATGCCCGGCCAGCACCTCAACGCCCCCATCGTGGTCCAGCATCTGCTTCAAACCCCGGAAGAATTCGCCAACATCCCCATCCGCGTCAATCCCGACGGCTCCGTGGTCCGGGTCAAGGACATCGGGCGCACGGAACTGGGCTCCGAACGCTTCGACATCGTGGGCGAGTACAACGGCCTGCCCTCGGCCGCCATGGCCATCCGCCAGGCCGCCGGAGCCAACGCCCTGGACACCGCCGACGCCATCAAGAGCAAGCTTGCGGAGATGAGCGCGTATTTTCCCCCGGGCTTGAAGGTGGTCTATCCCTACGACACCACGCCGTTCACCAGGGTGGCCATCGACGAGGTGGTCAAGACCCTGTTCGAGGCCGTGATCCTGGTCTTTTTGATCATGTACCTGTTCATGGGCAACATCCGGGCCACGCTTATCCCGACCATCGCGGTGCCCGTAGTGCTCTTGGGAACCTTCGCAGTCCTAAGCGCCTTCGGCTTCTCCATCAACATGCTGACCATGTTCGCCATGGTGCTGGCCATCGGCCTTCTGGTGGACGACGCCATCGTGGTGGTCGAGAACGTGGAGCGGATCATGTCCGAGGAGGGCCTCTCGCCCCGGGAGGCCACAGCCAAATCCATGGACGAGATCACCAGCGCCCTGGTCGGCATCGGCCTGGTGCTCTCGGCGGTGTTCGGTCCCATGGCCTTTTTCCAGGGGTCCACGGGGGTGCTCTACCGCCAGTTCTCGGTCACGGTCATCGCCGCCATGCTGCTTTCCGTGGTGGTGGCCCTGGTCCTGACCCCGGTTCTGTGCGCCACGTTTCTCAAACCCGTGCCCAAGGGGCATGAGCCTTCGGAAAATGTGATCTACTTTCTGCGCCCCTTTTTCCGCTGGTTCGACCGGGTCTTTTATCGCGCCCGGTCCATCTACGTGGGCCTGGTGGGCAGATCCTTCTCCAGGGCCGCGCGCTACCTCGTCTTGTACGCCCTGATCGTGGCCGGGGTGGGCTACCTGTTTGTGCGCATGCCCACCGGCTACATCCCGGACGAGGACCAAGGGATCCTCATGATCCAGGCCACCCTGCCGCCGGGCTCGTCCACCCTGGAGCAGACCGAGGCGGTCATGACCAAGGTCCGCAACTATTTCCTGGAGCAGGAAAAAGACGCCGTGGACAGCTTCATGAACGTCTCGGGCGTGAGTTTCAGCGGCCAGGGACAGAACATGGCCCTGGGATTCGTCAAGCTCAAGGACTGGGACCAGCGCCAAGGCGACGACCTCAAGGTCAAGGCCATCGCCCTGCGGGCCTCCAAGCGCCTCTCCCAGATCAACGAGGCCATGGTCTTCGCCTTTCCACCGCCGCCGGTGGTGGAACTGGGCATGGCCACGGGCTTCGACTTCCAGTTGCTGGATCGGGGCGGCCTTGGCCACGACAAGCTCATGGCCGCGCGCAACCAGCTTCTGGGCATGGCCAGGCAGGAGCCACGGCTGGTCAGGGTCCGCCCCAACGGAATGGATGACGTCCCGGAATACCATGTCGCCGTGGACTGGGACAAGGCCGGAGCCCTCGGGGCGCCCATCACCTCCATTCATCATACCATTTCGGCGGCCTTCGGCAGTTCCTACGTCAACAACTTCATTCAGGCCGGTCGGGTCAAGCAGGTCTACGTCCAGGCCGACGCCCCATACCGCATGCAGCCCCAGGATTTGAACAAGCTCTACGTCCGCAACACCGAAGACAAGATGGTGCCCTTCTCGGCCTTCGCCACCGGCCACTGGACCATGGGGTCGCCAAAGCTTGAGCGCTTCAACGCCTTCCCGTCCATCAACATCCTGGGCGAGCCGGCTCCGGGCCACAGCACCGGCGAGGCCATGACGATCATGGAGGACTTCGTCGCCAAGCTGCCCCAGGGCATCGGTTTCGACTGGACGGGCCTGTCCTATCAGGAACGGATGGCCACAGCCCAGGGGCCGCTGTTGTACGCCTTCTCGGTCTTCGTGATCTTTTTGTGCGTGGCGGCGTTGTACGAAAGCTGGACCATCCCCATCGTCAACATGCTCATGCTGCCGCTTGGCGTGCTCGGGGCCATCGCGGCCACGTCGCTTCGGGGCATGCCCAACGACGTCTACTTCCAGATCGGTTTTCTGACCACGCTCGGGCTGTCCACGAAAAACGCCATCCTGATCATCCAGTTCATCAAGGAGCGCATGGCTCAGGGAGAGACGCTCGTCGACGCCACGCTCGGCGCGGTCAAGACCCGGTTTAGGCCGGTGCTCATGACCTCCCTGGCGTTTTTCTTCGGGGTTCTGCCCCTGGCCATCGCCACCGGGGCCGGGGCCGGGGCCATGAACGCCATCGGCACGGCCGTGTGCGGCGGCATGCTCTCGGCCACGTTTATCGACCTCATCTTCATCCCCCTGTTCTTCGTGCTGACCTCCAGGCTGTTCAAGGGACGATGAAACAGGGGACGACAGGGAAGGGCGCAGGAGCAATGAGGGGGCGCGCACGGTTCGCAAAAGGCGAACTCCTCGCCCCAATTTTGAGCGGATGCGAACAAATCAATAAACGCCTTGACTGGCCATAATGCCGCGTGTCTCAAGCATTTTCCGCAGAAAGCCGGCAGAGCTCAGTTGGTAGAGCAGCTGATTCGTCATCAGCAGGTCTGGAGTTCGAGTCTCCATGCTGGCTCCAAGAATTTCAAGGGCTTAGGGGGTAATCCTCCTAGGCCCTTTTGATTTCCTATCAACTGCGCCAACCGGCCCGCCTGAAGATCGTGGACAAGACGGTGGGGAGAGCAGCCAGATACATCACTGCCACCTGGTTGGTGAAAAGGGTTCTCTTGGCGGGATGTATGTTGCATTGACTACGATGGTTTTTTATGTTAAATTTCGATTAGCGTAAAAAATTTAGAATAGTAGTGTTTATGTGTCGAATATCCTCCGTCCATCGATGAGGAATGTCATGGAATGACCCCATATATTTTTCATTATAATGTCACATATGCATGAGAAATTATTATTTTTCGCATTGCTCGCGTTTGTTTCTTAGGTTGTCGTGCCCGGGACGGCTCAATGCGCGTTTCCGACATACACGATCATCGACCTGGGAACCCTTGGGGGGATGGTAGTGAGAGTCAGGCTGCGGCCTTAAACGACGCAGGCGTTGTCGTGGGCTGGTCAGGAACGGCTACAGGCGACATCCATGCTTTTCGGTATGAAAATGGGATGATGACCTATCTTGGTGTTCTCTCCGTGGACTCTAACCAGGGGCGAATGGGGGGAGTGTGCAAGGGGCGTGAGATTTTTTGTGCCTGGAGTTGAGCAGTAAGTTCTAAGTTTTCGTAGAGGTTGTACCCTGTAAGAAGAATCAGAAGTGTCATTATGGGTTCACTTCCCACTTGAAAATGTTGTGCAGGAGAGGCATATAGATAGTAAATCGACTTCTGGTTTTGACATTCGAGTTGCGTAAAAAAAACGCTGCAGAGGAGGGAGGAATGATCGGGGCGACATTTTCCGCAAGACTCAACGCTTGTCTGATGTGCTTCTCATTGACGACGATCTTTGTGCTGGTGGGCTTTTCTGGACAGGCTCAGTCGGAAGGGCCACCTGTTTTTGTTGGGAAATGGGGAAGTGAAGGCACAGGTGACGGGCAATTCAATCACCCCGCTGGTGTCGCGGTAGCACCCGATGGTTCAGTTTATGTAGCTGATAAAGACAATCACCGTATCCAGAAGTTCTCCGTAAACGGCACTTTCCAGAGCAAGTGGGGTAGTTATGGCACTGAGGACGGACAGTTCAATACACCCGGTGTCGCGGTAGCACCCGACGGTTCGGTTTATGTGGCTGACTCTTGGAATCATCGCATCCAGAAGTTCTCCGCAAACGGAGATTTCCTAACTAAATGGGGAAGTTACGGCACAGAGGACGGGCAGTTCAATTACCCCTTTTGTGTCGCGGTAGCACCCGACGGTTCGGTTTATGTGGCTGATTATTGGAATCATCGCATCCAGAAGTTCTCCGCAAACGGCGGTTTTCTGACTAAATGGGGAAGTGAAGGCACGGGTGATGGGCAGTTCGATTCCCCCTATGGTGTCGCGGTAGCGCCCGATGGTTCCGTTTATGTGGTTGATAGTGAGAATAATCGCATCCAGAAGTTTTCTGCAAACGGCAGTATCCTGACTAAATGGGGAACTGAAGGCACGAATGACGGGCAGTTCCAGCATCCTCGGGGTGTCGCGGTAGCACCCGATGGTTCGGTGTATGTAGCTGATTTTTGGAATAATCGCATTCAGAAGTTCTCCACAAACGGCAACTTCCTGACTAAATGGGGAACGAACGGCACGGGTGACGGACAGTTCAACTCCCCTTTAGCTGTCGCGGTAGCACCCGATGGTTTGGTGTATGTGGCTGATATCTGGAATTATCGCATCCAGTATTTTCGACCGCATGGGGCATTCTCGCCAGGGTCTCTTCTGCTCCTGCTCCTGGAGTGATGATCTGGAGACGGTATTGGCATGCAACGGTATTTCGTGCTGGCTCCAGGAATTCAAGGGCTGAAGACCATTTAGGTGGTTTTCAGCCCTTTTTCATTGTTGCCAAATACGGTCAAAAAATAGGTCAACTGGGTGCATTTCACACCCAGTTTGCATCCACCCCTGGAAAGCATCGTTTTGATGCGGCCGCGGCCGGATGGTTGGTGACCTCGAGCCGACGAGCCCATGAGCTGAAGCGCCATCCTGGGCAGGGTGTCGGACTGGGAGACATGGCCAAGGAAGCATGGGCCATATCTGACGGTTCACGAACACGGTCATCCCGGCGGCCTTGTCCACGCCGGATATCTGCGACGCTGAAACCTGGGGGCTTCATCCTCGTGCTCAAACGCAAGAAGGAGGGCTAAGCCGCAACCTGGGCAACTCCTCGTGGTGGAAGAAATCGAGCCGTTCTTCCGTGTTGCGCGAGAACCAGAAGGCCTTGGTCCCGGAGGCGGTGAGCAGTTTATAGAGGTCGTTGCTTTTGATCCGCACTGAGATCGTGTTCGCGGCCAAGAAAAACATGAAGTTCTCGGAGGCGAGGATGGCGAGGTCGAAGTAGTGGGGCACCATCCTGTTCCCTGGCAGAAAGGGCGGCAATGAGCCTTTGGAGCCGATGGCGCAGCCGGAATGCTCTTCGATTTCCTCGGATCTGGCAAAACGGATGTTCTTGGTTCCAAACGGCTTTTTGAAATGGCGGCCGTTGATCGAGCAGTCGCAGGTGGTGACCACGAGGTGATAGCGGTCCTTGGCTTTGAGCATGATGGGTCGGCAATGGGCGCCGGTCCATCCGCATTCCTTGCGGCAGGCGATCGTGGCTTGACTCTCCGAAATTGGCGGGTGCCCCAGAAGATCGTACTCCACCTTGACGTCATTCATGAGGGCGATGATACGTCTGCAGACCTCTACCGGCAGAATTCGTTGCCTGTTTGCTGACATGGGGTTTATGACTCCTTGTGATGATGATGTCGCAACAGTCACAAGGAGCAGAAAACCATGCAGAGGTTGTCTTCATGTGAACATTCCTCCAATGTTTATGTTATTTTTGAGACAATGATCGCCACAAATCATTACAGTTATGAAAATATTGCCCAAAGCTCGTTAAGGCGCGGACGTGAGCCGTGCCTCGCCAACCTTGTCCATATGGATTGAACTGATGGACAGTCTCAAGACGGCCTGATCTTGATGGGCACATTCGTATTGGAATGATATCTGGGGGAAGTCATCACAGGTCATGTTCATCCCATTCAGCTAGTTGCATATATTTTTCGCGAGCCAGCCATGTATTTTACAATCTATGAGGCAATATCCTCTTGCAAGGTTATTAATTTTTGGATAGATTTTACTTAATGATAAAGCAATCCAAAATGTGAAGTGGTTGTGCTCGGAAAACCAGGGGGCTCAACCGATGAGATAACATCGGTGCGAGCGAAACGATACGTACGATAAATACTTCACTTCCAGTAGTCAAGGAGGTATAACGTGCATCATGGTGAGAATATGCGCCATACGAATCCGAATGTATTTAAACGGATATCGATGCAAATTTTCTTGTGTGGTGTGTTGTCGGTTCTTTTGATGACCGCGCGAGTGCATGCCTACACCCTGCCATCGACCGGGCAGGTCAAGTGTTATAACGATTTGTACGAGATCGCATGCCCGGCGCCAGGAGAGGATTACTACGGTCAGGATGGCAATTACCAGCGAGTTCCCATGTCATATCAGGACAATGGGAATGGCACGGTGACCGACCTGGTGACAGGACTCGTCTGGGAACAATCCGATGGCGGGACGAAGCGCACCTGGGAAAACGCGGTCGGGCATTGCCAGAATCTGGACTTTGCCGGGCAGTCGGATTGGAGGCTCCCCACATGGCGCGAACTGACGACGATTGTCGACATCAACAGGGTGTTCACGCCGCCAGTAATCAATCCGGTATTCCAATGCACGGAGACGACGGGAAACTATTGGGCCAACACCACGTATGTCGGCCAGGATAACGCGGCCTGGATGGTCTATTTTGGCGGCGGAGGGGCATATAATTACAACAAAACGGATTGGCAGCTCTATTCGAGGTGCGTCAGAGGCAACGCCCTCGACGTGGCTGCATATGTCGATAACGGAGACGGAACTATCACCGATACAACGACATCTCTTATCTGGGAACAAAATGGGAGTCCAAATCCGTTGGTCTGGAAAGAGGCCTTGGCCTGGTGCGAGAATCTGTCCATCGGCACAAAAACAGCCTGGCGTCTGCCAAGCATACGCGAATTGGAAAGCCTGCTGGATACGGATCGTACCAGTCCTCGCATCAACCCGCTTTTCAGTTGCGCCGCCGAACAATACACCACCGGCACGACCGAGGTGCACGACGACAACAGAGCCTGGTATGTGGATTTCAACAACGGTTTTGTCGCTGGTGGCGCGCTGAAGACCTTTCCATTCCGCTTTCGATGCGTTCATGACGCAACGGCGAAAAACCCCTCCTACAATCCATCCCAATTGTTGCTCTTTAACGAGTAGACGTTGCTCCACCATCCGCCTTCCAGGCGATTCCAGGTTGGCCCCCGAACACCTCGACTATAGGATACTTGTGAGCACTCTGTCTGGACATACCTCTAGCACGACCTCCTCGGTTCGCCAGGATGTCCGGTTGAATTGGGGGCTACTCCGGGAACCACTTCACGCTGGTTTCACAACAGTCAACTCGACTCGTCTACCAGAGTTCCCGTTGTCGTTGCTACAAAATCCAGCAAGATGGATTCCATGGATTTCGTTGGCGACTGTCGTCTGTTCTCTGCTGCCTGCGCCAATAAGGCGGACTGAGAATTCAACTGCACGGCCTGCTGTGCTAAACCGCTTTCCCTGTTTTCATATATTTCGTGAATGGCATCAATGCTTGAGGCGAGGCTGTCGACCAATGCTTTCTGGCTATTGAGATCAGCGGGTGTTGCCAGTTTGGTCGAATCCAAACTGTTGAAATCAAGTTGATTGACTGCTTGGAAGTTCACTTTGAACCCATCATTAATGAACGCCTGAATATATACAGCTCCATTGCTGTCTATCTGTTCCGTTCCCCATTTGGTGCTGTCAAGCATGTAAATGCCATTGTATTCTGTATTGGAAATATATCCGAGAATTTGATTTTTGAGGTTGTTGTAATTATCTTGCACTGTCGCGCTTGATCCACTGAGCGTTCCGCTATTGATATCGTCAATGATTTGAGCCAGCTCTTCGAGGGCGGTTTGGATGCCCGCAACGCCTTCTTTCGCAATCCCCATCATGCTTGAAGCTTCGGAAACATTTTTGGAATTTTGCTTTACTGCCCGAGAATCGGCCCGCAAAGTCCCTGTAATCGCTTCATCGTACGGGTTGGTCAAGGTTACACTTTCGTTTTCAGAAAAGAGCAGATTTCGTAAATCTCTGCCAACCGCCCCGCCCTGCAACAACGCATTGGTTATCAGATCCTGCTGGAGGAGCTGGGATGATGACTGGTAGACAAGATATCGTTCGAGGTCGGAAAGAGCCATTTTGGCCATCCCTGGTTACAATCCCGGTTTATCATCTTTTCGGATGACAGCCGCGAATCTTTAGGTCCGCTGGCCGTATCCTGGTCGCCCGGAGGACTTTTTCCCTTCTTGGTGACGAAGCGGTCATCGGAGGCGCCCCCATTCGACTGACACCATAAGGAGGAGATTGAGAGGTGACAGCGGTATATCCAGGCTTCGTGCGAATGCCTTTTTCATGGTTTATAGGTATGATGAAGGATTTTATGAAGAACATGTTGGGATTATGAGTCTTGCAGGAATCTATTCAGAACAGGGATGCTGGGAAATTATTTAAATATCCACGCGAGTTTTGTTAAAAGTGCGTTGTAAATTCATGTATGTTTTGACATTGCGGGAAGTTTGTGTATTTTTACAGTGTGCTGAAAGAGAAAAGGAGCACCGATACTTATTTTGTGAATAAAATCAGATGAACCGCCGAGAGGACAGGGGCCTTGGTGGAAAAACGGCATCGCCTAACCCATGACGAGGAAAACGATGAAAACCGCGCACATGCTCATTCTCGCTTTGCTGGCGATTCTTGTCATCCCCCACATTTGTCAAGCGGCTCCCCTGGCGCAGGTTCCGAAAACCGGACAGAAAACCTGCTACTACATTCCCTACACCGGTACGGTCCTGCCCACCCCCTGCCCTGGGACCGGCCAGGACGGCGAATTCCAGGCCGGCGTGGCATGGCCCGATCCCAGGTTCACGGACAATGCGGACGGTTCAGTGACTGACAACCTGACCGGGCTTGTCTGGCTGAAAAATGCCTACTGCAACTCCCAGATGTTCTCCTGGCAAAACGCCCTGAATTTCGCCAACAACCTTGCGGATGGTCAATGCGGCCTTACCGACGGGTCTGCGGTCGGCGAGTGGCGCCTGCCGAGCATCAACGAGCTTGAATCCCTGCTCGACTATGATCGCTATGCACCCGCACTTCCCGCGAACCATCCCTTCCTGAACGTGCAGTTCACAGATCAGGTCTCGCCGTTTTTCTGGTCGAGCACGACCCACAACGACCGGATCGACCCCATGAGCCCCACCCAGGCCTTTGCCATCGATTTTCGGCGGGGTACCTTTTATTATCACGACAAGACCGGGGCCTATTACGTGTTGGCGGTCAAAAAAGCCCGCACCACGGGAGTCACGGCCATCCCCCGAACCGGGCAGACCACATGCTACAATACGGCCGGGACAGTCATTGACTGCGCAGGCACAGGACAGGACGGCGATCTGCGGCCCGGCGCGGCCTGGCCTGAGCCCCGGTTTGTTGACACTGGAGACGGTACGGTGACCGACCGGCTTACGGGGTTGGTCTGGCTCAAGAACGCGAATTGCGCCCCCCCCTTGGGTAAGAAATACTGGTCGTCCACGCCCTCGGCCGTGGCCGGGATATCCCATGGCGACTGTGGTCTGAGCGACGGCTCCAAGGACGGCGACTGGCGTGTCCCCAATGTCCGGGAATTGTTAAGCCTGATGGACTATGAAAATACATCCCCGGCCCTGCCAAGCGGCCATCCCTTCAGCAATGTGTACATCCAGGGGGCCGTACATAACTATTACTGGACCTCTACAAGTTATTATGAATACTGGGCCAACAACTTCTGTGTCGATTTCAGAAAGGGATACATGTACGACAGGATCAAGGAAGACAGTTGGTATATCTGGCCAGTGCGCACGGCTCGTGCCGTAAACGCGGTTCTTCCGGTCATCAATCTGATCTTGAACGGAGAATAGGCTGGCCAATCGCGGTATTGCGGCCCGGCTCTGAAGAAAATCCCGTCCGCAGGGAACCTTGGAGCCGGGCTATTCGTGTTGCCCGACCCGGTGGTGCAGCATTCTTCCGTGGGATCGATCATGCAGGCGAGGTTTTTCGCTTGCGCCCGCAGGTTGTTCGAAAAAGGGGGCGCATGGCGTCTGCCGGTGTTTTTTAAAGCCTCCGGCAGCCCATGGGTCTTGATCTGCAATCCCCATCCAGTGTAGTTGGATTTCAGGAATCTTTGGACGATCAAACCCGCCTCCGGCAACCTGGGCGTGAGAATTGTATGGCAGTGCACCAACGGAAGAATTCCTGTCTGGTCTATTCCACCGACCAGGGCAAGATGTGCCCCGGCTGCGGTCACCCTGTTTCCCGTTGCGCCTGCTCCAGGACGCCGGGTACGCCAAAAGGCGACGGGATCGTGCGGATATCCAGGCAGACCAAGGGCCGCAAAGGCAAGGGCGTGTCCTGCATAACGGGCGTTCCCCTGTCGGCGGAGAAGCTCGAAGCCTTGGCCAAACAACTGAAGCAACGCTGCGGCGCAGGCGGTACGGTCAAGGACGGCGTCATCGAGATTCAGGGCGACCATCGGGATATCCTGGTTCTCGAACTGAAAAAACTCGGGTATTCGGCCAAGCTTGCCGGTGGCTAGCGGGGCGTATTTTCCAAGGGGCGCAACACGAGGGACAGGCGGCGGCGTTGCACGAAAGACGGATGTCCAGGCGGCGCTTGGCCATGATCGGGATGGGTGGAGAGATCGGAACGCTGCTTGACCAAAGTCCAAGAGGTCATGGTGTTTTTCGTTTCTCTTCGGAATGTGAACGTTCAATGCTGCGAGGCGGCTTTGGGTCTGGTGCCCAGGAAAACGGCAACCCTGGAGATGTCTGATGTTCAGTCAAGCCATACTGAGAAAATTCCTGTTGTGCGTGTGTTGCAGTATCCTGGCGCATCCGGCCATGGCGCAGGATCTTACCCTGCCGGAACTGCAGCGTCTGATAGCCGAAAAGAACCTTTCATGGACGGCCGGGGAAACCTCTGTCTCCCGTTTGACGCCGGAGGAGAAGGCGCGGTTGGCTGGCGGCCTGCCGGAGCAGGGCGAAGGGGCCGTGCCTAGACGACGCGCCCCGCTTCCGGCCGCAGAGCTGCCTGCCGCCTTGGACTGGCGGAACTATGATGGGAAAAATTATGTGACGCCCGTGCGTGACCAGAAAACCTGCGGCAGTTGCTATGTGTTCGCTCCGGTGGCGGCCCTGGAATCGAAACTGTTGCGGGTTTACAACCGTCCGGGGACGAACCTCGATCTTTCCGAGCAAATCCCTCTGTCCTGCTCCGGAGCCGGCGATTGCACCTCGGGAACTGCAAGCATGTCCTCAAATTATTTGCGCGATACCGGAACAAGCACGGAAGCCTGCTATCCCTATGCCAACACGATGGGCGAGTGCGACAATGCCTGCGCCAATTGGGAACTGGCGCCCTACACGTTTGCGTCCTGGAATTATGCCAACTCCGGCCAGCTCACCACTCCGGACGTGATCAAATCGGCGGTGTTCGTCTCTGGGCCGGTCGTGGCCCGCATGGTGATTTATTCCGACTTTTATGACTACACCGCAGGGGTGTACGAGCAGGTGTCCGGAACGTATCGGGGCGGACATTTTGTCTTGGTCGTTGGCTGGGATGATAGCAAGAGCGCCTTCTTGTGCAAGAACAGCTGGAACACCACCTGGGGTGAGCAGGGGTATTTTTGGATAGGGTACTCGCAATTGACGAATGTCATCCGTTTCGGCGAGTGGGTCTATGCCTATGAAGGAGGCTCTGGTCCCCTGGCCGCATCCGTTCCACAGGGGCTTTTACTGTTAAACGGCGAGTGATCCCCTCCCGAGGGCGCCGCAGCCGCGCACCGAAAGGCCTGTTCATGCCGGAACCGGGCAGATGACCAGCAGCATGACGTTATGCTGCGGAATCGTGCATGTGATCAGTTGTTGATAAGAAGTAGTGAATTGGCGGGGACCGTCGATGCGGATGTTCCCCCGCTGTACACGCAACGGACATAATACATGTAGTACCGGAGATTCCCGTAGTAGCTCGCCTTGGCGGCGTCGAAATCCACTCGCCAGGACTCCGCGCGGGGACAGACATAGGGCGAACCGCTCCAGTAACGGCGGCCGGGGGCGGGCTCGATGAATTCCGGCGAGATGGGCATTTCGTCGGCCGAGTCAAAGATCAGGGTCTCCAACTCCTTTTTGTTGGGCAACCGCCACTCCGTCTTGCCCCCCGTGTCCCGATTCTCGCAATAGGCCAGGGCGTCCTTCCAGGTCATGTTGGCGTCGCTTCCGGCCCGTTCCCAAACCAGTCCGGTGGTGGAATCCGTGACCGTGCCGTCGCCGTTATTGACATAGACGGATTCGGGGATGGAGCCCCCCCGGACGCAACGGACGTTATTTTCCACGGACATGTATGACTTTCCCCACTGCCCGGCATTGAAATCAACGGAATAGCGATAGGCGGTATAGGGATCTCCATCCTTGGAGATGGTCCAATACAGGTTGTTGACACAGGGAAAAGTCGGATTGATGGCCGGTTCCACGCGTCCGTCGTCGGTGATGCTGAGCAGTTCCTTGCGGGTGGGCAGCCGCCAGTCCGTCTGTCCGGCCAGATCGAGATTCTCGCAATAGGAAACGGCATTGTCCCAGTTGAGGATGCCTGCCTGATTCCCGGCCTGCCAGATGAGTCCCGTGACCTGGTCGGTTATGGTGTCGCCGTTTGCCGTATAGGACAGGGCCGTACCCATGCGATAGTTTCCATCCTGGCCGTAGAAATCCTGGCCGGATGCCGGGCAGGGGATCTGCGCCGTGTCGTTGTAGCAGGTGGAAATGCCGGTCACGGTCAATTTATAAGCTTGGGCCGATACGACCATGGAATACAGAAAAAACATTGTAACGAATGAGGATAACAGCAGCATCTTTGGGAACGATCTGAAGCCACGCGAAATGATCATCCTGACGTGGTGCATGCCGGTTCTCCTTGCTGGAGTTCATGGTATGTGTCTGGGTGAACGGGGAATCGAAAATTCACTCCATTACGGACTTTCAATCATTCAATCGCAAGCATTCCTGTAGAAATGTGAATCATTTTTTTTAATACAGAAGGATATATGTATGTGCAAGCAAAATATTGCACATTTTCCGCAACCCATTGTTATGCTTCATGGTATGTGTGCAACGGCTGGCTGTTGAGGATACGGGGAAGACCTTTGGCGCCGGAGAGATATACGGATAGTGCTGCGAGGATACTCTCACGCCGGTCTGGAGAGCGGATGGCTGATGGATTCCAGGCGGCGCCGAGTGGACGGGGCAAGATATTTCCGAGCATCCCGATCCTGACTTCTCTCCGGCGACGATGCGAGTCGAATATATCGCCATGAACCATTCAGTGCGCAATCACGCACGAGTGAAACGCTGTATCAGCGTTCCACTCGTGTGTTGTTACATGCCATGAATTGTTAGCGTCGAATGATGCTGGTCGTTCCGGACAGCCTGGGCGTGTTCTTGTAGACGGGTTCATTGCTGATTGTCAGAGGATTTCCCTTGTAGACCGGTTCGTTGCTGATCGTTAAGGGGTTTCCCAAATAGGTCGGTTCGTTGCTGATCGCCAAAAGGGAGCCAGTCGTGTCCACGTCGGGGGCGTCGAGAAGTCCGAAGAGGTCGAAGGCCTGGGCCTGGTTGGTCAAAGCGATCCCGACGACGACGGTCAGGGTGATACATGCGGTGCGAATGGCGTTCATAGTTTTCTCTCCTCAAGGTTGTGCTGCATATGGTGTTGCCGGACAATGAGCAGTGATCATGCCAGTGCTCCTTTTTTGGAACATGCCGTACTTCCTTATAATTATAAAACTACCCGGGGCATGTCTCCGTGGAGGGGCGCTGCCCGGCAAACAAATCGCGATATTCCGTCAAACTGCGGAAAGGCCAGAGGCGCTGTGGGAAGGCAAACCGAAACATATCGGGATCGCGGTTTGCACCAGCAGGCCGGGGAGTGGGGCGCACCGTCTTTGCCAGTCTCCGCATCATTTCGGGGATCGATGGCCTGGCCGCCATGAACTTGCCAAGCGGCCCTTCAGTTCCTGGAGGGGGCAGCGAGGGCGGGGTTCCGCCATGATGATAGAATGGGGAAGGGGGCGCCTTGGGACGGACTTATGCCTGGGTGGGCGGCTTTTTCATCACCCTGGCCATGACTTCTTTGAGAATCTCCATATCGACTGGTTTTGAAATGTAGCTGTCCATGCCAGCGGCCAGAAATTTTTCCTTGTCCCCGGCCATGGCGTAAGCCGTCATCGCAATAATCGGGATCGTGGACTTTTCTTTGAATTCCGGAGAGGTACGAATGGCGTTGGTCGCCTTGACGCCATCCATGACAGGCATCTGGACATCCATCAGGATGATGTCGAAGTCCTGCTCCTTGAGCCGCTGCAGGGCCTCCTGGCCGTCATTGGCGGCAATTGCCGCATGCCCATGCCGTTGCAGCAAGCGCACGATGGAGAGCCTGCTTAGGGCATCATCTTCGACAACGAGGATTTTGAAGAATCCGGCGGCAGGCTCACGGTCCTGCTCGGTGTCGGTTTGTCCGGACGTCTTTTCGACGGGGAGAGTGAAGGGCAAAGAAAAAGAGAACGTCGACCCTTGGCCTGGCGTGCTTTCCAGGGCAAGTTCACCGCCCATGAGGGTGACCAGTCGTCGCACGATCGACAAACCGAGCCCGGCCCCCTGGTAGCTCCTGACATACGCGTTCTCGCCCTGGACAAACGGTTCGAAAATGGCCTGGGCATGTTCCTCGGAAATGCCGATGCCGGTGTCGGAAATCGTAAACAGGATGCGGCATGACGCGTTCCCGGTGAACGGCAACGGGGAGATTCCCACCGCGATGTCTCCATGGTCGGTGAATTTGATCGCATTGCCGATGAGGTTGAAAAGCACTTGCAGCAAACGTGCTTCGTCGCCGATCAGGGTCGCCGGGGTCTTCCCGTCGATGGTAAACGTGAGCCCGAGGCCTTTCTCCCTGGCGGCCATGGCAAAGAGGTCCATGATCGATTGTTCGACTGTCCGGAGGTCGAACTGCGAGGCCCGCAGGCTCAGTTTGCCTGCCTCGATTTTCGACAGGTCAAGGATGTCCGTGAGGAGTCTCGTCAGCCGTTTGGCGGCCGTGAGGGCGTGATGAGCGTATTCGCGTTGCTCGTCATCAAGATGCGTCGCCTCGATAAGCTGGAGCATTCCCATGACGCCATTGAGCGGGGTGCGTATCTCGTGGCTCATGTTGGCGAGAAATTCCGATTTTGTCCTGCTGGCCGCTTCGGCCTGGGACTTGGCCTCTTGCAAGGCCTCCTCGGAGAGCTTGCGTTCGGTGATGTCACGACCCACCGACTGAATCTCCACAATGGTTCCCGCATCATCAAAGAATGCGCGGTTGGAGAACTGCACCCAGCGCACGTCGCCTTTGGAGTTCATGACGCGGTTTTCAATGGTCACAATCGGCGATTGCGGGCTAAGGCGCGAAAGTTTTTCCTGTATCCAGGGAATGTCGTTTCCCTCGACAATCGTGTGCCACTTCGTGCCAACCAGCGCCTCGCGGCTTTTTTCAAAAAAGTGGCAATAGCCTTGATTGACATAGACAAACGTCCCGTCCGGGACAAATCGGCTCACAAGATCAACCTGTTCCTCGACAATGGAGCGATACCGTTCCTCGCTTCTTCGCACGGCGACTTCCGAGGATTTGCGCCGACGATCAAGATAGCATACTGCGGCAAGCACGATGACCAGAAAGCCGACTCCAAACGCCCAGATCATGACATGCAGGTTTTGCTCTTGGCTGCTGAAAACCGCGAACGTCCGGTCAAAGGGCTCCATGGGCACGGTCACGCTGATGCCGCCCCGGATATCGCCGAGGTGGTATCCCTGCTTGGCGTGGCATTTGAGGCAGGGCTTTTCCACGAACATGGGCCGCATGAAACGAAGAACCGGCTCATCCTTCTCACTATCCAAATAATGGACTTCCTTTACACCATTGCTAAAGGATTGCAGGGCCTTGACCTCCCATTCCGTAGGCGCGTTTTGCGGGCGGATTGGGGTAAGACTCGTGATGTGTCCTTTGAGGCCTGTCCCCTCGGCCATCAGTTCATGGACCATGCGGGTCATATAGGCCGGATTGACCATGGTGAGCTTTTGGCCCGAGGGCATGGTCAGGTCTCGATTGGGGATATCCAGATAGGGATTCGGAGGCGCAAGGTCCGATTCTTCCGCATAGACGCCTCCGAGCCGGGCGTTCCAGAGCCGATAGGCGAGATCTTTTTCAAAAGCGATCCTGGCTTCTGTAACAGCTTGTAAGTACAGGCTTTCTCTTTGGATTCCCAGCGTGTGCCCATAGGAGAAATAGATCACGTAGGACCATATGGAAAGGGCCGCAACACCAGCGTAAAGGAATTTACAGCGTCGATTCAACATGAGTTCCTATATAAATCATGGCATTGTACAGGCGAAACGGGAAAGTGCATATTTGAAATACATCGAAGAGGGTTCTGCATTACGTCTACACCAAGGCAGGTTTATCGTCGAGAAAATATTGCTGCGAATACGTGGCCTTTTCGATTGGTCTGGAAGAGGCGAAATGCACGGGCGGCAACCGCTATTGGGTGAAAGACCTCTGCGAATGACCTTGATGAATTGTCTCAATACTATGAAATAATTGGGATTTTCACTTCAGCTGCAGCGTGGCGTCCGAAGTCGTTTGGGAAATCCTGCCGTCGGCCAGAAGCGAGGCTTGAATTGGGCGACAAAGGCGCGTAGAGAGTGAGAGCCTGCTTCCCAGGCATATTTTCTCACGCCGACCGGGTGTAGAATGTTCTACGCTGGGAGGACCATGGGAAGTGAAGAGACCATAAGAATCGTGCCGACCCACGTCATTACGTCCTCACAGGACGTCCCTCTCGTCGATGCCGCCGAAATCATGCGGCGCAACAATATCTCGTGCCTTCTGGTCACCCGGGGCGGCATGCCTGTCGGCATCCTGACCGAGCGCGATCTGGCCCGGTTTCTGGAACGGGTCGGTGGCGACGTCACAGGCTATCAGGTCCGCGATGTCATGAGCGCGGCCGTGGTCACCATCTCTGAAAATGAGGATATGTTTGCGGCTTATTCCCTGATGTGCGGGAAAAACATCCGCCATCTGGTGGTTGTGGACGAGCAGGGCCGGGCCGTGGGGGTCAAGACCTTTTCCGACCTCATGCGCCGCCTGGGCGAGGAATACCTGTCCGAAATGAAGACCGTGGGCGAGGTCATGACCCGCGATGTCCTGACCGTGGGGCCGGATCAGACCGTCCGTGAGGCCCTTCGGATCATGGGGCAGCGCGGCCTCAGCTGCGTGCTCGTGGTCGAAGGGGACAGGCCTCTCGGCATCCTGACCGAGCGCGACCTGACCCGGCTGGTCTCCTTCGACCATTCGGCCGGGACACGGGTTGTCCGGGAGGTCATGAGCGCACCGGTCTCCTCTGTCAGCCCGGGCGATTACGCCTTCGAGGCCGTGGCCAGGATGGAGAGCCTCGGCGTCAGACACCAGGCCGTCACCGACGATTCTGGCCGACTTTTGGGTCTCATCACCCAGACCGATCTCGTGGCCACCCTGGTCAAGCGGTACGCGCAACTGGAGTTCATGGTCCGCAAGCGCACCCGCCAACTGGTCCGCAAAAACGAGGAACTTGAATATTCCAATCAACAACTGCGACACCTCGACGAAATGAAGTCGGCGTTTTTGAGCTCCGTTTCCCACGAACTCCGTACCCCGCTGACCTCGCTTCTGGGGTTTGCCAAGATCACCGGCCGCATCTTTACCGAACGCTTCGCCCCTCTTGTCGGCGACAGCCCTTCGCTTTTGAAGTTCAGCCAGCGCATTTCCCGCAACCTGGAGGTCATGACCCAGGAAGGGGAGCGCATGACGCGGTTGATCAACGACTTTTTGGATTTGACCAAGATCGAGGCCGGAAGGGTCGAGTGGCGCGACAAGCTTATCCCGGTGACCGATTTCGTGCTCCATGCCTGCCATGCCGTGCGCGGGCAGTTTGAAGCCAAACCCGGGGTGGAGCTGCGAACCCATGTGGCCGAGGGGCTGCCGCAGGTCTTCGTAGACATGGACCGCATGCTCCAGGTCATGGTCAACCTGCTGTCCAACGCCGCCAAATTCACCGACGCGGGCTCGGTCACGGTGTCGGCGGCCAGCATCGACGACGCATTCGTCGAGATTCAGGTCGCAGATACCGGAAGGGGCATCCCACCCCAGTCGCTGCATAAGGTTTTCGATAAATTCCAGCAAGTTGAGCGGTGCAGCGCCGAAGGGAATTCCGAGGGGACAGGGCTTGGGCTGGCCATCTGCAAGGAAATCATCCAGCATTACGGCGGCCGCATCTGGGTCGAATCCGAACCAGGCCAGGGCAGCGCGTTCAAGTTCCGCCTGCCTGCCGCACAGCCGTCACGCAGCGGGTATGGGGCAATTCTCACGGGGGTGCCCTCGGACGGCGGCGACGAAGCCGATCCGCTCATTCTCGCCGTGGATGACAGTCCGGGTATCCGCGACTATCTGGAACAGCTTTTTCGGGATGACGGATTTCGCATTGTCACCGTCGGGGATGGCCAGTCGGCGCTTGCGGCGGCCGAGGAAATGCTGCCCCGGTGCATCGTCATGGATCTGATGATGCCGGGCATGGAAGGCAGCGAGGCCATACGCCGCCTTCGGGAGAATCCGGCCACCGAAAACATCCCCGTGGTGGTGCTGTCCGCCTATCCCTATCGGAGCCAGGCCGGGGGCGATGTCGTCCTGCCCAAGCCCGTGGACGAGGAGCAACTCCTGCAGGCCGTCCGGGGGCTCATCCGGGGAGGCCGTATCAAGGGGCGCAAGTGCATCCTGGTGCCCAATCCCAAGGGCCAGGGCAACATGCTCATGATTTCGGCGGGCAAACTGCGGTATGTCCGTCCCGAGGAGTTGCAGGAAAACTTCACGCAACGCTTCAGCGGCACCATGTTTCTGTCGGGCGGGGCCAAGGATCAACGGACCTTGCGCAAGCTCTCCGAGATCGACGACGTGGTGGTCATGATCCTTCCTGAAAACGAGGACGATTAGTCGGCATTTCATCTTTCCTGGCGTGAGGGGAGGGCGTGCGCCGCATCCGGCGCGCTTGGCCCGTCATGTCCGGGTTCGTGGTGTTTGCGGGATGACCGCTCTGTCCGGCGGCACGGGGAAAATCCGTGCCGCCGGAGGGCGTTTGTGCGCTTGGCGGCGAATTAGGGGCAGGGAATGGCCTTGTAGACCTTTGCGCCGCCATCATAGGTTTCCAGGAAGCACTGGCCGCCGTCCCGGTAGATGGTCTGATTCGCCGAGTTGGAGATGGCGATGGCCGTTGCCGGCAGGACCGTCAGCATAGCCCCGATGGCGATTCCGGCGGCGACGCTGCCGGACGACGGGCCGTAATACCCCCCGTAGTAGGGTGGCGGAACCGGCACGGGCACCGGAACCGGCACAGGCGCCGGATAGGGGCGCCCTGGCGCCGGTGGGCGATACCCGGGAGCGGGCGGGCGGGCGACCTGGCCTCGGGGCGGGGGACCGCCGGGGACGCCAGGGCCGCCGGGCCGTCCGACGTTTCCGGGGCCGCCAGGACCGCCGGGCCGTCCGATATTGCCGGGACCGCCGGGGACGCCAGGGCCGCCGGGCCGTCCGACGTTTCCGGGGCCGCCAGGACCGCCGGGCCGTCCGATATTGCCGGGACCGCCGGGGCCGCCGGGCCGTCCGACGTTTCCGGGGCCGCCAGGGCCGCCGGGCCGTCCGACGTTGCCGCGCGGGGCCTGGAAACCGCCGCCGCGACCACCTCCGCCTCCGCCGCCGCGGCCGCCGCCGCGCGCATCGGCGAGCAAGGGGGTGAGCCAGTCGCCGCTCAGGACCAGGGCCAGGGCAAGCAATGCGGCAAGGCCAAGAAATCCCAGGCGTCGTGTACGTGACGGATTACTTGACGGCATGTCCGCCCCCTTGCCTTTCCAGCTTCAGGTGCATGAACATGTTTTCGTCACGGGTGAAATGCGGCGCTGGCGTGAAGGCAAAGACCGAGGCGGCGTAGTCCGCAAACTGCCAGTCCCTCAAAACGGCTGAAAACTGGGGGGCCAGCGGCATGAATTTCTCGGTGATGACCATTTTGCGTAAAAGGGGCTTTTGACCCTCTTCAATCCACAACTGCCAATCCATATCGGTTCCCTGGAAGAACAGATGGTGGCAGCGTGTCTGTCCGACAAAGCCCATGCCGAGAGAGGTGAGGGAAAGATAGTCCACCTTGGCGCAGGTCTCGTTGCGAAGCATGTCGCCCAGGGGTGAGTCGAGGCTGTATTTTTCGCTCAAAAGATCGACCAGTGCGTCGTTGTCCAACGAGGCAGGCAGTTGATTGTAGAGGCTCCTGTCGTCTAAGGCCAGGGTGAAGGTCTTTCCATCGTAAACAGAGGTGGCGGAGACGTCGTCGCCGATGGTCACGATCTTGAAGGCGTTGGGGCGTTGCACTGTGACGTCCATGGTCCGAGCCATCTGTATCTTTGCCGTCCCATCATAGACGAGGTCCACGAGGATATCGGCCTTGAAGGCGTATCCTTTGAGTCCGGCCATATACGAGCAGGCTTGCTCATAGATGGCCAGGGCTTTGGGATCGACCACCTTTGCAGCGGGAGCCTTCCGGGCGGACTGGGCGGGGAGAGACAGGGCAAGGACCATGAAGACTGCGGAAAGCGAGAGGCAGGTTCGAAAAAAGATGCGCATGATCTCCTCCGGATAAGATAGGCAAGGTGTGGGCCGGTGGCCTTGCAATGGCCCCGGAAAGGTATCCTTCCCGAATACATGGGGACATGTCTGGTTCCATTGAAATGCTAGAGGGGATGATCTTCGAAGTCAACACGGCAAGCGGGGGCTATTCCAGTATCTTTTCTGAAAACATCAATGTATTTATCAGGTTATATACATGAAGGCACGTCTGTCCTGGCGCTGGTCACGGAGTCGTCCGCACTATTTTTTCTTCCCCAGGGCCCCTGCGGTTGACAACCGGCCGGGCTTCGCGTTTGTTTGGTTTTTGAGTCGGAATTGTCGGCATGTCCGTCGGCCCATGTGCGGCGCGAACCGGCATCCGTGCGGTGTCCCGCCGCGCAAAGGCCGCCGGGACCACCACGTTGCCCATCCCGTGAGGAGATCCCATGGACGATAACAAGCGACGCCGCAGCAGGGTTGAGGCGGAGTTTGAGGCCTACGTGATCCTTGGCGATGAAAAAATCCTCGTGCATACCCAAAACATCAGCATGAAGGGCGTGCTGTTAAGCTTCGACCCCAAGTTGACGCCAGGGGCCGATTGCGTCGTGCTGTTTGTCTTGACCAAGGAGATCCGTTTCCGCATCGCCGCGCGCATCGTGCGCAGCGTGGAGGCCGGAACGGCCATCGATTTTGAGAGTATGGACGAAACCGCCTTCTACCATCTGCGCAACATCGTCCGCTATTCCGCAGACGATGCCGACCGCATCGACCAGGAACTTGAAATACCGGCCTTCACTAAAAAGGATGATCCGGAATGACCGAAGCGTGGCGCGAGATCCCGGTCAGCCTGGTGCGGGGATGCCGCCTGGGCGCGCTCGCGGCCGTGGCCCTTGTCGTCTTGTGGGCGGCAAACGGCCGCGCGTCCGGGTTTGACGACGCCAAACAGGCCATGGCCGCCGAAGAGCAGGGCGATCTGGACCAGGCGGTGGCAGGCTATGCCCGGGCCGTGGAGGACGCCGGGTTTGGCGCCGTGTCCAGGGGGCTGCTCTTTGCCGCCCGTGGCAAGGCCCTGGCCGCCATGGGGAAGTTTACCGACGCCCTCAAGGATTATGACAAGGCCCTGGCCCTGGCGCCGGATCAGGCCGTGATCCGTTTCAATCGCGGCAATCTGCTTTTCGGCATGGGGCGCTACGACGAGGCCATCGCCGACTACACCCGGGCCATCGATCTCGACGCCGCTGACGCCGCAGCCTACAACAACCGGGGCTCGGCATGGTTCGCCAAGGGCAACCTGGAAAGCGCCCTGGCCAACTACAACATGGCCGTGAGGCTTGTGCCCGCTGATGCGGAATTCGTGAACAACCGGGGCCGGGTCTGGTCTGCGATGGGTGAGGAGTCCAAGGCCAGAGAGGACTTTGCCCAGGCCAAGAGCCTGGATCCCGAGGTCAAGACCCCCCTGGATTGAAGCGGGCGGACCCTGCGGCCCCACAGGGCGCGGCGCGAAAATGATGCGGCCACCGTTTCCGGTGGCCGTTTTTTATGCGTGGGTGGGAGGATTTTTCAGGCGTTGCGCCCGGTTGGCGATCAGTCCACCCGGTAGTGGCAGCCCAGGGACTTCTTGTTGCGCATGGCCGCCAGGGTGATGAGGTAGGCCGCCTGGCAGCCGTGGAAGAGGTCGATGATGGGCTTGCTCAGGGGGGTTTCGCGGTAGAAGTCGTGCAGATGCTTGTTTAAATCCCGCAAGTCCTCGAAGGCCCGCATGAGCCGGGATGCGGAACGGTTGATGCCCACGTAGTTCCACATGGTGTTGCGGATGGTGGTCCAGTCCTGGGAAATCAGGGCCGGATCCTCGTTTTTGTTCTGGCCCGCGCCCACCCAGTCCGGGATGCAGTCGGCCAGCTTGCGGCTAATGGCCATGTTCTTGGCGCAGCGGTGGCCGATGTCATGCCCCACGCTGTACCCCCACAACAGGCATTCCAGAAGCGAGGTGCTGGCCATGCGGTTGGCTCCGTGCAGGCCCGTGCAGGCGCATTCCCCGGCGGCGTAGAGCCGCTCCATGCTGGTGCGGCCATGCACGTCGGTGAGAATGCCGCCGCAGAAGTAGTGCGCTGCCGGAACCACGGGAATGGGCTGGGTGGTGATGTCGATGCCGATGGATTTGCACTTCTCGTAGATGGTGGGAAAGTATTCGCGCAGGTTTTTGACGTGATGGGCCGCGTCCAGATAGACGCGGTCCTCGTCCGTGCGCAGCATCTCCTCGAGAATGGCCCGGGTGACGATATCGCGCGGGGCCAGGTCCGCCCGGGGGTCGTAGCGCTTCATGAACGCCTCGCCCTGGGCGTTGACCAGTTTGGCCCCCTCGCCGCGCAGGGCCTCGGTGATGAGAAAGCGCCGATCGGCCCGGTGCATGAGGGTGGTGGGGTGGAACTGGATGTATTCCAGGTTCATGGTCCGCACCCCGGCCCGGTAGGCCATGGCCAGGGCCGAGCCGATGCAGGCCCGGGAATTGGTGGTGTGCAAAAAGACACGCCCCACGCCGCCCGTGGCCAGCACCGTGAAATCGGCCAGGATGGTCTCCACCACGCCCGCCGTCTCGTCGTAGACGTAGGCTCCCAGGCACTGGTTCACCAACTGGTATTTGTATTCCAGAAGCCCGGCGTGGTGCTGGGTGGTCAAAAGGTCCACGGCCGTGCGCCGGGTGAGCACGGTGATTTTGGGGTTGGCGGCGACGGCCTCGATCATCCCGTCCATGATGGTCTTGCCGGTCTGGTCGGCCGTGTGGAGGATGCGGGCCACGCTGTGGCCGCCTTCCTTGGTCAGGTGGAAGCCGTTGTTGGTCGATTTGCGGTTAAACGGGATGTGCAGGCGGTCAATGAGCATTTCCTTGACCACCAGGGGGCCTTTTCGGGCCAGGAAGGTGACGGCGCGCTGGGAATTGTGCCTCCATCCGCAGGTCAGGATGTCGCGCTCCAGGAGTTTGGGCGGGTCGTCCTGTCCCTGGTAGACGATGCCACCCTGGGCCAGGGCGCTGTTGCCGTCGTCGAGCGTTTCGCCCGAGGTCAAAAGCAGAACGTCCAGGCCGCTGTCGGCCAGGGTCAGGGCGGCCGTGCAGCCGGCCAGTCCGGAGCCCACCACCAGGGCCTGGGTGCGGATACGGTAATAACTCATGGGTTCATCCGTTTGGCGCAGACGTCGAGCATGCGGGTCACAGCCGTTTTGGCCGGTTCGCGAACCTCGTCTGGAACGGCCACCGGCTGTTGCGATTCGATGTCGGCCAGTTGCGCCGCGAGTTTTTCCTCTGTGATTTTGGCCATGTTCGAACACCGGCTGGTCCGAAGCGGCAGGATGGTCTTTTCCCCGGCGTGCCGTTGAGCCAGCCGCAAAACCAGGTTCTCTTCCGTGCCGATAAAGATCGTGGCCCCTTTCGGCGCGTTTTCCACATACCGGATCAGAAACGACGTGCTTCCGGCGGCATCGGCCGCAGCCACGGTCTCGGGCGGGCATTCGGGATGCACGGCCACCAAGGCCCCGGGGTGCTCCAGCCGCACGGCCCGGATGCGCTCAGCGGTGAATTTGTCGTGAATGACGCACCGCCCGGGCCACAGGAGCACGTCGGCCGCCGCAGCGGCCTGGTGGTCAATCAACGCCCCGTGGCGGCGGATGTCAAGGATGTGCCGTTTTTCCGGAGGGATGCCCAACCGGTCGCAGGTGTTGGCCCCAAGCATGCGGTCGGGCAGAAAGAGCACGCCGTCCCCCTGGCCAAGCGCCCAGGCGAGCATGGTGTCGGCGTTGGCCGAGGTGCATACCGAGCCGCCCAGGCGGCCGCACACGGCTTTGACCCGGGCCGAGGAATTGACATAGGTCAGGGGAACCACCGTGCGGCCCGTGGAGCGCAGATTCCGGCTGATGACCGCCACCAGTTCGTGCGGGGCCATGTCGGACATGACGCAGGCGGCTTTGGCGTCGGGGATGAGCACCTTTTGTCCCGGCGCGGCCAGGATGGCGGCGGTTTCGGCCATGAAAAACACCCCGCAGAACACGATGTATTCGGCGGTGAGGTCGGCGATCTTGCGCGACAGCTCCAGCGAGTCGCCGACATGGTCGGCGTGGCGGACGATGTCGTCGTGCTGGTAGTGGTGGGCCAGGATGGCCAGCCGGTCGCCCAGGCGGCGACGGTGCCGGTCGATGACGGAGGAGATGGTGGTGTTCATGCTCTGGGGATGCTCTCGAGTTGCATGCTGAAATCCGCTGCGGGCGCGGAGTGGGTGATGCGGCCCACGGACACGAAGTCCGTGCCCGATGCGGCCACGGCCGCGATGGAATCCAGGTCCACGCCGCCGCTGGCCTCGGTCTCGATGCCCTGCGGAACCAGGGCCCTGGCCCGGCGCATGGTGGGCGGGTCCATGTTGTCGAACATGATCCGGGCGGGATTTTCAGCCACGGCCTGGACCACTTCCTCCAGGCTGCGACACTCGATCTCAACCGGCGGCATTATTTCCATACTGTTTTCGTATGCTTTACGCAAGGCGGCCATGGCCTGGGGGATGCCCCCGGCCCGGTCGATGTGGTTGTCTTTGAGCATGAGCATGTCGGCCAGGTTTGTGCGGTGGTTGACGCCGCCGCCCACGGTGACGGCGTATTTTTCAGGATACCTGAGCCCGGGAAGGGTCTTGCGGGTGTCCAGAAGGCGGGTGTTCGTGCCGGACAGGGCCGCGACGTAGCGTGCGGTCAGGTTGGCGATGCCCGAGAGGTGGCTTATGAAGTTGAGCATGACCCGTTCGGATTTAAGCACGGCCACGGCCGGTCCCGTCAGGCGGCAGACCACCGTTCCCCGGTCCACGCGGGCGCCTTCGTCCACGGGGAAATCTAGGTCGCAGGCGGCCAGAGCCCCCAGGGCGGAGAGCACCAGGGGCACGATGGGCAGTCCGGCCACCAGGCTGTCCTCTTTCGCCACAATGCGGGCGCGCAGGATGTCCTGGGGTGAAAAAACCGCCAGGGAGGTCAGGTCCGGGCCGTCCTCGGACAGGGCCAGTTCGATGGCGGCCAGAAGATACCGGCGGGCGTGGCCGGAAAAAAAGTCGTCGAAAGCGGCAAGACCCATGGCGGTTCCTAAGTCCAACGGGGCGACGGCCTGTGGCCTCCACGGCGGGATTGCCGTGTTGCGGCGTATTGAGGCGGGGTAAACCCTTCTGGCGGGAAGGGCAAGGGCGGTTACTTTTTTCGCAAGCGCGAAAGTTTGGCGGCCAGACGCGGCTCCATGCCCTGGTCCTTGGCCTGATAGAAGCGGCGGCCGCGCAGTTCGTCCGGGAGGTAGTCCTGATCCACCCAGGCGTCGGGATAGGAATGGGGATATTTGTAGCCCTGGCCGAAGCCCCACTGCTTTTGCAGGGCGGTGGCGGCGTTGCGCAGATGCAGGGGGACGGGCTTGGCCCCGGAGATGCCAAGCTCCTTTTTGGCGGCCAGATAGGCCGCATAGGTGGAATTGCTCTTGGGGGCCAGGGCCAGGAACACGGCGGTCTCAGCCAGGGGGATGAACCCCTCGGGCATGCCCACCCGGTCGATGGCCTCGGCGCAGGACACGGCCATGGGCAGGGCCATGGGCTCGGCCAGGCCCACGTCCTCGGAGGCCGACAGGATCAGGCGGCGGCAGATGAAACGCGGGTCTTCGCCGCCTTCGAGCATGCAGGCCAGATAATACAGGGCCGCGTCGGGATCGCTGCCCCGGATGGACTTGATGAAGGCCGAGGCCAGCTCGTAGTGGGCGTCGCCGTCCCGGTCGCCGCGCATGAGCGCCTCGGGCAGGGCCGTGCGCAGGTTCTCCGGGGTCTGGTTTTCGGGGGTCAGTTCGGCCGTGTATTCCAGGAGATTGAGCAGGGTGCGGCCGTCGCCCATAGCCATGTTGGCCATGAGTTCCAGGCTTTCCCTGCCCAGCTCCAGGGACAGGGCTCCGGCCCCGCGTTCGGCGATGCGCAAAAGCTCGGCATGGGACAGGGGACGAAGCCGCAACACATGCATTCGGGATAAAAGCTGCCGGGTCACGGAAAAGGACGGATTCTCCGTGGTGGTGGCCAGAAGCACGATCTCGCCGGACTCCAGAAGCGGCAGGAAGAAATCCTGCTGGGCCTTGGAGAAGCGGTGCAGCTCGTCGAGGATGAGGATGTCGTGGCCGGGCAGCTGGGCGCGCAGGGCCGCAAGGCCGGCCTCGGGGGCGCTGACCCGCAGAAAGGGCAGGCCCTTGGATTTGGCCAGGACCATGGCCAGGGTGGATTTGCCGCACCCGGGCGGGCCGTAGAGCAGAAGGCTCGGCAGACGCTTGGATTTGAGCAGGGTCTTGGCCCGGGACAGCAGGTGCCCCTGGCCCACGAAATCGTCCAGGGTGGAGGGCCGGATGCGCTCGGCCAGGGGGGTCTTGTCGGACATGGTCATCTCCCGCCGGGACGCAAAAGGGCCAGGGCCAACACGGCCAGGGCCGCCGTCTCGAAGCGCAATATCCGCCTGCCCAGGCTGACGGGCCCAAAACCGGCGTCCAGAAAGGTCTGCACCTCGTCTCCGGCCAGGCCTCCTTCGGGACCGATTACGGCCAGCACCCGGCCTGGATCGGCCATGTCCCCGGCCTCAAGCCTGGCTTTGGCGTCGGCTGCTTCCCACAGGACGAAGCGGCGGTCGAAGTCCGGACCCATGGCCGCCACCCCGGCCGCTCCGCCGGAAATGCAGCGTATCCCGGGCAGCCGTGCCGCCCCGCACTGCTTGGCGGCGGCGATCATCTGGTCGCGCCACGTCTCCTTGACCGCCCCGGGCATGACGCCCTGGCTGCGTGCCGCCTGCCAGAAGATGATCCCGGCGGCCCCGAGCTCCACGGCCTTTTCCAGGGTCGCGCCGCGCCGGGCCGACTTGGCGAAGCCCACGGCCAGCCAGACCTGGACTTCCGGTTCCGGTTCCATGCCCACGCTCAAGACTTCAAGCGCAACCTTATCTTTTTTCACGTCAACGATGCGGAACTCGCCTTCCCGGCCCAGGCCGTCGAACAGGCGCACCGTCTCGCCCGGCTTCTTGCGCAGCACCCGGACCAGATGCGTGGCCTCGCCGCCGGTGAGCCGATACGGCTCCCGCCAGCCTTCCGGCTCCAGATAAAACGCATCCAACCGGCCCATGGTGCCTCGTTTTTGTGTCGGGTTGCCAGCGAACGGAGGAAAAATTCCCCCGCGTCCCAGTCAAAATTTTCGAAGGGGGATCCCGGGGGGAAACCTTTTTTAAAAGGTTTCCCCCCGGGCCGCCGGAGGCCTTCCCCTATCCCAGCTTCTTCCGGGCCGTTCCCTCTTTATAGAAGGGCAGTTCCGTGCGCGAGGCGGCGAGTTCGGTCTTGGCGGCCTTGATGGTGAAGTCGGTTTTTTCGGCGTCGTCCATGGCCACGTAGGCCAGGGCGATGCCATGCCCCAGGCTGGGAGAGAAGGAGCCGCTGGTGACCCGGCCCGCCTGGACGCCGTCGCAGAGCACGAGGTCGTTGTGCCGGGCGCTGCGCCGTCCGGGGACGGCCAGGGCGATGAGGCGCTCCCGGACCAGCCCGGCCCCGGCGCTGCCCATGAAGGCCCCGGGCTTGAGCAGGCTTGCGTATCCGGCCTCGGAAGGGGTGTGTTCCTCGTCCAGATCCTGGCCGTAGAGGGGGTAGCCCATTTCCAGGCGCAGGGTGTCCCGGGCGCCGAGTCCGGCGGGCTTGACGTCGGGGTCGGCCAGGAGTTTTTCCCACAGGGCCAGGGCCTTGTAGGCCGGAAGGAAGAACTCGTAGCCGAGTTCGCCGGTGTAGCCGGTGCGGCTGACCAGAAGCGGCAGCTTCTCGAAGGTGACCCAGGTGCAGTTGAAGTATTTGAGCTGCGACCAGTCGCCGGGTAAAAGCCGCGCCAGCACCTCGTGGGAGACCGGTCCCTGGAGATCGATCTTGGCGGTCTGGGCCGAGATGTCCTCAAGCAGGATCTCTTCGGGCAAAAGCGTGCGCAACCGGGCGAAATCCGGGGCGATGCGCGAGGCGTTGACCACGACCATGAACCGCTCGTCCTCCAGGCGGTAGACGATGAGGTCGTCGATGATCCCGCCGGCGTCGTTTAAGAGGAATCCGTAGCGGCATTTGTTCACGCCGAGGCTTTCCACGTCCTGGGTGACGCAGCGGCCAAGGGCCTGGGCCGCGCCGGGGCCTTGCACCGTGAATTCGCCCATGTGGCAGATATCGAAGATGGAGGCCTTGGTTCTGGTGTGGGCGTGTTCGGCCAGGATGGACGTGTATTGCACCGGCATGGCGAACCCGGCGAAGGGGACGATTTTGGCTCCCAGGCCTTGGTGATGCGCGGTCAAGGGCGTGGTGGACAGGTTTTCCACGATGGTTCCTCCGAGGTGTAGGGGTTGACGGCCGGTCACATGGGATCGGCGGTGAGCGGGAGGTTCAGGCCTTTTTCTTTCTTGGCCTTGCGGATGGACTTGAATTCGTCCAGGAGGGCGACCAGCCGTCCGTAGGTCTTTTTCACGGACAGTCCGTATTCGGAGAGCTTTTCCTCCCGGGGGCGGATGTAATTGGCCGCCAGGTAGCTGTCGCTTAAGACCTTCTCTCCGATATGCAGAACTTTTTCGACAAGCGTTTCGAAATAGTTGACGATCTCAAACTTCAAATCGTTCATGATCTCCACGTAGAGGGTCAGCATCTTGAGATAGGAAATGCGTTGTCCTTTGTAGTGGCGATCCTGGAGGTCTTCCAGGTCTTTGACCTTGCGGGCCTGTTGGATGTAGCTGTAACGGCTCCAGACCTCCTGATACAGGTCGCGCATGGCGTCGAAGTCATCGTAATGGTCGGCGTTGAGCAGGTAATTGTCCAGCACCTTGACCACATTGGAATAGAATTCGTCGGAATAGCCGATGATCCGCCGTTGGTGCTTGCCAAGCCAGAAATAGAGGCACTTCAAGCGTTTTTCGTGGGTATCGGTGTTTTCCACCACCTCGTTGCGCTTATAGATGACCCGGCCGTTGTATTCCCCGCGCACGATGTCGTTTAAGCGCAGGAACATGGTGTAGATGTCTTTGATGATGTTCACCCGGGGCAGGGGCTTGGCGGTCAGGGGATGGATGATCTCCTGGGCGGACACGGACAGGGCGCGATCCTGGCGGACGTTGTTGGGGTCGTATTTGTGCTGGCGGTAGGTGACGCGCAGGATGACCACGCGCCGTTTCTTGTCCACGAAATAGCCGCCCTCGTCGAGGACGGCCACCAGATCCTTGTGCAGGCTGTCGATGGAAACCAAAGCGATTTTTTCCACCCGGGGATAATATTTGGCCTCGGGATGGGACGAGAGGCTGGTGATGCAGCGGTCGGTCTGCCCCAGCACCCGGACCATGAACTGTTCGCCCATGCGGAACAGCCGCCGGGCGAAAAGGGCCGAGGAGGTGCGCCGCTCGGACACGATGGGGAAGCCGTAGAGCTCCATCAGGAACTGATAGACGAAATTCCGGTTGCGCTCGTATTTGCGGTCGTCGCCCACGGAAAACTTGCGGATGTTTAAGCCGAAGCGTTTGAGTTCCGTGTCCAGATAGGACGGAAAGGAGCAGTAGACCCCGGAGAGGTAGAAATCGTTGTGGCTGTCCTGGGAAAAGACATGGGCCCGGTCCATCTGCAAAATGGTGGGCAAGAGGGCCGGATAGTTCTCCAGGCTGCTTACGTCGCGATCGGAAAAGTCGGAGCGAAAGGCGTCCTGGGCCACCTTGGGCAGGCGGGCGCAGAAGGTGCGGATGTTCTGGGTGAAAATGGAATGTTCAAGGGGGCATTGCTCCCGGTATTCCTCGGCGTTGTAGTCGTGCAGGCAGTGCAGGATGTCGTATTGGAAGATTTCCTGGAAATAGCGCAGGGGCCTGCCCAGGGCCACCATGGAGAATCCGGGCAGATCCTTGTATTCGTAGAGGTCGCCTTCGAAGGAGGGTAGAAGCTCCCGGGGGTCCACCAGGGGATAATGGGGGAGCTCGAAATAGGGTCGCAAAAGGCAGTGCTTGATGTGCACCAGATCAAGGAACCGCTTGAGATCCGGAATGTTCTGGAGCCGTGTGATCTCCGTTGGCGACGCCTTTTCCGGAGAAATGGCGAAACGGAACTCGCGCACGCGGCTGAAGGCTTTTTCCCAGGTGAAGGCCATGGTCCGGTGGTCGCTCCTTGGTGGCTGGTAGCCGAGACAGGGGCCGCGCCGCTTTCCATTCGCCTGGAAGTGGGGTATCCAGTGCAAAAGGCGACGTGACGAATGCCCGGTCATCCATATGTGGAATCCACGTATGTACGGCATTGACCGAAAAAAATAAAGCTTTTCTTTGCCTGGAAAGCGCGCCCGGAGGCGTTTTCCGGATCATGGGTTCCCATGGCCGACACCGCGTTTTACCATAAGCTCATGGCCCTGGCCCTCAACGTTTTCGACGCTTATTCGGCCGTGCTTTTTCTGCCCGATCCGGACTCCGAGGACTGCCGGGTGGCGGCCCACTACAGCCTGGGCGACGACGTGAAGGCCGATGTGGTCATCTCCCCGGGCATGGGCCTGGCCGGATGGATCATCCGCAACCAAAAACCCCTTTTGGTGGGGAATTTCGACCAGAAACGGGGTTTCTTAGGCTATTACGACCAAAAAGACGAAGCCCGCATCCGGGCCTTCATGGGCTGCCCCGTGCCCCTGTGCGGCGGCGCCGTGTGCCTGGACAGCCGCAAGACCTTCACCTTCGGGGAAAAAGACCAGAAAATCCTGGGGCAGTTTGCGGACATCGCCGCCAGCCATGTCATGGCCGAACGACAGCGTGCCGAGGACGCCCGGGACGCCCGCTATTACCGGGCCTTGGCGACCATAAGCGGCCTGCGCCGGAGCCACCCCACCTGGCCCGCCTTCCAGGCCGCGCTGCTTGGCGCCCTCTCCGAAACCACGGGGTTTGCTGCCTGTTTCCTGGCCGTGCGTGACGAGTCAGGACAGGGCTATTACCTCGAAGGCCCCAGCCGGGGGGTGTTCGAGCATCCCCTGGATGCTCCCAAGAAATTCACCATGGGACAGGGCTTGATCGGCTGGGTGTTCAAGAACAATTCTCCGGCCTTTGTGGGCGACGGGGAGTCCTGCGCCGCCCCGGCCCCGCTTTTCGGCAAGGATGTTCCGGCCACGGAATTTCGTAGCGTGATCTGCCTGCCACTGGCTTTTGCCCGGCGTTCCCGGGCGGTCCTGGTCCTGGCCGACGAGCGCCCCCTGGGCTTTGGGCAGGACATCAAGGATTTCGCCCGCATGACCTCGGAATATCTGGTTCTCTTTCTTGAGAATCTGCACCTGAAAAGTCGTCTTTCCCACGGCCCGTCATAGACTTTTTCCCCGAGGAACTCTAACATGCGCCCGACCGGATTTCCGGCCCGAGGGCGGCATGTGCCGTTGCGCATGGCCGGGCTTGTCTCCGGAATTGGACCGCGCGCCTTCTTCGCGCCTCTTTTTTCTTGAAACCACCCCCGGCCCGAGCCGGACAATCGGTAGGCACCATGCGCAGCTTGTTTTCCCGGATGTTCAATTTCCTCGGCAAGGATCTGGCCATGGACCTGGGCACGGCCAACACCCTTTTGTATGTGCAAAGCCAGGGCATTGTCCTCAATGAGCCCTCGGTGGTGGCCATCGACAACCGCACCAACAGCCTCATGGCCGTGGGCGCCGAGGCCAAGGAGTTTCTGGGGCGCACCCCGGATCGCATCCGGGCCATCCGGCCCATGAAAGACGGGGTCATCGCCGATTTCGAGGTCACCCGGGCCATGATCGCCTTTTTCATCCGCAAGGTGATCCACGGCTTCCGCTTCGCCAAGCCCAAGATCGTCATCTGCGTGCCCACGGGCATCACCCAGGTGGAAAAGCGCGCCGTCATCGAGTCCGCCCAACTGGCCGGGGCCCGGGACGTGCGGCTGGTGGAGGAGCCCATGGCCGCCGCCATCGGCGCGGGGCTGCCCATTGAGCGTCCCACCGGGAACATGGTTGTGGACATTGGCGGCGGCACCACCGAGGTGGCCGTCATTTCGCTTTCCACCATCGCCTATGCCGAGTCCGTGCGCGTGGCCGGCGACGAGATGAACGAAACCATCCAGAGGTACGTCCAGGACCAGTTCCAGGTGCTCATCGGCGAAAACCTGGCCGAGGAGATAAAGATCACCATCGGGTCGGCCATGCCCCTGCCCGAACCCAAGACCATGGAAATTTCCGGGAAAAGCCTCCTCGACGGCACCCCGCAAAACGTCACCATTTCAGACGGCCACATCCGCGAGGCCATCAAAGACCCGGTCAACATCATCGTGGCCGCCGTGCTCAAGGCCCTGGAGAAAACCCCGCCCGAACTGGTGGGCGACATCGCCCGAAACGGACTGCTCCTGGCCGGGGGCGGGGCCCTGCTCAATGGCCTGGACCGGCTCATCGTGCAGGAGACCAACTTAAGCGTCTTCGTGGACGACGATCCCCTGACCACCGTGGTGCGCGGCACCGGCAAGACCCTGGACGACCGGGAACGCTTCGCCAACGTGTTCATCAACTAGCCGCATCCCATGCAGGATCTTCTCGCCCGGGCCGCCGCCATCGTGCAAAGCGCCGGTGACATCATCCGCGACCAGTGGGACCGCAAAAAAGACATCCGCAAAAAGGGCCGCATCGATCTGGTCACCCAGACCGATACGGCCGTGGAACGCTTTCTGGTGGAGGAACTCGGCCGCCTGCTCCCGGGAAGCGCCTTTCTGGCCGAGGAATCCGCGGCCACGACCGTTCCCGGTCCCCGGACCTGGATCATCGACCCCATCGACGGCACCACCAACTACGCCCACGGCTTTCCCTTCGTGTGCACCTCCGTGGCCCTGTGGGACGGGGACAAGGTGGCCCTGGGCGTGGTGCATGCCCCCATGCTGGGGGAAACCTTCCTGGCCGCTGCCGGGCTCGGGGCCTCCTGCAACGGCCGCCCCATGCGCGTCTCCCGGACAGCGCACCTGGCCGACGCCCTGGTGGCCACGGGATTTCCCTACGCCATCGAGGCCCACATGGCCGACATTTTAGTTGAACTGGAACGGGTGCTGGCAGCCACCCAGGGCGTGCGCCGCCCTGGTTCGGCCGCCCTGGACCTGGCCTATACCGCGGCCGGACGTTTCGACGCCTTCTACGAAAAGGCCCTCAACCCCTGGGACACGGCCGCCGGATGGCTTTTGGTGGCCGAGGCCGGGGGATGCGTCACCCAGTACCTCCCCAACGCCCCGTATGACCTGAAGGCCCCGACCATCCTGGCCACCAACGGCCACCTGCATGCCGCGCTCCTCGACCTTTTGACCCCTGCCCCCTGACCAAGGACACCACGGACGTTTTGCCCTGCGCCCGGAAAGCGATCTGGTGTGAATTCGTCCTGGAATCATGATGCGCGCACCCGCATCAGAGGTCGAAAAATGACGAACCCCTTCCGGTTGTGGCCGAAAGGGGTCCGCAAGAACCAAAGGCCCCGGCGGATTGGCGGGGCCTTTTTTGCAAAAGAAGGCGCGAGAGCTAGGAAAGCTTGGCCAGCAGGGTCTCCTTGATGGAGTCGATGCTGCCTTCGCCGTTGAGCTCGATGTATTTGGTCTGTCCCTTGGCGGCCAGATCCTTGTAGAAATAGGCGGCGGCCAGGGTGCCGGTCTTGGTGTCGTAGTAGATGTCGTGGCGCTTGTTGATGGCGTCCTCGTCCTGGTCGTCGGAACGGGTCTTCAGCGCGCCGCCACACACCCGGCACTCGTCGCCCTTGGGCTTGATGGCGTCGATGAAGATGTTGTTGGGGTGGTTGGCGTCATTGGCGCACAGGCGGCGGCCCATGATGCGGTCCTTGGCGATCTGGCGGGGCAAAAGGATCTCGATGACGTAGTCCAGCTTCATGCCCGCGGCCTGCAGGGCCTCCCACAGCTTCTGGGCCTGGACGATGTTGCGCGGAAAGCCGTCCAACAGCCATCCGTCCTTGCCCTTATCCTTCAAAGTGGATAGGATCATAGGAATGGTGATGTCGTCGGGGACGAGTTCGCCCTTGTCGATGTATGCCTTGGCCTTTTTGCCCAGCTCCGTGCCGCCGCCGATGTGCTCGCGGAAGATCGCGCCGGATTCGATATGGGCCTGGTTGAATTTCTTTTTCACCAGGGAACCCTGGGTTCCCTTACCGCTGCCATTGGGTCCGAAAATCAGGATATTCACGGGCGAGGCCTCCTCGTTTAAAATTTCACAATCTCCCTTTCTATCTTCAGCGCCAATTCCTGTCAATGCGCCCCGGCCGCGAAAGCGAACGTTTGCGGTAAAAATCCGGGCGGTTTTTCCCCCTGGAAATTGAAACGTAGCCCCCCCCCGTCTGGCCGAAACAGCCCGCTCCAGCCGAAAAAGCGTGTCCGTCAGGGACTCGCCCGGGCCGAGCCGGTCCAGGACCGCCTTGAAAAGCCGGATGCGCCGGGCCGGAGGCAGTCCGGCCAGCGTTTTCCGGGCCACCAGGATATCCCCGTTTGCGGCGTACTGCGGCCCGGTTGTGAGGATGGGATCGGCGGCGAAGGCCTGCCGGTCCAGGTCGGCCTGCCGCCACAACCGGGCCGCCACATCCAAAAAGCCCGGATTTTCCGCCAGGAAAAGGGGCAGGATGCGGTGTCGGACGCGGTTGCGGCGATAGGCGGGGTCGGCGTTGCTGGGATCGTCGGCGACCGCGATCCCGATTTCAGCCAGAAAGGCGGTCAGGCGCGCCCGGGGCGTGAGTAAAAGCGGCCGCACCAGCCGACGACGCGGATCGAAGGCGGGCATGCCGCCCAGGGCCGGCCAGCCGCAACCGCGCACAAGCCGCAGGAGCAAATCCTCGGCCAGATCGTTTTGGGTATGCCCCACGGCGATGAAACCGGCCCCGACCGTGGCCCGGACCTTCTCGAAAAAGGCGTACCGGGCGTTTCTGGATGCCGCCTCAAGCCCCGGGGAACCCGGTTCCGGAAGGGCGGCCTTTTCCGTCAGGCAGGGCAGGCCGATGCTGCGGCACAGGGCGGCCACGGCCAGGGCCTCATCCGCCGACTCCGGGCGCAGGCCGTGGTCCAGGTGGGCCACGGTCAGGGTCAGGCCCAGGCCTGGGGCCAGAAGACGCAGGATGGCCAGCAGGGCGGTGGAGTCCGGTCCTCCCGAGACCCCGGCCACCACGGACGCGCCGGAAACCTCCGGGGCCCGCTCCAGGAGAAAGGCCCGGATCGCGAGGCACAGCCTGGCCTGAACCGGAGAGAGGTCGCCGAGCCTGGCCGGAAGCGATGCGGACAGGGTGGGGGTCATTTTCCGGGGTCCAAAACCCCGGGACTGCCGGGACGGCTCACACCGGGATGTCCAGTTCGCGGATGAAGTTGTCCAGAAAATCGATCATCTGGTTGCGTTGCTCCGGCGTGCAATAGCTGATGCAGGAACACCGCAGCCGACCCTTGCCCCGCACCAAAAGCTCCATCTTGATGGAGTCCTGCCCCGTCTCCAGAACCAGGACATAGGGGCCGCATTCGGCCGCATGCTCGGTCTGTTCGTCGTTGAGCATCTCCTGGGGAAAGGGGATGAAATAGATGTCGTCCAGGGTACCCTTGAAGCCTTTCTCCAAGAGCCTGGCCTTGATGCTGTGCATATCGTCTTCGGTCAGTTCCTCGATGAGGTAGGAACGCATGACGCACCCGCTTTGTTGGATATTTCGTCTTCGCAGCCGCAGGCCGGGTCGTCCGCGCCCCGGCCATGGGCGTCTTCGGGGACAGTTTCTTTGTCCAGGTCGAACACCCGGCGGATCAGATCAAGAAATCGTTCCCCGGCGTTTTCCCTGGAGCGCCGTTTGAGAAACACGATGGGCTCATGGAGAATCTTGTGGCTTATGGACAACGCCAGGCATTCCAGGGCCTTGGCCGTCTCGGGCGATACGTCCGGCCCCAGGCGGCGCAGGGTCTTGCACAATTCCTTTTTGGCGATGTCTTCTCCATAGCGCAAAACATCCACGATCGTGGGACTCAGGTCAAGGGCCTTGAGCCAGTGGGAGAAGCTTTCCACCTGCTCCCGCACGATCTCTCCGGCCCGGGTGGCCTCTTCCTTGCGCTGGGCCAGGTTTTCCTCCACCACCTCGCGCAGGTCGTCGATGTCGTAGAGGTAGACGTTGTCCAGGCCGTTGACGTCGGGGTCGATGTCCCGGGGCACGGCGATGTCGATGAAAAACATGGGCCGCTGCCGCCGTTTTTTGAGCACGTCCTTGATGTCCCGGGCCCGGATGATGGCCTGGGGCGCGCCGGTGGAGCTGATGACGATGTCCGCCTCGGGCAGATGTTCGGCCAGGTTTTCGAAGGGGATGGCCGTGCCATGGAAGCGTTCGGCCAACTCGACGGCCCGGGAAAAGGTCCGGTTGGCCACGTACAGGTGGGAGATGCCCGCGGTCAGAAGGTGGGTGGCGGCCAATTCGGCCATTTCCCCGGCCCCGATGAGCATGGCCTTTTTCCCGGCCGTCTCCCCGAAGATGCGTTTGGCCAGCTCCACGGCGGCATAGCTGATGGACACGGCGCTGGCCCCGATGCCCGTGGCCGTGCGGACCTTTTTGGCCGTGGAGAAGGCCTTGTGCAACAGCCGGTTGAGGATCACCCCCGTGGAGCCGTTGCCCACGGCCCGACGGTAGGCGTCCTTCATCTGGCCCAGGATCTGGGGCTCGCCAAGGACCATGGAGTCCAGGCCCGAGGCCACCCGGAAGACATGCTCCACGGCTTCGGTCCCGGCGTGGGCGTAAATGTGCGGGGAAAGCCGCGCTGCATCCCGGTTGCAGTGTCCGGCCCAGCGCGACAAGACCAGGGAGGCCACTTCGGCCTCGGGAGCCCCGGACACCAATATCTCCACCCGGTTGCAGGTGGACAGGACCAGGGCCTCGCGGATGGGGCTTTCCCGGGAAACCAGAGCCCGCTCCAGAATGCCGCCGTCGGCCAGGGCAAAGGCCTCTCGCACCTCCACGTCCGCCGTCTTGTGGTTTAAGCCGAACAAATGAATAGTGTATTGCATGATTTAGGACGTGAAGCTGTGGTGGGTGGGCATGAAGAAGTTGATCACCAGCATGGACACGATGCTGAGGCAAAAGACCCAGATGGCCAGCCAGGCGGTCTTGCGGCCGCGCCAGCCCATGAACAGGCGCTGGTGGAACAGGAAGGCGAACAGCAGCCAGATGAAAATGGCCACCACTTCCTTGGGATCCCAGGAGAAAATGCGCTGCCAGGTGAGCTTGGCCCACAAAAAGCCCGAGACCAGCCCGATGGTGTACAGGGGAAAGCCCCCGGTGACCGCCCACTGGTTGGCCCGGTCAAAGGTGGAAAGCGACGGCAGGGCCCGGGCGAACCCCGTGAGTTTTTCCTTGGTCTTGATCTTGCGTTCCAGGAACAGATAGCCCGCCCCGGCGCCGCAGGCCATGGCCAGGAGGCTGATGGACAAAAAAAGCGATCCGATGTGCAGTCCGAAAAAAAGGCCCGAGAGCGTCTCCGGCAACTGGCGCGCCCCGCCCACGGCCTGGGAGGAGAGAAAGAGGATCAGCGCCAGGGGCGAGGCCAGAAGCCCCAGAAAATCCATGCGCAGCCGCCACCACAAAAAGAAAAAGATCAGGAGCAGACTCCAGGCCAAAAGGCTGAAATAAAACTCGCCGCGCAGCAGCATGGTCCCGGACTCCTCGCGAAGCGAAAGTCCCAGGCAGACCGAATGCAGGAGAAATCCCCCAATGGCGGCCGCGTAGCTTGCCCGGCGAAGGATCGGGATCTGCCACAGAACGCCGAGCAGATACAGGATCGTTCCCGAGAGATACAGGCAGATCACCGCAAGAAACAGCAGATTATCCGGCGTCATCGTGCATCACCCCCAGGATGATCGCTTCAAGTTGCCCATGCAGCGATTCGGGAAGGATCGAGCGCAGGATGGACAGGGCGGCCGAGGCGTCACGGCTTTTGATGGCGTCTAAAAGCGGCGACTCCACGATGGTGCGGAAAAGCTCCGAGTTGTGGTCCGAACCCTGGCCTAGGCCGATGACCAGGGGCCGCAGCCTGCCCATGAGCGTCAGGAAGGCCCCGTACTGCGCGCCGAAGTAGTCCCCCAGGTCGCGGCGGATCTTTCGGGCCAGGGCCGGGGAGCTTCCGCCGGTGGACACGGCCAGGGTCAGATCCCCCTGGGTGAACAGGGCGGGAACGATGAAGCTGCATTTTTCCGGCTGGTCCACGATGTTGCAGGGAGTGCCGCGCTCCTCGCACAGGCGGCTGATGCGCCAGTTGAGTTCCTCGTCGCTGGTGGAGGCGATGACCAGGAACCGGCCCTCCAGGTCGTCCGGGACAAAGGGGCGCTGTTCGAAGCGGACGCAGGCATGGTCCAGGATGGCCGCGCCCGAAGGGGACAGGGGGGCCACGTCCAGAACCAGAACCTCTTGTGCCCCGCAGGAGGCCAGGGTGGCGATCTTACGTCGGCCCACCTGGCCTGCGCCGACCACCAGACATTTTTTCCGGGCGAGATTGAGAAATATGGGATAGTACCGCATGGGGGCAATGCATATCAGATGACCGGCGGATGGGAAAACAGCTTTCTTTCGTAAAAAAATCCGGATAGAAATCATCAAGTCTTTCGAAGGCTTCCTTTATGAAACGAGTGCTCGTCGTCCAACTGGCCCGGCTGGGGGATCTGATCCAGACCAAGCGGCTGCTTCTGTCCGTGGCCCTGGCGGACGCCGATGGCGACGCGTGCGAGGTCCACCTGCTCACGGACGCCTCGCTTTCCTCCCTGGCCCGGTTGCTGTTCCCCGGCGTGGTCTGCCACGGCCTGAGCGCCCACGGCCCGGCCGTCCCCGGCGGGACGGACGATCCGGCCGCCCTGTCCCGCGTCTTCGCCAATCGCACGGTGTTTGCCGAGCTTTCCGGCCTGGACTTTGCGCGCGTGTACCTGCTCAACCATTCCGGCCTGGCCCGGGCCGTCTCCGCCCTTTTTCCCCCGGAAACCGTTCGCGGACATTTTCAGGCAAGCGGGCAGCCGCAAAAAGATCCCTGGCCCGCCCTGGCCTTCCGGTTTGCGGCCGCGCGCCGGGAGGCGGGCCTCAATCTGGCGGATTTCTGGGCCGCCTTTGCCCCGCGCCTGGTTTCGCCCGATTCGGTCAATCCTGTGGCCGCGCCCAAGGGCGGGGGGCTGGGCGTGGTCCTGGCCGGACGTGAGGCCAGGCGGTCCCTGCCGCCCGAGGTTCTGGCCCCGCTGGCGGCGGCGGCGGTCTCGCGCCATGCCGTGCGGCGCATCGCGCTTTTGGGAACGGCGGCCCAGGCCCCGGCGGCCCGTGCCTTTTGCCGCCAGTTGCACCCCTCCCTGGCCGACCATGTGGCCGACCTGACCGGCAAGACGGACATGGCCGGGCTGGTGCGGGAGATTGCCGGGCTTGACGCCCTGTTCACCCCGGACACCGGGGCCATGCACCTGGCCGCCCATCTGGGCACGCCGGTGACGGCCTTTTTCCTGTCATCGGCCTGGTGCCATGAGACCGGCCCCTACGGCGCGGGCCACACGGTCTGGCAGGCCGTGACCCCGTGCGCCCCTTGCCTGGAGTCGGCCCCCTGCGGGATGGGCATGGCCTGTCTGACGCCCTTTGCCGACCCGGCCATGGTCCGGCTGGCGGCCGGGTCGGGCAAGGCCGCACCGCCCGCAGGAATCGTGGGCTTTCGCACCGAAACCGACGCCCTGGGCGTGGTGTGCCGCCCCTTTGCCGGGGAGGATCCCACGGCCGAGGCCCGGGCGGCCTTTCGGGCCTTTGTGGCCGAACACCTGGGCGTCATGCCCGGCGGCAGCCCGGGCGGCCCGGCCCTTGGAGACCGGTTTTACCTGGAAACGGATTGGATGCTGGACCGCTTTTCCCGGCTTGGCGGCAAACCGCAGGAAATGGAAACGACATGAGTGACCGCGCCCTGACCCGTATTCTGGTGGTTTTGCCCATGTATGGGGGATCGCTCCCCGTGGGCCGCTATTGCGCCAAGGCCCTGGCCGGGCTTGGGCATCTGGTGGAGGTCTTCGAGGCCCCGGAGTTTTACGGGGCCTTTTCGGCCTTAAAAAACCTGCGGGTGACTGCCCAGCGTCTGGACTATCTGGAGCACGCCTTTTTGCAGACCATATCCCAGGCCCTCCTGGCCAAGGTCGAGACCTTCGAACCGGATCTGGTCCTGGCCATGGCCCAGGCCCCGGTGAATCGACAGGCCCTCAAGCGCCTGCGCCGCGACGGCGTGGCCACGGCCATGTGGTTCGTGGAGGACCATCAGGTCTTCACCTATTGGCAGGCCTTCGCCCCGTACTACGATTTTTTCGCCGTCATCCAGAAAGAGCCCTTGGTTTCCCGCCTGGCCCAGGCCGGGGTGGAGAACGTCCTGTATCTGCCCATGGCCGCCGACCCGGACATCCACCGCCCCGTGGACCTGACCCCGGCCGAACGCCGCCTGTACGGTTCGGACCTATCCTTTGTCGGCGCGGGCTATCCCAACCGGCGCATGGCCTTTCGAGAGCTTTTCGGGTTCGATCTGAAGATATGGGGCAGCGATTGGGACGGGGAGGTCATCCTGGCCCCGCGCCTTCAACTCGGCGGACGGCGGGTGAGCACGGAGGAATCGGTCAAGGTGTTCGGGGCCACGAAGGTCAACCTCAATCTGCATTCGAGCCTGGACCCCGCCGCCCTGGCGCCGCCTGGGGACTTCGTCAACCCCCGGACCTTCGAACTGGCCATGTGCGGGGCCTTTCAGTTGGTGAGCGGCCGGGAGCTTTTGCCTGAGGTGTTCGCCCCAGGCGAGGTGGCGGTGTTTACCGACATCAAGGGCCTCAAGGAGGCAGCTGCCCATTATCTGGCGCACCCCGGGGAACGCGCGGCCATGGCTGCCCGGGCCCGGGCCCGGGCCCTTAAGGACCATACCTATGCGGCGCGCATGCAGACGCTTCTGGATTTCGTGGCCGCCAGACGGCCCGGGTTCGGCAACGGCGTCCGGCGCGAGGCGGGCATGGCGGATCTGCCTGCCGGGCTTCGCGAGGAACTTTCGGGACTTTTGGGCGAACTAGGCCTGCCCGGGGACGCGGGATTTGCCGATGTGGTCACGGCGGTGCGTTCCCGGCAGGGGCGACTGACGGAACTAGAAACGGCTATCCTGTTTCTAGACGAATGGCGCAAGCAATACGGCGGCCGCTAGAAAAAAATCTCCATTCTCCGGAACTGCGCCCTGTGGCCGAATATCGCGAGGAGACGTGTTTCAATAAACGTATCTCGAGATACCCGGGCGCGGAGTTCAGGCGCGCGGCATCAATGCTTGATCTCCAGGGCCTTCTTCATCATTTCGTCCGCCGTGGTGACCACCTTGGTATTGGACTGCAAGGCCCGCTGCCCGGTGATGAGCATGACCATTTCCGTGGCCATGTCCACATTGGAGGATTCCAGGGTGCTCCCTGCGATCTCGTCGAAGATGCCCGTTCCGGCAACGCCCTCGATCTTGTTCCCGGCTTCCGTTGTCGAGGAAAACAGGTTGTTGCCCTCCCGCCGAAGGCCGTCGGGATTGACGAAATCCGCCAGGGCCACGACGTAGAGTCCGACTTCCTCACCGTTGCTGAAATTTCCAATCACAACGCCTTCCGCATCCACCGAGACGTCGAGCAGATAGCCTTCGGCATACCCGTTCTGGCTGGTCGTCTGGGTGTAGGAGGTGGTGGCGTAGTTGGTCGTGGCGTTGTAGGCCAGGGTGACGTCGGAGGTGTTGAACCCCAGGGTGTTGCTCGTAGCTGTGCCCACGTCTGCCGCTGTCGCGGGCATGGAGGAGCCCCATCCGTTTGCGGAGCTGATGCCCAGGTTCGTGGACATGGTGACGGGTTCCAGGGCGCCGCCTCCCGAAGCGCTCAGGAATGTGGCCGAGAATTCCGGCAGCCCTCCGGCCGTGAGATCCGCGGCAACCCAACTGTTGAGGGATGAGGCGTTGGATGCCTCATCCGACAGGGTGAAGGCGGTCATGTTGTCCATGGTGCCGTCGTCGTTGAAGGTCAGGGTGCCGATCATGAGCACCCCGGCCTTGGACGTCCCGGCGGTTATGGCCCGGCCATCCTCCTCGGGGTCCATGGATACCATGTATTCCCAGTATTCCTTGCCGTCTTCCCCCAGAGCCTTACTGTAGGAGACGGTCAGCTCGTGTTGCTGGCCTTCGGAGTCGTAGACGGTAAGGCTGGTCTGGTAGGAGGCGTTGGAGACCAGGGAGGCGTCAGGATCCGTGCTATCGTAGTTGTAGCTTTCAAACATGGTGAAAAACGGATTGTCGGGGTCGTTGACCCGGCTTTCCGTGGTGGAATCGAGGTTGGAGATGACGGAGATGCTGGAGGTGGCCCTGCCGTCGATGCGCAACTGGTTGAGCAGGATATCCGTCACGCCGCCCGTGGTGGGCGTTGAGGACAACGTGGCGCCGCTGGCCTCGGCGGCGGCCACCGCGTCCTGGTCCACGGCCCAGCCTTGCACCCGGAAGCCGTTGGTGTCCACGAGATAGCCGCTGCTGTCGAATTGAAAGGCCCCGGCCCGGGTATAATACAGATTTCCCGATCCGGAGTCGCGGACCTGGAAAAATCCCCGGTCGCCCTGGATGGCCATGTTCGTGCTGGTGGTGGTGGCCTCCATTCCTCCGACCTGATAGCTGTTGAGGATGTTGGAGAGTTGCACGCCCAGGCCCACCTGGGAATTTCCCGATGAGGATGTGGCTGTCTGGCTCATGAGATCCTCAAAAAGGGCATAGGATCTCCGGTAGCCGATGGTATTGACGTTGGCCAGATTGTTGCTGGTCACGCTGATGCTTCGACTGTAGGTCGTAAGCCCCGTCACGCCTGTCCACAATGCTCCCATACGCCACCTTCCCTGTTCTTCCGGCGGCAAAACTTGCCGCCATGTCCAGCCCGGCTAACCGGCCGTTTCGTCGGTATCCCAAGGCCTGCGTCGTCCATCTCCGGAGATGGATCGCCACTGCCAGGCGGCATTCCCGCAGGACATGACGCCTGGTCCCCCTGCGACCCCCGGCGCGGCATGGATGTGTCCGGGCCATGGGGGGAGGAAGACTTTGCCTCTTGCCGACAGGAAGATGCAGGGATCGGGCCGAGGGATCAGGGCGGGGCGGGGAGGTCGGCCAGGGCCAGACAGCGCAGCAGGCGCAACCGTTCACCCGATGCCGCGCCAAGGTTTTGCAGGGACTCGGGCAGATGCACGGCCAGCATGGCGTCGAGGTCGCGCCGGGCGGCCTGGAGGCGGAGTGGGGCATCGTCTTGATGGTCGGCTGCGGCCAGGGAAAACATCGCGTCGAAAAGGCCTTCCCGCCACAGGCGATCCAGGAGGTCCACCCGGGGGCCGGGACGCATGGCCATATAGCGTCCGGCCTTCATGTGCAGGCGGCAGGCCAGCGCGCCCGCCCGGAGGAACTTTCCGGGAAGCCGCAGCCGGGCGCCGAGTTCCAGGGCCATGTCCTCTCCCCGGGCGTCGTGCCCAAGGTGGCGGGGCCAGGTTTGTCGCGGCGTGGTGGTTTTGCCCAGGTCGTGGCACAGGGCCATCCACACGGCCAGGGGATTGCCCGCCAGCCGGTCCATGACCTGGATGACGTGTCCGAGCACGCTTTTGTCGTGCCAGGGCAGGGGGCCGGCGGGAATCTCGTCCGCCTGGCACAACTCGCGAAACCAGGGATCGAGGCTTTTTGCTGTGTTGAGCAGGGCCAGGAACCGTCCCGGCCGGGGGGCGGCCAGGGCCTTTTGGACCTCGCCCCCCACCCGCTCCGGGGAAAGTTCGGAAAATGCCCGCAACCGGGCCGTTTCGGCCATGTCGGCCACAAGCCCGGGATGGGGCGAAAAGTCCGGCAATTGGGCGGCGAAGCGGGCCGCGCGAAAGACCCGGGCCGGATCGTCGGCCAGGGATGCGGGCGAGCAGGGCCGCAGGATGCGGTGTCCCAGATCCGGGAAGGCCAGGGGATGGGCGGTCACCTGGCCGGCCACGCCGGGAGAGACCCCCAGGGCCAGGGCGTTTATGGTCAGATCCCGGGCGGCCAGGTCGCTTGCAAGGCTCCCGCCGCGCGGCCAGGCGTACTGGCTGCCTCCCAGCAAAAAAACGGGAAAGGATTTGCCCACTTGCCGGGCCGTGGGGTGGCGGCGTACAAACTCGTCCGGCTCGGCCCCAAGGACCAGATAGTCCCTGTCCGTCACCGCGCGGCCAAGGATCAGGTCGCGCACCGCGCCGCCGACGAGATGGATGTCCATGTGGCCGCCTCCATCCTCTTTCTGAACCAGGATGGTCCCGAGGTCCAGCCCACGGCCCGGGCGAGGAGGGTTTTTCCACGGTGAGAATCCGGATTTTGAGCCATGACCCGTTCGGCCAGGCCGATGATCTGACCCCCGAGATCCTGGCCGCGTGCCATCCGGCCTGGGCGGAAGGCATGGAGATGATGCGCGGCGGAGGCGGCTTTGTCGAGGAGGCGGGGGCTTCGGGCATACGCTTTCTGGCGTCGGCCGGGATGTCCGGGACTGGCCGGGACGGGCCGCAGCTTACGGTGTGCGGCCCGTGCGGATCGGCCCTGGACGTGGCCTGGAACCTGATCCGGGCCGGGGACATGGCCCCCTGGGACGTTGTCCTGGCCGTCTCCCAACGCGGGGGGCGGGGGCAGATGCGCCGGGTGTGGGATTCGCCGCCGGGAAACGTCTACGCCGCGATAGCCTGGCCTGGGGGCGTCCCGGGGCCGGAGAGTTTTCTGCCGGTGTTCGTCGGTTTTTTATTGGCGAAATTCCTGTCGGGCAAGGGCGTCGCCGCCAGCTTCAAATGGCCCAACGACCTTTTGGCCGGAGAAAAAAAAGTGGGCGGGACGCTTCTTGAGGAGCGCGGCGGACGGGTGCTGGCCGGGGTGGGCATCAATCTTTCAAGCGCCCCGGGCAAAGAAAATCTGCGCCCGGACCATGCCTTCCCGGCGGGTTCCCTGGCAGAATCAGGGTGTTTTCCCGGGCCGGTCCCCTTTACCGTCGACCTTGTGAAGTTCCTGCAAACCTGCTATCACGATTGCGTTACAGCGACATGTTCTTTCCCGCCTGTGGCACGGATTGAGCGCAGACTGGCCTTTCTCGGCCGGGAGGTGCTTGTCCGCGAAGGCGGATCGGACGTCTACATGGCGCGTGTCCTAGGACTGGCCGAGGACGGGGGGCTTCGGCTGATGCGCCGGGTGGACGGAACAAACCGCGAATGCGTGATCCATTCCGGCGGTATTGCCCCTCCTTTGACCTGATTTCCCGCTGGGCGACCATTTAGACTGTGCGACGCGCGCTCGAAAAACGCGTGGGGAGCGGCATGGCAATCAAGACGTTCGACGAAGTGCTGTCCGAGGTCGAAGGCAAGAAGATTTTAGTTGTAAACCGGGGAATTTCGGCCAGGCGCGTACTCCGATCCATACGCGAACGCCTGCGCGCCGTCCCTGTGTTGACCGTCACCGATGTGGACCTGACCTCGCCAGCCGTGGCCGGGGCTCACGAACTGCTTCTTCTCGGGGCCAATCCCCGGGCCTATCTAGATCTGGACACCATCATCAAGATGGCCAAGGCCAAGGATGTGGTGGCCATCCATCCCGGATGGGGATTCGCCTCCGAGGATGCCTCCTTTCCACAACGGTGCCAGGAGGCCGGCATCATTTTCATCGGCTCCACCTCCGACGCCATGCTCAAGCTCGGCAACAAGGTCGAGGTGCGCAAGCTGGCCATGAAGCTGGACGTTCCCGTGGTGCCCGGTTCCGAGGGCGCGGTGAGCATTCCCGAGGCCCGCGAGGTAGCCAAAAAGATCGGCTTCCCCATCATGCTCAAGGCCGAGGGCGGCGGCGGCGGCCGGGGCATCTACGAAATCCACGATCCCAAGCAGCTTGAGGCGGCCTTTAGCAAGGCCTCGGCCATGGCCCAGGCCTCCTTTGGCAATCCCCGGCTGTTTGTGGAAAAGCTTCTGACCTCCGTGCGCCACATCGAGATCCAGGTGGCGGCGGACATGCATGGCAATGTCTTCGCCTTTGACGAACGCGATTGCTCCGTGCAGCGCAACCACCAAAAGCTGGTGGAGATCACCCCGTCGCCGTGGCCGGGGATGACCGCCGAACTGCGCGAACGCCTCAAGGAATATTCCGTGCGCCTGGTGCGGGCCTCGGGCTACCACTCCCTGGCCACGGTGGAGTTTCTGGTGGACGCCGCGGGAACGCCGTATCTCATTGAGGTCAACACCCGCCTGCAGGTCGAGCACGGCATCACTGAATGCCGCTACGGCGTGGACCTGGTGGAAGAGCAGATCAACATCGCCTTCGGGGGCAAGCTGCGGTTCAACAAGCGCGACACCAGGCCCTTTTTGCACGCCATGCAGGGCCGCATCAATTGCGAGGATCCCCGCAATGACTTCGCGCCGAATTCCGGTTTCGTGACCCGCTACGTTTCGCCCGGGGGGCAGGGCATCCGCCTGGATTCCTGCCTGTCGGCCGGATACGAGTTCCCTTCGCAGTACGATTCGGCCGGGGCGCTGCTCATTTCCTACGGCAAGGACTGGGACAAGGTCTGCGCCGTGATGATGCGGGCCTTGCGCGAATACATCATCGGCGGGCTCAAGACGACCATTCCGTATCACCGCCAGATCCTGCGCCATCCGCGTTTTCTGGCCGGGGACTTCGACACCACGTTCGTGGCCAATTCCCCGGAGTTGCTCGAATACCAGGACGAGGAGCCCGAGGCCATGCGCCTGGCCTGGCTGGCCTGCGAAATCTCCGCCCTGGGCTCGAACCCCCACGTCCTTTTGGGCAAATACCGCTCGCGCGGGGATTTCCGGCTGGGCCGCTTCCATCCGGCCATGCCCACCATTGATTTCAAAAAGCACATCCCGGTCTATCCGCGCGGCGACCGCACGGCGCTTTTGGACTGCCTGCGCGACTCGGGCCGGGTCCATTTCGTGGACACCACCACGCGCGACATCACCCAGTCCAACAGCGGCAACCGCTTCCGGCAGGCCGAGGACGAGCTCATCGGCCCCTACCTGGACAACTGCGGCTTTTTCGCCCTGGAAAATGGCGGCGGCGCGCACTTCCATGTGGCCATGATGGCCAACATGACCTATCCGTTTTCCGAGGCGGCGGCCTGGAACCGTTTTGCGCCAAAGACCCTCAAGCAGATTCTCATTCGCTCCACCAACGTCCTGGGTTACAAACCCCAGCCCAAAAACCTTATGCGCCTAACCGGCGAGATGATCTGCGAGCATTACGACATCATCCGCTGTTTCGACTTTCTCAACCATATTGAGAACATGTTGCCGTTCGCCCAGGTGGCCCTGGCCTCCGAGGCCAACATCTTCGAACCGGCCATCTCCCTGTCCTTCGCCAAGGGCTTCGACACCGCCCACTATATGGATGTGTTGGAGGAGATCCTGGCCATGACCGCCCAGGTGGCCGGGGTCAGCAAGCGCAAGGCCTCGCGCCGGATCATCCTGGCCCTCAAGGACATGGCCGGCATGTGCCCCCCCCGGTTCATCCGCGAGTTGGTCACGGCCATCCGCACAAAATATCCGGATCTGGTCATCGACTACCACCGCCACTACACGGACGGGCTGTTCGTCCCGGCCGTGGGCGAGGCGGCCAAGGCCGGGGCGCACATCGTGGATACGGCCATCGGAGCCAGCGTGCGCTGGTACGGCCAGGGCGAGATCCTGTCCACAGCGGCCTACATCGAACAGGATCTGGGAGTTCCGGTCTGCTTAAGCGAGGACAACCGGGAGATGATCCGCACCTGCAACTTCGTGCTCAAGCAGATCATGCCCTATTACGACCGTTACACCGCGCCGTACTTCCAGGGCATCGACTACGACGTGGTGGAGCACGGCATGCCCGGCGGGGCCACCTCGTCCTCCCAGGAAGGGGCGCTCAAGCAGGGCTACATCCACCTTTTGCCCTACATGCTCAAGTTCCTGGCTGGAACCCGCAAGATCGTGCGCTACCACGACGTCACCCCGGGTTCGCAGATCACCTGGAACACGGCCTTTCTGGCCGTGACCGGGGCCTATAAGGCCGGGGGCGAGCGGGCCGTGCGGGACATGCTGGAGGTTCTCAAAACCGTCACCGAGACCCCGGAGAAGTCCCTGACCCCGGCCGTAAAGGAAGACCGCTTGCAACTGTATTCCAACTGCAACGACGCCTTCCGCGACCTGCTTTTGGGCAAATACGGCCGTCTGCCCCTGGGATTCCCGGCCGACTGGGTCTACGAAAGCGCCTTTGGTCCGGAATACCCCCAGGCCATCGCCAGGCGCACCGAAATCTCGCCCCTCCTGTCTTTGGGCGACACGGACCTCGCTGCGGAGTTCAAGGCCCTGCATCTGCACCTCGACCGCATCCCCACGGACGAGGAGTTCGTCATGTACCTGAACCATCCGGCCGACGCCCTGAAGACCATCGCGTTTAAGGCCAAATACGGCGATCCCAACCGCCTGCCCCTGGACGTGTGGTTCGAGGGGCTGGAGCCCGGCCAGGAGCTCATGTTCGAGGACAGCCTGGGCAAGCCCCACCATATGGCCATCCTGGACATCTCCCAGCCCGACGTGCGCGGCGCTTCCATCGTGCGCTACGTGCTCGACTCGGAGATTTTAAGCCATCAGGTCCAGGTGGCCGAGGCCAGGGGGCGTGTGGACTCGGCTGTGGCCATGGCCGACGGCAAGAACCCCTACCATGTGGCCGCCCCGTGCAACGGCGACCTGTGGGTCATGCACGTCAGCCCCAACGACTACGTCAAGGCTGGCGAGGAACTCTTCAACATCTCGGTCATGAAGCAGGAAAAGGCGGTGCTGGCCCCGGTGGACGGCATGATCAAGCGGGTGCTCAAGACCGCCGATTTCGCCGAGGACAAAAAGATGGTCCCGGTCAAGGAAGGGGAGCTTCTGGTGGAGCTTGGGCCGGTGCTGCGCGTCTGCCCCACCTGCAAGGAGCCCGTGGCCGATGAGAGCCACAAGTTCTGCCCGGTTTGTGGACAAAAAGTCTGATTCGGACATATACGTCCGGTCTCGCAACCCCGGCGGCGCGGCGGCGATGCCCCGGGGACGCCAGGAACTTCTGAAGGAGGAGAGCATGGCCAAAGCGCAAGCAGCCAAACAGCCGAAGAAAAAGCCCGGGAAAGCCCCGGCGGCTTCGAAACCGGCCGAGCTGCCCACCACCCTTATCCTTACCGGCGCCGACATCGTGGGCATCGGTGAGGAAGCTGAAATGCTTGTCGGCGGAAAGAATTACAACACCGCTCTCATAAGCCAGGTAGAAGGCATCCGCGCCCCCCAGTTCCGGGCTGTCTCCTCCATTGCCTTCCACAAGGTGCTCGACGAAACCAGGGTCAACGCCTCCCTGGTCCGGAGCACCGTGGACCATGAATACGCCCGCATCGCCTGGGACGCCGATGAGATCAACAGCGATCCGGAGTTCCTGAAAAAATTCGTGCGCTCCCTGGCCGACGAGATCCAGGCTTCGGCACGCCGCGCCGAAGGGACGCTCATCCCCCTGCGCACCTTCGTCAACAATGTGGTGGAAGGTTTCGCCACCTCCCCCGAGGGCATCGACCAGTTGCGCAAGCGGTCGGTCCTGGTGCAGGCGGCCATTTTGTCCGTGGACATGCCCGCCGAGGTACGCGCGGCCGTGTCCGACGGCTATAACGACATCTGCAAGGAAGCGGGCCTGGAAGACGTCCCGGTGGCCGTGCGGTCCTCGGCCGCAGGCGAGGACAGCCGCAAAAAGGCCTTCGCCGGGCTTCAGGACACCTACTTAAACATCGTGGGCGCGCAAAACGTGGTCGACGCCTACCAGTGGGACTGCGCCTCGGCCTACAATCTGCGCTCCATGACCTACCGCCGCGAGGCCATCCTCGACGCCGTGTCCCTGGCCGAACAGACCGGCGATCCGTCCATCGCCGAGAAGGCCAAGAAAGAGTGGGCTATCGAGAACACCTCCCTGTCCGTCTGCCTCATGCGCATGATCAACCCCGTCATCTCCGGCACGGCCTTTTCCGCGGACACGGCCACGGGCTGCCGGGGCACGTCGCGCCGGGATCTGGTGTCCATCGACGCCAGCTACGGCCTGGGCGAGGCCGTGGTGGGCGGCATGGTCACCCCGGACAAGATGTACGTGTTTCAGCGCGACGACGCCTCGGAAGTCGTGGTCCGCTACATGGGCTACAAGGACAAAAAGATCGTCTACGAGGAAGGCGGCGGCACCAAGATTGTCAAGGTTCCGGACGTGGAGGCCTACCGCTGGGCCCTGTCCCTGGCCCAGGCCGAGGAGGTCGCCCGGGGGGTGCGCAACATCAGCCGGGCCTACGAAGGCATCATCATGGACACGGAGTTCTGCATCGACCAGTCCGACCGGCTGTGGTTCGTGCAGGCCCGTCCCGAGACCCGCTGGAACGAAGAATTCGAGCTGCATCCGCAAACCATCTTCATGCGCCGCATGGAGGTGAAGAAAAAGGCCCTGGCCGGGGCCGAGGTCATCCTCGAAGGCAACGGGGCCTCGCGCGGGGCCGGGCAGGGCACGGTGCGTTTCCTGCGTTCGGCGCTTGAGCTCAACAAGGTGGCCAAGGGCGACATCCTGGCCGCCGAGCGCACGGACCCGGACATGGTGCCGGGCATGCGCATCGCCTCGGCCATCCTGGCCGACGTGGGCGGCGACACCAGCCACGCGGCCATCACCTCCCGGGAGCTCGGCATCCCGGCGGTCATCGGCATCCAGCGCCCCGAGACCCTGCGCGCCCTGGACGGCCAGGAAGTGACCGTGGACGGCTCGCGCGGGCTGGTCTACCGGGGGATCATCCCCCTGGTGGAGGTGGGCGGCGAGATGGACCTCTCCAAGCTGCCCGACACCAAGACCAAGGTCGGCCTGATTCTGGCCGACGTGGGCCAGGCCCTTTTCCTGTCCCGGTTGCGCGACGTTTCCGATTTCGAGGTCGGGCTGTTGCGGGCGGAGTTCATGCTGGGCAACATCGGCGTGCATCCCTCGGCGCTGGAGGCCTACGACAACGGCACGTTGCCCCATCTGGTCGACCACAAGCTCAAGGAACTGGACGCCAGGCTCAGCAAGATCGTGCGTGAGCAGTTGGCGGGCGGCTACATCTCCGTGGACGTCAACCTGCGCAAGTACGTGGGCCTTGTGACCGGACTCTCCGGCGAACTCGACCGTCTGGCCGAGGAGCAGGCCGGTCCCAAGGGCGCGGACGCGGTGTTGGCCATCCACCGCAAGATTCGCGAGCTGGACAAAAAGCTCGACGAGCATCTGGAGCTGGCCGCGCGCCGTCTGGACGTGATCAAGACCTCCCGCGACCTGGAGACCCATGTGGCCGTGATCCTGGGCTACTGGGACGAGCTTCAGGAGAAATCCAACGACCCCGACGCGGTCAAGCGCCGCTATGAGGTCAAGCACCTCGTTTCCCAGCGCGTGGAGGCGGTGAAAGACGAGCCGCTCATCGTGGAGACCCTGGAGCGCATCCACGCCGTGCGCCGCGAGGTGGCCCGGCAGGTGGGCATCAATTCCGAGATCGAGGATCTGGCGGCCCTGCCGGACAAGATCAAGCGGCAGCTTTTTTCGCGCGGCTTCCGTTCCGGCAAGGAGCTCTACGTCCAGACCCTGTCCCAGGGCCTGGGGCTTTTCGCCATGGCCTTCCACGGCAAGGACATCATCTACCGCACCACGGATTTCAAATCGAACGAATACCGCAACCTCCTGGGCGGCATGCTGTTTGAGGGCTTCGAGGACAACCCCATGCTCGGCTACCGGGGCGTCTCCCGCAACATCCACGACTGGGAGATCGAGTCCTTCAAGCTGGCCCGGGGCATCTTCGGGGGCAAGAACCTCCAGATCATGCTGCCGTTCGTGCGCACCATGGAAGAGGCCCGCAGCATGAAGCGCTACCTGGAGCGGGTGCATAAGCTCGTTTCCGGCCGCGACGGCTTGAAGATCATGCTCATGTCCGAGATACCGAGCAACGCCATCCTGGCCAAGCAGTACATCCAGGAGTTCGACGGCTTCTCCATCGGCTCCAACGACATGACCCAGATGGTCCTGGCCACGGATCGCGACAACCCCTCCCTGCGCCACATCTACGACGAGGAAGACCCGGCCGTGGTTTGGGCGCTTCTGGTGACCATCTTCACCGGCCAGAAGTACGGCAAGAAGGTGGGGTTCTGCGGCCAGGGCGTGTCCAACAGCGTGATCCTGCGGGGGCTGGTGGCCATCGCGGGCATCGTGTCCGCCTCGGTCGTGCCCGACACCTATTATCAGACCAAGCTGGACATGGCCTCTGTCGAGGCCGAACATCTACCTGTCTCCAAGCTCGGCGACTGGCTGAGCATCCAGCATGTCAACCGCCTGCGCCAGCTTCTGGCCGAGCACAAGTACGACCACATCCTCAAGAAATACAAGACCGGGCACGACCTCAGGGACTGGTACGAGGGGGAGATGTCGCGATTCGCCGAACAGTTGCGCGACAACCTGGACACCCAGAAGGCCGGGTTCTACCGCCAGGAGATGGAGAGCTTCCGCAGGCTTTTCCACAAGCCGGTGATCTATTCCGACTGGGACTGGGAGAGCACGGTGTTCGACGCCCTGCGCCAGGCCGGGTTCTCGTCCTACGAGGAGCAGGAAAAGGCCCTGGAGGCCCAGCGCAAGAAGAAATGGTAGGGCGCGGCCCTGCCTCTGACGACCGGGGCGGCCTGCGGGCCGCCCCCTAGGATATATGAGAAATCCCCGCTTCGGCGGGGATTTTTCGTTTGGTGCGCATTGCGGCTTGATTTTTTGCGCCAGTGGAATAGTCACTGAATCGGAAGCCAGAACCGGGAGGGCCGTTAGTGTACGAGGGAGCGATAAGAAATATTCACTTGATGGAAGTCCTCACCGCTCGTTATCTTGGCGGATATTGGCTGCGTATGGCAGCGGAGAATTTCTCGGATCGTTCAGGAATACCGCAGGGAACCACACATCGAAGATGGGAGCCGCATTCTGCACGGGCGCGCGAGGCCCTTGCCATACCGGGGTGAGATGCCAAGCCAGGACTACGCCGTCCACATTCCGGCCACGGTGGACGTACGAAGCATCCGCAAACAGCTTCAGATGACGCAGATGGATTTTGCTCGGACGTTTGGCTTCAAGCTGGCCACACTTCGGCATTGGGAACAACAGACGCGAACGCCGGAAGGACCAGCCCGGGCCTATCTGCTGGTCATCGACCGTGAACCTGATGTGGTGCGTCGTGTGTTGCGGGGGCCGGGGAGGGTTGCCAATAAGGTGGCGCGTCGCTGCAGCGAGTCGAGTGATCACTGTTGACTTACAGTCAACAGGATGTCTTTCTAGGATATTGAGTACGGATTTGAATATGTTTTACGAATTAATAAATTCGAAGGGGGATTTATGAGAAGGATTAATGTTCTCTGGGCAGAGGATGACGACTCTGAAGAAACAAGAGAGATATATAAAGAATCGTTATATGAAAATTTAGGTGTCATTGTAGAAAGAGAAACAGAAATATTAGAAATATCATTAGTTCATGATATTGAATATAGAGAAGACAAAGTGTCGTTAGTTAAGGTTAGCAATGTCGGGATTACATTGCCAAACATTTTTATACCTCTTTCAAATATCGCATGTATTAAGATTGTTGAGAATGAGTAATAGTGTGCGGAGGAAATATTCATCCGGAAATGCTTCTACCTGCAGAGCAGTGATCAGACGTTTCCGTTTTATACTCCTCCGTAAGAAATACCCAAACCAAAACAAAGGGGCCTGGAATCGCTTCCAAGCCCCTGATTTTTTATGGTGGGCAGTACAGGATTCGAACCTGTGGCCTTTGGCTCCGGAGGCCAACGCTCTATCCAACTGAGCTAACTGCCCGAAACAGAGATTATTAGTTCAGGGCAGGGGAATTGTCAAGGCAAATCCCGGCCGGATCAATCGGGCCTGACCATCCCGCCGTGTGCCGCATCGGGGCCGGGCAACGTCCGTGTTTCGGATGCAACACGCCGACATGGCGCTTTTTCCCGGAACAAGGATGGCGCATGGCCCACAGGCCGCCCCCTAGGAGGCCTGGGCCGCAGCCTTGGGCTCGTCATGTCCGCCGGACACGCAGACCATGTTCCGGCCGCTGGACTTGGCCTGGTACAAGGCCTGGTCCGCCTGCCGCAACAGATCCATGCGCTTGTTGAGTGCCCCGGGCTTGAGCGTGGCCACCCCGATGGAGGCGGTCACCTGGAATTCCCGGCCTTCGAAGGCGAACTGCACCGTGGCGATGGCCCGGCGCAGGCGCTCGGCCAGTATCCAGGCCTGATCCTCGGAGGTCTGGGGCAGGATGACCACAAATTCCTCGCCGCCGTACCGAGCCCCGAAATCCGTGCTGCGCAGGGCGTCTTGCAGCACGCGGCCGATCTCGCGCAACACCAGGTCGCCGGCCTGGTGGCTGTGCTGGTCGTTGATCTGCTTGAAATGGTCCAGGTCGAGCATCAAAAGGCTCAGGTGGCTGCTGTACCGCTGGTGGCGCTTGAGCTCCTCCACCAGGCGTTCGTCAAAGGCCCGGCGGTTGTGGATGCGGGTCAGGCCGTCATGGTCGGCCTTGGTCTTGACCTCGCTGAAAAGGGCGGCGTTGCGCAACGCCAGCGACAAATGATTGACGGCGGCATACAGGGCCTGGACCTCGTCCTTGCCCATGGGGTGTCCGGCGCCCCGGGAGATGGCCAGGCATCCGAAGACATGCCCGGCGGTTTTGAGCGGCAGAAGCAGCACGCCGTTGGCGTTTAAGGTGTAGTCGGGGGTATCGGTCCGGGATTCCCCGGCCCCGAGATAGGCCACCTGGTATCCGGCCACGGGGCGCTGGGTCAGGCGGTGGACGTTTTCCAGAAGATATCCGGTCCAGGCCTCTTCGGCTTCGGCATCCATGTCCGGTTCCAGGAAAAATTCGGACTCGATCACGCCGTTGTCGTCGGCCTGCCAGAAGGCGGACATGAGCGCCTTGATGGGCAGCAAAAGGCCCAGATCGTCCCTGGCCTGGGTCAGGATCACCGTAGGGTCGAGGGATTCCGAGGCCCGGGTGAGGATCTGGTTCAGGAAGAGGATGAGGTCGGTCTTGCGGGCCAGAAGCTCCCGTTCCAACATGATTTCCCGGGTCATGCGGAAGATGTCGTCATAGAGGCTTTTGACCTCCTTGGCCCGGAAGATCACGTCGCGGATCTTTTTGGTGGTCAAGGGCAGGGACACGGCGGACAAAAAGCCGTTTTCCACCACGTCTTCAAAGTCCGACACGGACTTCCCGTCCTCGACGAGCAGCACACGCTGGGGAAGATCCCATTCCCGAAGCCTGCGGCGTACGTCGTCGGGCATGTCCGTCCACGCCTTGCGGGTGATCCAGATCACCAGCGGATTGCATCGGGCGATGTCCCGTTCCTTGGGCAAGGTCTCGTCGGACCAGTTGCGCAGATGATATCCCGGTCCCAGGGCGGCAAGGATTTCCCCCTCGACCTGTTCGGATAAACCTATACCCCAGACCAGTTCCGGCCTGCTTCCGCGCTTCATGACATACCTCCGTACTGGAGCTCTCGCGATTTCAGGCCAGGTAATGCAATATCAAGGCCATAGGCCGAAACGGCCCTGCGCCGCCTGGGAAATCGGGAGATATTTCGCCCCGGGAGGGCCGCACGCCGACGCGCAATTGACATCCCACGGGTTTCGTGGCTTGTGGGGTCCATGCCCGAACCGCGCCTGTGGGGAACCCTCGACCCTTTTCTGGAATCCGGCGACGCCCTGGGCCGCAAGGCGGCCAATGCCGGGTTCCTCGACGCCCTGTTGGACGCCGACCCCTTCGACGCCTACCATTTCTATCTGGCCTCGCCCAAGGACCGCGACGAGCAGGCCAGGATGCTGGGCGACAGGCGGCCCGGCCTCGCGCGGCGGGGAAAATTCAAATTCTTGACGCGCCTGGATCTTCCCGCAGGCCTGCGCCACAACGACTATTTCGCCTTCCACCTCTCGGACTGCATCAACTACCCGGCCCATCTGGCCCGGCTGCGCAACCTCGTCTCCCGGGACATCTTCCCCATCACCTCGGTCACCCATTCCTTGAGCTATGCCGCCTACGGCCGGGATTTCCTCCTGCACCTGTGGCCGGGGGCCACGGCCAGGGACGCGGTGGTGGCCACCTCCCGGGCCGCCGTAGACGCCGTTTTGCAGTTTTATGCCTATCTGTCGCAGGGATACCCCCAGCCGGGGGCTCTCGTCGCGCCCGAAGCGGGGCGGCCCCGGGTCGTGCGCCTGCCCCTTGGGGTGGATGTGGCGTCATTTGCCGTGGCCACGGACCAGGCCCGCCGTGAGGCCCGGGAGATGCTGGGCATTCCCCCCGACGCCACGGTTTTTTTGATCTTCGCCCGCATCTCCCACAGCTCCAAGCTCGATCCCCTGCCGGTCCTCCGGGCCTTTCAGCGGCTTTTGGCGGAGCATCGCCGCACGAACGCAGGCGCGCCGCCGTGCCTGGTCATGGCCGGATGGACGGAAGAGGGCGGGGAGGCCTTCACAAAGGCCCTTACGGACTTGGCCGCTGGCGTCGGGCTGTCCTTCCGCCTGTTTCCCCGTCCGGACGAGGCCCGGAAACGCCGTATCTTCGCCGCCTCGGACGTCTTTTTGTCCCCGGTGGACAACCTCCAGGAGACCTTCGGGCTGTCGATCCTGGAGGCCATGGCCTGCGGGCTGCCGGTGGCGGCCTCGGACTTCGACGGCTATCGCGACCTCGTGGCGCATGGCCGCACGGGGCTTTTGGTTCCCACCCTGGGCCCGGCGGCCACGCCGCTTCTGGACGCCCTGTCCCCCCTGTGCTTCGACAACCACGCCCACCTGATACGCGCCCAGCAGTGCGTGGTGGACGTGCCGCAACTGGCCCGGGCCCTGGCCGATCTGGCGGACGACCCGGCCTTGCGGCGGCAGATGGGCCACAATGGCCGCAGGCGGGTCGAGGCGGAATTCTCCTGGGACCATGTGGTGTCCAGGTATCTTTCCCTGTGGGAGGATCTGCGGCGGGAACCGGTCCCGGATCGCGACGTCCTGCGCGGCACGCCCCATCCCATGCATATTCCCTACGGTCGCGTGTTCCGCGGCCATCCGTCGGCGCTCCTCGACCCGGCCCAGTCGGTGGCGGCCAGCCGGGCCGGGCAGGCGGTCTACCGGGGCCAGGACTTCCCGGTCATCTATCCGGCCCTGGACGCCCTTTTCGACATGGAGACGCTCAAGCGGCTGCTCGTGCTGGCCCGAAATCCCCTGCCGGTCGCCGAACTGGCGGGAAAACTCATGGGGATCGCGCCGGATATGGATGAGGAGCGGGCCGCGTTTTGCATCTTGTGGGCGCTCAAGCATGATCTGTTGGAGCGCGCCGGGGATGCGGCGACGATACGGGATGCGGGCCGTGGGCAGGCTGGGGAGGCGGATCATGGCCCGTCGTGACAAGCGGAGCGCCGTCCCCGGGCCGAGGGGGCCGGGCGAATCCGCTCCCCCCAAGCGCAGCCTGGGGCAGAACTTTTTGGTGGATCAGAATATTTCCCGCAAGATCGTGGCCGCTCTGGACATTGGTCCGCAGGATACGGTCCTGGAGATCGGTCCCGGCCGGGGGGCGCTTTCGGAATGGATCGCCAAGGCCGGACCCGGCCGCTACCTGGCCGTGGAGAAGGATGCGGACCTGGCCATGGCCTTGCCCGCCCGGGCCCCCGGGGTGGGCGTCGCGGCCATGGATGCCCTGCGCCTGGACTGGGCGCGGCTGGCGAGCCTGCCCCGGCTCAAGATGGTGGGGAATCTGCCGTACAACGTGGCCTCGCCCTTGGTGTGGGATCTGTGCGCCGGGGTGGATGCCTTCGAATACGCCATCTTCATGGTCCAGCACGAGGTGGCCCTGCGCATGGCCGCCCGGCCGGGAACCGGGGAGTATGGGGCGCTGACGGCCTGGATGGGGAATTTCGTGACGGTGGACTATCTGTTCAAGGTGCCGCCCACGGTCTTTCGTCCCCGGCCCAAGGTGGATTCGGCCGTGGTACGCCTTGATCCTTTGCCTTCCGGGCCGCGTCCCGAGAGCCTTTCCGGGCTGGCGGCCTTTCTGAAACGGTGTTTCAGCCACCGCCGCAAGCAGTTGCGCCACACCCTCAAGGCCCAGTGGACGGATGATATTTCTCAAATATTTGAAATGAATGGCTATTTACCTTCTTGTCGACCGGAGGAACTCTCGCCGGATTTTTTTCGGATTTTGGCGAAAACCTTGAAAATCCACGGGCCCTCTTGACTTTGGGTTGAAAATGGAGTTCATCTCTTGCCAATTACGCAGACGATGGATTGTGATTTTTTTGTCTCATCGCGTGTCACGTCATTTCCGCCGGGGAGAGGTTGGAATTGGCGGTCTGATTGAAGGGCCGCTGGGTATGGCCTTGCCGGTCATGACATGTTTTTTCAGGAGTGGGAGAGGGGATCGAATCGCGTGAGAGGCCGACGGATGCCGTCGGCGATTCCAAAAGAGGAGGAGAGGACCGATGACCAAGGCTGATCTGGTGGTGAAAATCGCGGAAAAGACCGGGCTGACCAAGGCGAATGCTGAACGTGCGCTGAACGCCTTTCTGGAGTCCGTGGAAGCCACGCTTGTTGCTGACGGAAAACTGACCCTGACCGGGTTCGGCACCTTTGCCGTGGACGAGCGCAAGGCCCGCACCGGCCGTAACCCGCGCACCGGCGCCGAGATCAACATCCCGGCCAGCAAGGTCGTGAAGTTTCGCCCCGGCAAGCTGCTCAAAGACGCCATTCAATAACTCGTGGGAGCCAACATCATGTGGATGATACACGGAGAAACGGTCCAGAGTCCGCTGCCCCAGGATCTGCCCTGGTGGATGCCTGACCATTTCATTTTTTTCAGCGTGCTTTATCTGGTACTGCTCATCATCGGCTCCGGGGTGGGCTACTGCGTCCTGAAGTCCCTCAAGGACGCCACCTGCCAAGAGGCCGGTCACCATCACTGATTCCCGCCGATGTGGCCGGGGCAGCTTTCCAACCCGCCTGGCGACGGCCGGGCGGGTTCTTTTTCTCGTTCCAGACGGATGCAGGGAAAATCCTTGCCTTTTGCCCGGACGGGGAATATGAATTCCGTTTTCCGCCAATCTCTTTAAGCGGAAAGATCGGGCCAGAGGGGGTGAGGTACGTGCCGGGAGTTTTCCTTGAGGATTCCGACAACTTCGACATTGCGTTGCGTCGTTTCAAGAAGCAGGTGGAGAAGGCCGGGGTGTTGTCCGAGTTGAAAAAACGGCAGCATTTCGAGAAGCCAAGCGTCATGCGCAAGAAGAAAAAGGCTGCCGCCAGAAAGCGTCTTCTGAAAAAGATGCGTAAAATCAACATGATGTAATGAATCTTACAGACCGCATTGAAAAAGACTACCTTGCCGCCTACAAGGCCAGGGACGAGGTGCGTTTGTCCGTTTTGCGCATGCTCAAAACTGCGGCCAAAAACCGGCAGGTGGAACTTCTGCGGCCGCTTTCCGACGACGAACTGGCCGAGGTTCTTGCGAAACAGGCCAAACAGCGTCGGGAGTCCATTGAACAATTCGGCCGTGCAGGCCGTGACGATCTTCGGGACAGGGAGGAGCGGGAGCTTTCGGTTCTTAACGAATACCTCCCCACTCCCTTGACCGAGGACGAACTTTTCCGCGAGGTCGACCAAGCCATTGCCGAGCTTGGAGCCCAAAGCGTCAAGGACATGGGACGGGTTGTTTCGACCGTCCTGGCAAAGCACAAGGGCCGGGCCGACGGGAAAATGGTCAGCGACATGGCGCGTTCCCGTCTGGCCGGGTAGCCTACCCACCGCACCGCGCCCCATGGATACACGTTCCCTCCAGCTTTTGGAGTTTCCCAAGGTTCTCGGATACCTGGCGGATTTTGCCGTGTCTGTTCCCGGACGCCGGGCGGCCGTGGCGCTGACGCCTTTGGCGGACTTGGAGCGTTTATCCGAGCGGCAGGGGCTTTTGGCCGAGTGTCTGGAACTGCACCGCGACGCTGTTTTTCGTCTTTCCGAGTTTCCCTCCCTGGACGGGTTGTTCGAGTCCCTCGGCGGCGAGAGCGTCCCCCTGGATCTGGACGCCCTGTTCGCCATCCAGGCCGTACTTATCCAGGCCGGGCAGGCCCGCGAGGCCCTGGCCCCCCGGGAAGCGCCCCGGGGATTTCCGGAAACGGCGCGGCCCCTGTTGCGGCAGATGGCCGAGGCCGCGCCGGTTCCCAAAAAGACCATGGCCGCCCTGGCCCGCTGTCTGGCCCCGGACGGAGGGCTTCGCGACGAAAGCTCGCCCGAGCTTTTTTCCGCCCGGGCCGAAATACGGGCCATCCATCGCCGCTGCACACGCCAGGTCAAGGACTACGTCCAGGAGCAGGGGCTTTCCCCCTTCCTCCAGGACGATTTTATGACCATCTCCTCGGATCGCTACGTGCTGCCGCTCAAATCCAATTTCAAGGGCCGCATCCCGGGGATCATCCACGACTATTCCCAGACCGGCGAGACCTGCTACTTCGAGCCGTTTTTCCTGGTCGAGGTCAATAACCGCCTCCAGGAGCTCAAAAAAGAGGAGCGCGAGGCCGAGGCCAAGGTGCTGGCCACGTTGACCCTGTTGTGCCGCCAGGAATGGGAGGCGCTACTGGCCTCCTACCGGCTTTTGGTCGCGCTGGACGTGCTTTTCGCCTGTGCGGCCCTGGCCGAGGCCACAGGCGGGGTCATCCCCGAGGTGGGGGCGAATGAACCCGTGCGCCTGCCTGGGGCGCGCCATCCGCTTTTGATCCTTGGCCGGGCCGCAGGGGCCGGGGTGGTGCCCCAGGACATCGTGCTCGAACCGCAGCATCGGGCCTTGATCATCAGCGGGGCCAACGCCGGCGGCAAGACCGTGTGCTTAAAGACCCTGGGGCTTTTGGCGCTCATGGCCTTTTCCGGGCTGGCCGTGCCAGCGGCCGCCGGATGCTCGTTGCCGTTTTGGCGCAAGATTTTTGTCTTTTTGGGCGACGAGCAGAGCCTGGAAGACCACCTGAGCACCTTTACGGCCCAGATTCGCCACGTCAGCCGGGCCTGGCCCCAGGTGGACGGGACGACCCTGGTCCTTCTCGACGAATTCGGGGCCGGAACCGACCCGGCCCAGGGCGCGGCCCTGGCCCAGGCCGTGGTGGACGGGCTGCTCGAAAAAAACGCCTGGTTGGCGGCGGCCACCCATTTTCCGGCCCTTAAGGCCTACGGCCTGAGCAAGCCCGGGGTGCGGGCGGCCTGCATGCTGTTCGATCCGGCCGGGAAAAAGCCTCTGTACCGGCTGGCCTACGATCAGGTGGGGGCCTCGGTGGCCCTGGACGTGGCCCGGGAACACGGCCTGCCGGAAGAGATTTTGGAACGGGCCCACCGCTATCTGCTGCTGGAGGGGGCCGACTCCACGTCCATCCTCGACCGCTTAAACGAGTTGGCCCTGCGTAAGCAGGAGGAACTCGACGAGCTTTCCGTACAAAAGGCGGAAGAAAAGAAAAAAACGGCCAGGATACGGGAGCGGTTCGAAAAGCGCCTGGCTTCCTTGCTGGACGAGGTTCGCGAGGCCTCCCGGGAGATATCGCGCAGCTACCAGGAAGGGCGCCTTGGACGCAAACAGGCCCAGAAGGCCCTTGCCGAGGCCGGGAAAAGACTTATTGAGGAACAGGCGGCGACAGACCCAGGCGTGGCGGACGCAGCCAAACCGGCCGTCGCCGACTTCGAAAGCCTGACCCCCGGCGACGCCGTGCATCTGCAAAGCTGGAACAAATCCGGGCGGGTGCTGGACAAAGACCTCAAACGACGGATGCTCAAGGTCGATATGGGAGGGGTGTGCATCTGGGTGGACGCCCGGGATGCGGCTGCCCCGTCGGGAGGCGATACCAGGCCGGGCGGCGGGGGATGGTCCGTGAAATCCGATCCCGAACCGTCCGGAAGAAGTCCTGTCGTGCCCTCCTTCGTTCTCGACCTGCGGGGACGCCGGGCCGATGAGGCCGTGGCCGAACTGGCCGTATTTTTGGATGAGAGCGTCTTAAAAGGCCGTACCCAGTTGGAAATCGTCCATGGCAAAGGAACGGGAGCGCTCCGACGCGAGGTTCACGATTTTTTGCGCGCCTCTCCCCAGGTGGCGTCGTATTGCCTGGCCCCGGCGGATCGGGGCGGCGACGGCATGACCATGGTGGAGTTGGCGTAACGGTTTTGACGGCCGGTCGGAGCCTTTCGGGACGCATCCGGCATGGGACGTGACGGCATGAAGTTTGATTCCTCGGGGGTGGCGGCGGTCAAGGCCAGGGCCGACATCGTCGAGATCGTCAGGCGGTATGTGGATCTGCGGCCCGTGGGCGGGCGGCTGGTCGGCGCGTGCCCCTTCCACCAGGAGACCAAGGGATCGTTCAACGTCCACCCGGAGCGGGGATATTTTCATTGTTTCGGGTGTCAGGCCTCGGGGGACGTGATCGATTTTTATTGCCGCATCAACGGGCTGGAGTTTCGCGAGGGGCTTTCCCGGCTGGCCGACGAGGTGGGGGTGCGCCTGGATTCCGGGCGTCCCGATCCCAGGGCCGGGGAGAAGAAACGCCTGCGGCAGGCCTGCCTGGACATGCACGCCGTAGCCGACGCCTTTTTCCGGCGCTGCCTGGCCTCGCCCGAGGGCAAGGCCGCCAGGGACTACCTGGAACGGCGGGGCATCGTCCCGGAGGTGGCCGCGAAGTTCGGCCTGGGCTACAGCCCCCCAGGCTGGCAGGCCCTTGAGGATTTTTTGAAAAAACAGGGATTTTCCCCGGCCCAGGCGGCCACGGCCGGGCTTTTGTCCAAACGCGAGGACGGGCGGACCTGGGACCGCTTCCGGGACCGGCTGATCTTTCCCATCCGCGACGTGGCCGGGACCGTGGTGGCCTTTGGCGGCCGCATCATGGGGGAGGGCGACCCCAAATATTTAAACAGCGCCGATTCGCCCATATATCGCAAGGGGGACCATCTCTACGCCCTGTGCGACGCCCGGCCGAGCATGGCCAAAAGCCGCCGGGCCATCCTCACCGAGGGCTATGTGGACGTCATCACCTTGCACCAGTTCGGCTACGGCGACGCCGTGGGCGTTCTGGGCACGGCGCTCACCCCGGAGCAGATCAAGCGGCTACTCGGGTTTTGCGCCACGGTGGATCTGGTGTTCGACGGGGACGGGGCCGGGCGCAAGGCGGCGCTGCGATCCGCCGAGATGCTTCTGGCCGCCGGGGCGGCCTGCCGGGTGGCCCTTTTGCCCGAGGGCGAGGACGTGGACAGCCTGCTCCAGACCCGGGGGCGGGAGGCCTTCGAGGCCTGCCTGGGCGGTGCCGACGAGGGGCTGCGCTATTGCTTTCGGGCCGTTTCGGCCATGGCCCGCAAGGAGCAGATCACCTGGGCCGAGGGTTTTTTGGGCAAGGTGGGAGACGCCAATCTGCGGGCGGCCTACGCCCCGCGAGTCGCCGCAGCCCTCGGGCTGTCCGAGGCGGGGTTGCGCGGCGCCCTGGCCGATGCCGTGGTGCGGCGGCAGGCGGCTGTTCCAGCCTCCAGACGCCGGGAGAGCCCTGGGCTGGAGCTTAATCCGCGTGAGCGCTGCATCGTGACCTTCGCGGCCCGTTGTCCTGAGTACGTCCCCGCCTTGCGGGAGCTTGGGGCGGGAGACTATTTATCCGGGCCTGCGGCGCGCTCCCTGTGGGCCCGGCTTGCGGCCCTGGGGGACGGCGACCCCAGACTGGTTTTCGAAGAATTGGAGCTGGACTTCGTGCTGGAGGCCAGACGGCTTGGGGAGCTGACCGACGAGGCGCGCCGGGAGCTTTTCGAGGAGATTTCCGGATTTTTGCGCGCCACCCGGGGGGAGTCGGCCCGGAAGGAACTCATGGAGGCCATGCGCCGGGCCAGGGCCGTGGGAGACACGGGAGAAGAGATGCGGCTATTCGCCGAGCTTAATGCCTTACTTGGGAGGGGAGATGAGTAATCTCAAGGAAATTCAGCAGATCAAGAGCCTCATCGTCAAGGGCAAACAAAAAGGCTTTTTGACCATTGATGAGGTCAACAAGGCTCTGCCTTCCGAGGTCAATAATCCCGAGCAGATCGAGGAGGTCATCTCCATATTCGATCAGCTCGACATCAATATCGTGGATTCGGACAAGGACGCCCGCAAGCTCGACACCCTGACCGCCGAGCCCGACGACACCCCGGACGCCGACCTGGAACTCACCGAGAGCGAAGATTCCCTCGATTATTCCTCGCGCAGCACCGACCCCGTGCGCATGTATCTGCGCGAGATGGGCGCGGTGCCCCTGCTTGATCGCGACGGCGAGGTGACCATCGCCAAGAAGATCGAAAACGGCGAGATGGACGTGCTCTACGCCCTGGTCGAGGTGCCCGTGGCCATCGAGGAGCTGGTCCAGGTGGGCGACGACCTGCGTCTGGGCCGCATGAAGCTCAAGGATGTGGTCAAGACCATCGAAGAGGACGACCCCTCCGAGGACGAGATGAACCAGCGGCAGCGGGTCATCTTCCTTCTGGAGGAGATTCGGGCCATCTATCGAAAAAAGCGCAAGATCTACGGCAAGCTGGACCAGTGCGCCTGTCTGTCCCGGCGGGTCTACGGCATCCAGAAGGAGATCATGGTCTACAAGGACGAGGTGGTGGGGCGTCTGCGGGACATCAAGCTGGAAAAGACCCTCATCGACCGGGTCATCGAGACCGTGGAGGACTACGTGCGGCAGATGCACAACTGCCAGCGTGATCTGTCGGCCTACATTCTGTCCGTGGGCAAATCCCAGTCCGAGATCCAGGAGATTTTCAGCAGGCTCGACCAGCGCAACATCAATCCCGTGCTGGCCGCCGACAGCCTGGGACTGACGGTTGAGGAGCTTTTCTCCTTCAAGGAGATGCTTACGGCCAAGATGGAGATTCTCGTCCGCCTCCAGGACAAGTGCTGCCACCACGTCCACGACCTGGAAGAGGTGCTGTGGCGCATCAAGCGCGGCAACACGGCGGCCCAGCGGGCCAAGCAGGAGCTGATCCGCTCCAACCTGCGCCTGGTGGTGTCCATCGCCAAGAAATACACCAACCGCGGCCTCCAGTTCCTGGACCTCATCCAGGAAGGCAACATCGGGCTCATGAAGGCCGTGGACAAGTTCGAATATCAGCGCGGCTACAAGTTCTCCACCTACGCCACCTGGTGGATCCGGCAGGCCATCACCCGGGCCATCGCCGACCAGGCCCGGACCATCCGCATCCCCGTGCACATGATCGAGACCATCAACAAGCTGATCCGCACCTCGCGCTACCTGGTGCAGGAGCTTGGGCGCGACCCCACCCCGGAGGAGATCGCCGAGCGCATGGACTATCCCCTGGAGAAGGTCAAAAAAGTCCTCAAAATCGCCAAGGAGCCCATCTCCCTGGAAACTCCCATCGGCGACGAGGAGGATTCCAGCCTGGGCGATTTCATCGAGGACAAAAAGGCCCTGGCCCCGGCCGAAGAGGTGGTCAACACCAAGCTCGGCGAGCAGATCGGCAAGGTGCTCTCGGACCTGACCCCGCGCGAGGAACAGGTCTTGCGCAAGCGTTTCGGGCTGGGGGAAAAGTCCGACCACACCCTGGAAGAGGTGGGCAAGCTCTTCAACGTCACCCGGGAGCGCATCCGCCAGATCGAGGCCAAGGCCCTGCGCAAGCTGCGCCATCCCGTGCGCAGCCAGCATCTGCGTTCCTATTACGAAAGCTAGACGAAGCGGCCTGCGGGCCGCTTTTTCTTGGCCGCAGGGCGGATTTGGTTCCGGCAGGCGTTTGTCGGGCTTGGCTTTGCGGCGAAAATATGTTCAAGAACCGTGTTTCGACGTGGTTTGATTCGTGCGGGCCTAGTGTGTTGAACCGTTCCCGCGCTGGAAACCGATTTCCCGGGCCGTGATCCGGCCGCAGGGAAATGCAACCAGGACCGGAGGAAGTATGTTTTTCGACAGCGTGGCCTTCGCCATGGGCGCGGCCCCGGGCGGCGACGCGGCCGCAGGCAATCCCATCGGCGCGTTTTTGCCCCTGATCCTGATGTTCGCCATCTTTTATTTTCTGCTCATCCGTCCCCAGCAGAAAAAGGCCAAGCAGCACAAGGAGCTTCTGGCCAACCTGAAAAAGGGCGACTCCATCATCACCGGCGGCGGCATCTACGGCCGTATTTTTGCCGTCAACGGCGACGTGCTGACCATTGATGTGGGCAGCGGCGTGGAAATCAAGGTCAATCGCGCCTTTGTCTCCGGCCTGGCCGACGGCGGTCCCAAGATCGAGCCCAAGGGCAAGGACAAGGCCAAGGAATCCGAATAGCACAGCTGCGTCGCGGGACGGCCGCGACAGGGGCAGGCGGTCTTGGCCCAAGATCGTCCGTTCCTTTTTTACGGCCGTCCGCACGCTGCCTTGAGCCGCATTTGCGGTGTGAAGGAGAGGCGCACTCATGACCGGAAGCTTGCGTTGGCGCGTGGCGCTCATCGCGGTGGTCGTTTTTTTCGGCCTTTTGTATATGCTGCCCTCGATCCCGGGGGTCAAGGAATCGGCTTTGGGCAAATTTTTGCCCGACGACGAGGTGAGCCTTGGGCTGGATCTCAGGGGTGGCATCCACCTGACCCTTGGCGTGGATGTGAACAAGGCCGTGCAAAACTCCCTGTCGCTCATGGGGCGTGACGTCCGGGAACAGGCCCGCGAGGACGGCATCGCCGTGCTGCGTCCGGGGATGACCGACGGCAAGCACCTGGACTTCGTCCTGGCCAAAATGGACCAGCGCGAGGCCCTGGACGCGATGCTCAAAAAGCAATTCTCCATCCTCTCCGTGGTCTCCACCGAGACCGTGGAGGGCGACAAGCTTTTGTACAAGCTGCAATTCACCCCGGAATATCTGGATTACCTGGAAAAGCTGACCATTGATCAGGCGGTCAAGACCATCCGCAACCGCATCGACGAATTCGGCGTGGCCGAGCCGGACATCCGGCGGCAGGCCGGCGGCCGCATCCAGGTCCAACTGCCCGGCCTCCAGGATCCCGAGCGGGCCATCAAGATCATCGGCCGCACGGCCCACCTGGAATTCAAGATCGTGGACGACGAGGCCGATCCGGACAAGGCCGCCAAGGGCATCCTTCCCCCGGGCCGGGAATTGTCCACCATGCGGCACCGCAACAACGACGGCACCTTCCTGGATCGTCCCATCGTGCTCAAGGCCGACGCGGTCATGACCGGCGAATACATCTCCGACGCCCGGGCCAACTTCGATTCCAACAACCAGGCCTACGTGTCCCTGACCTTCACCCCGCGCGGCTCCAAGCTTTTCGAGCGGATCACCGCCGACAACGTCAAAAAGCGCATGGCCATCGTGCTTGACGGCAAGGTCTATTCCGCCCCGGTCATCCAGGAAAAGATCAGTGGCGGACGGGCCAGCGTCACCGGCCGGTTCTCGACCGACGAGGCCCGGGATCTGGCCATCGTGCTGCGGGCCGGTTCCCTGCCCGCTCCGGTGAACATCCTTGAGCAGCGCAGCGTCGGGCCCTCCCTGGGCCAGGAGTCCATCGAAAAGGGCGTCATGGCCGCCCTGATCGGCGGCGCGCTGATCATCGTGTTCATGATCGTTTACTACGGATTCGCCGGGCTGGCGGCCGATGTGGCCCTGGTGCTCAACATCATGCTCATCCTGTCCGGGCTGGCGGCCTTCGGGGCCACCCTGACCATGCCGGGCATCGCGGGCATCATCCTGACGCTGGGCATGGCCGTGGACGCCAACGTCATCATCTACGAGCGCGTGCGCGAGGAACTCAGGCGGGGGCTTACCCCGCGCATGGCCCTGGACGAGGGGTATTCCCGGGCCACCCTGACCATCTTCGACGCCAACATCACCACCATCATCGCCGCCGTGGTGCTGTACGAGTTCGGCACCGGCCCCATCCGGGGCTTCGCCGTGACGCTGATCCTGGGCATTGTGGCCTCCATGTTCACGGCCATCTTCGTCACCCGGACCATCTTCGACATCTGGATGCGCCGCCGCCCCCCGGGAGCGGCCATCAGCATCTAGGTTCCTCCGCAGACTGTCTCACGGGCCTCCTTCGGGAGGCCCTTTTTTTTATGCCCGGTCCGGCCCACATGCCAACCGTCCCGGCCCGCACGGCGTCGCCTCACCCGTTTTCCGATTCCATTGACAATATCCTGGGGGGAAGATAGGAATTTCGCAGTATACGAAACTGGATTTGTGGTGTGTTTGTTGGCATGAATTGATGTATAGCATCTTTAGGTGATGCGTTAATTTCTGTGTTTTCGCCGAGAAGCAGGTCGTTTTTCCTGGCGCGTGGCCGGGAGAAACGTGCGGCGGGTCGCGATGGGGCCATGGGGCCGCCGGATGCAGGCCTTTCCGTCAAACAGGTTCGACGCAAGGAGAAACGGATGATTCGCAAGACACTTCTGTGGTGCGCGGCGGTGGTTTTCATTTTCGCCCAAACAGCCCAGGCCCATTTCGGCATGGTCATCCCCTCGGCCGACCATGTCCTGGACAAGGGCAAGGAGACCGTGACCCTGACCGTGGCCTTTGCCCATCCCATGGAGGGAAACGGCATGGACCTGGTGAGTCCCAAGGAATTCGCCATGGTCGAGGGTGAGACCAAAACCGATCTCAAGTCCGCCCTCAAAGAGATCAAATTCCTGGACCACAAGGCCTGGCAGGCCTCCCAGGCCCTGAAAAAACCCGGCGTTTATTCCTTTTACATGGTTCCCGAGCCCTACTGGGAGCCCGCCGAGGACTGCTTCATCCAGCATTTCACCAAGGTGGTGATTCCGGCCTTTGGCGAGGAAGAAGGCTGGGACAAGCCCCTGGGCATTAAGACCGAAATCGTGCCCCTGACCCGCCCCTTCGGCAACTATGCGGGCAACGTCTTCCAGGGCAAGGTGTTGCTTGACGGCAAACCCGTCGCCGGATGCGCCGTTGAGGTCGAATATTACAACAAGGACAAAAAATACGCCGCCCCCAACGACTACATGGTCACCCAGGTGGTCACCACCGACGATGCCGGCGTGTTCACCTATGTGGCTCCCTGGTCCGGCTGGTGGGGATTTGCGGCGCTCAACACCGCCTCTGAAAAGATTGCCCACGACGGCCAGGACAAGGACGTGGAGCTTGGCGCGGTGCTGTGGACGTATTTCGTGGATCCGGCCAAGGGAAAGAAGTAAAAAACGTCTGATTCTCCGGCCGCCTGGGATCACGGGCGGCCGGGGATGTTTTGTGGAGGAGGGGGCATGCATATTTCGGAAGGGGTGTTGTCGGCGCCGGTTTTGGGGGTCGGAGCGGTGCTGGCGGCCGTGGGCACGGCTGTCGGCCTCAAGCGTCTGGATTATGACCGACTCATGACCGTGGCCATCCTTTCCGCCGCTTTTTTCGTGGCCTCGCTCATCCATGTGCCCATCGGGCCGTCCAGCGCCCATCTCATCATGAACGGCCTTCTGGGGGCGCTTTTGGGCTGGGCCGCCTTTCCGGCCATCCTGACCGGGCTTTTGCTCCAGGCGGTGCTCTTCCAGTACGGCGGACTGGCCGTACTGGGGGTCAACGCCTGCGACATGGCCTATCCGGCCGTGGCCTGCTTTTACCTTTTCCGGCCGCTTTTACGGTCTACCGGCAAGCGGCGCGCCGTGGGGGCCTTTTGCTGCGGTTTTTTCTCCGTGCTTTTCTCGGCGCTTCTGACCGCGGTGGCCCTGGAATTTTCCGACGAGGGCTTTTTCGCGGCAGCCAAAATCCTGGTGGCCGTGCATCTGCCCATCATGGTCGCCGAGGGGTTGATCACGGCCATGGTGGTTTCGTATCTGGCGAAGACCCGGCCCGAGTTGTTGCGGGGCGAGGTGGCCCGGTGAGCCGTTTTTCGGCGCAAAGCATCCAATGGCCGACTGCCCGGGGCGGCCTGGGAGGGAGCATGAATCACGCGGCGTTTTACTGGTTGCGGACGGTTTTGCTGGCGTTCGTCGTGGCGATGGGGGTCGTTCCCAATGCCTCGGCCCACCGGGTGAACCTCTTTGCCTACGTCGATGGCGGCAGGATCGTCACCGAGTCCTGGTTCAGCAAGTCCAGCCGGGTGCGCGGCGGCCTCATCGAGGTCTTCGACGCGGCCACGGGGGAGAAGTTCTTCTCCGGAACCACCGACGACCAGGGCCTGCTTTCCTTCGACATCCCGGCGGCCGCCCGGGCCAAAAAGGCGGATCTGCGCATCACCCTCAAGGCCGGAGAGGGCCACGCCAATGAGACCATCCTCAAGGCCGAAGAATATCTGAACTCCCCAGTGAGCATCGCCCCGGCAGCGCCTGAACCGGTTTCGTCCGCAGACCCTGCAAAGGCCCCGGCCGACACGCCGGTCGCGGCGAACGACATCCCTGCGGCCGCACCGTCAGCCCCGATTCCCTCCCCACCGGCCTCCTCCGGGGCGGCAACGGGAACCCCCGTAACCACCGCAACCCCGGTTCCGCCCCAGGCCGCAACTCCCGCCCCGGTTTCGCCCGATCCCGCCCTGCTGGCCGCCATGGACAAGATGCTCGACGCCAAGCTGGCCCCGGTCAAGACCCTTTTGGCCGAAGCCATGGACCCCGCGCCGTCCATGACCGAAATCCTCGGCGGCATCGGCTGGATCTTCGGCCTCATGGGCGTGGCCGCCTATTTCAAGAGCCGGAAGGGATAGCCGCCCCGGTGCTTGACGAGCCCTTTGCCCGGGGGGATTCCTCCATCCATCGCCTGGACCCCCGCTATCGGGTGGCCATGGTCTTTTTTTTCACCGTGGCCGTGGCCCTGTGCCGCCATCTGGCCGCCCCCCTGGCGGGCCTTGGGGTAGGCGTGATCCTCATGGCCCTGGCCCGGCTCGATCCCCTGGCCGTCGGGCGCAGGCTTGTGGCCGTCAATTTTTTCATCTTCTTTCTCTGGCTGGTCTTGCCCTTTTCCCTGCCGGGAACACCCGTCCTCACCCTTGGCCCTCTGACCGCCACCCGCGAGGGGCTGGCCCTGGCCCTTCTGGTCACGGTCAAATCCAATGCCGTGGTCTGCGCCTTCCTGGCCCTGGCCGCCACCATGGACGCCCCGGTTTTCGGGCAGGCCCTGGGCCGTCTGGGCGTTCCTCCCAAACTGACCTTCCTGTTCCTTTTCACCTATCGCTACGTCCATGTCCTGGCCGACGAATATTCCCGGCTGCGCGTGGCCGCCAAGCTACGCGGCTTTCGCCCGAAAACCGGCCTGCATACCTACCGCACCGTGGCCAATCTTTTGGGCATGGTCCTGGTGCGCGGCTACGACCGCTCCCGGCGGGTCTATGAGGCCATGGTCCTGCGCGGATTTAACGGCGCGTTCTATACCCTGCGCCGGTTTTCCGCTGCCCCCCGTGACCGGGCGTTTCTTGCGGCCATGGTCGTCTGTCTGGGGGCCATTGTCGCCCTGGAAGCCTTTTCCCCCCACTTCTGACACGGCAGCCATGGAGACGCGCATGGATCAATCACGGCCACCGCTTCTGGAACTTCGCCGGATATGCTTCACTTATCCCGGGGCGGTGCGTCCCGTGCTCGACGCCATGGACTTCTGCTTTCAATCCGGAGACCGCATGGGCCTCTACGGCCCAAACGGCAGCGGCAAGACCACCCTGCTGCATGTGATCATGGGCCTTTTACGTCCCGCCTCGGGGGAGGTGTACTTTGACAACGCCCCGTGCCGCGTGGAAAAAGACTTTGCACAGGTGCGCCGCAGCATCGGCCTTCTGCTGCAAAACGCCGATGACCAGCTTTTCAACCCCACGGTTCTGGATGACGTGGCCTTCGGGCCCCTGAACCTTGGCCTGTCCCCGGATGAGGCCCGCGCCCGCGCCGTCGAAACCATGGATTACCTTGGCCTCTCCGGTTTCGAGGACCGCCTGACGCATCGTCTGTCCGGCGGCGAGAAAAAACTGGTGTCCCTGGCCGGGGTGCTGGCCATGCGGCCCAAGGCCCTGCTCCTGGACGAACCCACAAACGGCCTGGACCCGGAAACCCGCGACCGGATCATCGCCATCTTAAATAACCTCGAAACCTCGCTTATCGTCATCTCCCACGACTGGGACTTCCTCGACCAGACCACCTCGACCTTCCTTACCATCCAAAACGGACGCATGGTCCGCGAAGATGGCCACGCCTTCCATACCCACGTGCATAGCCACCGCTTCGGCGCCCAACCCCATCGTCATCGCCCGTAAGGGGGGGAGAGGTGAGGGGAGGAGGGAGGGGAGAGCGGGGGCGCTGCCCCCGCACCCCCGGCAGGGGCCTAAGGCCCCTGCACCCCGTAACGTGCGGCCCCCTGGCAGGCGCTTTAGCGCCTGCCAGGGGGCCGCAAAGTTTCGGGTTCAGAGGCTTTGACACCTGGCCGGGAGCCGCGTTTCCGGGCGTTGACCAAAGCTGCGCAGCAGCCCGGCCAACGCCCGGTGACGGGGGGGCCGGGGGGAATGATTCCCCCCGGGCGGGGCCCGGGGCGGCAGCCCCGGTGGTCTCGCCGGTTGTTTATTCCTGGCTGTCGAGGTGTTGGCGGTAGGCTTCGGAGTAGATGGAGAGCATGACCATGGCCAGGCTGACGATAAGCGGGCCGTAGAGCAGTCCCAGGGCGCCGTAGTATTTGATGCCGCCCAGGATGGAGAGAAAGACGTAGAACATGGACATGTTGGAGCGGCCCTTGAGCAGGAGCGGGCGCAGGATGGAGTCGATGCCGGAGACGATGATCACGCCCCAGGCGGCGAGAAAAAGTCCCCATTCCCAGTCGCCGACCAGGGACAGGTAGAGGGCGGCGGGTATCCAGATGATGGCCGTGCCGATGACCGGAACGAGCGAGGTGAAGCCCATCATGAACCCCCAGAAAAGGGGCGGAATGCCGACAATGTACAGGCCCAGGCTGCCGGCCAGCCCCTGGCACACGGCGATGAGAAAGCTGCCCATGACCACGGAGCGGGAGATGTCGCCGAACTGCCGGATGATCCGGTTTTCCTGTTCCTCGCGCAAGGGGAGCAGGTATTTGATGCGGGCCAGCATGGTTTCGCCGTCGCGCATGAGAAAAAACAGGATAAAGACCAGGATGCAGAAATTGATGGTCAGTCCCAGGGCGTTGCCGAGCAGGGTGGTCCCGGCGTCGAGGATGATCTGGCCGGACTGCTTGGAGAGTTCGATGAGGTCGGACTGGAGATCGATTTTCGAGGGATCGAGGAGGGGGACGTGGGTTTTGAGCCAGTCCAGGTACGGGGCCAGATGTTCCTGGGAGAGCAGGGATTCCAGGTCGTTTTCCACAAGCCAGGATTGAACCGAGGCCAGGGTCTGCATGCCCTGGTTGAGCAGCGCCCCGGTGAGCACCAAAAGGGGCACGATGATCAAAAAGACCACCATGGCCACGGTGGTCAGGGCGGCGGGCCCGCCGCGGCCGCCCATCTTGTCGCGCAAGGCCCGGAAGACGGGGTGGCACAGGGTGGCCAGCACCGCGCCCAGGACGATGAGGTGGACGAAGGGCCGCAGAACGATGTAGGCCAAAAAAAGTGAGCAGGCCAGGGCGATCATGAAAAACAGGGTGGAGAATCGGCGTGGGCTTGTATCCATGTCGGGTACATAGCAGAGACGCAAGCGCGGGTGAAGCGGACACGTGGAAGGCGAAGGCGGCGAAAAGGGGCGTCATGCCCTGGGCGAGGCGTTGGGAAGGCTTGGGCGCAGGCTGTTTCCCCGGCGTGAGGCGCAGCGGGACATCACCGGCGAGGTGTTCGAGGACGGCGCCCCGGGCGTGCCCGAGGCGCGCGCCCGGGAATGGGCGCTGGTCTTGAGCGCCCGGGGTGTGCCGCATGGGCTTTCCCGGGACGGGGCATTGTGGCGGATTCGAGTGCCCGTGCGGCACGCGGCCCAGGCCGTGGAGGAGATTCGGGCCTACATCCGGGAGAATCGCGCCGACGAGACCGGCGCGTCGCGCCTGCCGCGGCCGATTCCGGCCCGGGGCGTGGCCTGGGTCATGGCCGGGCTGTGTTTGCTCTTTGTCTTTTTGATCTCCGACCCCGTGGTCTTTGGCAAGCGCCTGAATTTCACGCGCATGGGCGCGGGGGATACCGGGGCGATGCTGTTTTCGGGACAGTGGTGGCGGGCGGTGACCGCGCTGACCCTGCATGCCGACATGGCGCATCTTGTGGGCAATGTGGCCGTGGGCGGCCTTTTCATGGCCTTTTTGTGCCGCGAGGCCGGGGTGGGCACGGGTTTTTTCCTGGCCTTGGCGGCAGGCGCGGCCGGGAATTCTCTGAAAGCGGTGGTCCAGGGGCCGGGCCATCATTTTCTGGGCGCGTCCACGGCGGTTTTTGGGGCGTTGGGGGTTCTCGGAGGGCTGCGCACCCTGTGCGGCATGCGGGGGCTGTCCCTGCGCCAGGCCGCGCCGTTTGCGGCCGGGCTGATGCTTCTGGCCCTTTTGGGGGCCGGTGACGAGGAAGGCGGCGACAAGATCGATCTGGCGGGCCATTTCTTTGGCTTTGCAGCGGGGATGCTGCTGGGGGTTGCGGACGGGGCGCTCAAGGCCCGCAAGCGGCGTCCCGATGGACCGGCGGTCGACAGGGCGCTTGGCGGGGCGGCGATGCTGGCGGTGCTTCTGTCCTGGGTGTCGGCCTGGTACGGATGGTCATGGCGATGAGGAACGGGTAAGGAACGCTTTGCCATTTGCAGGCATATGGGGTAGCTCTTTTTTTTCGACGCGTCGGCCCAAGCCGGAAGCGTCTTTTTTTCGGGCCGTGCAGGCATGGCGCGGCCGGGACAAGGGAGATACGGGATGAGCCTGAACCGTCTGGTGTACGAGGGCGAAGAAATTCGCTTCCGCACAGGGAAACACTGGGTCGTTTTCGCCAAGGCCGCCATCTTTTTGCTGCTGGCCGTCGCCGCCTGGTCCAGCGAGGACATGTTGCGGGGGCTTTTGACCTTCAAGGCCCCGGAGGAAATAGAAAAATTTTTGCCCCGCATCATCAGCGTCACGATCTGGGTCATCCGCTACAGTCTCTTTTTCATCTTCGGGCTCATGGCCTTTTTACGCCTGTTCTCCTTTTTCACCCTCCGTGTGGCCGTGACCCCCAAGCGGCTCATCTGCGACGACGCCGTGTTCGGGTCGTTCTCCATGGATCTGACCAAGATCGAATCGGTCAAGTCCGAGCCGGGGCTTTTCGGCGGACTTTTCGGATACGGCAAGGTGGTGCTTACCGCCACGAGCAGCCAGCGCCTGATCGTGACCAATTTGAACCGTCCCCATGTCTTTGAAAAGGAACTGTTCGCGGCCAAATAGGCGCGCGGCAGCGAGATCGCGCGTTTTTTTGAAAACGGCGCGGTCGGCGGTCACGACTTTCTACCGGCATGATGCGGTTACTTCGCAATCTGGTCGCGGCCCTGGTCGGCGACAGGGGCGCGCGGCCCGGGAAAACCGGCCGCAACGGACAACTGGTCATGCATCCCAATCGACGTCAGATCGGCCGCCTGGGCATTCTCTTCAAACTTTTTTTCGTGTTTTCGGTCATCCTGGCCATCAGCTATTTCACGACATCCACCCTTTTCATCTCCATCCGGGACACCGTGGACATCACACGGGATATTGTGAAAGTGCGTTTCGAGGTGTTATCCATCTCCCAGCGCATGATCGATAGTCTGTTGTCCATGGAGGAGAACCAGAAAAAATATCTGCTGCTTCGCGAGGACGAATATAAAAAATATTTTCTGGCCGCCCTCCAGGAATACCGCAACGCCATCTGGAGCATCCTGTGGTTTCGCTACGACGGATTCGCGGTCTGGGAGGGCCTGCACGAGGAATTCAAGGCGGAATTTCCCGATCTGGCGGTGGGGGCGGAGCTCACCGGGCAGGGGTGGGTTCCCCAGGCCAAGCTCAATCGCTGGATGGAGATCATCCTGGCTGCCCGCCGGGACAACGAGCGGGTCATCGAGACGGGGATGCGCGACCTGTACGTGTTGAGCGAACAATCGGTCAATCGCGGGGTGACGGGGCTGGTGGTGTCCGTGGCCGTGGGGCTTTTGGGCATCGTGTATCTGGCCTTTTCCGTCAGTCGTCCGTTGCGCGAGCTCAGGCGCGGCATCCGGGCCTTTACCGTCTCCGGCAAGCTTGAGCCGGTGCGGGTGTTCTCCACGGACGAACTGGGGGAATTGGCGGCGGCCTTCAACGAAATGACCCTGCGGCTTCGGGATGAAGAAAAGATGCGCACGGATTTCATCGACATGCTCAGCCATGAGATCCGCACGCCCCTGACCTCCATCCGGGAGTCGGTCAGCCTTATCAAGGAAAACGTCTTCGGCGAGGTCAACGAGCGCCAGAAACGGTTTTTGGACATCGCCGGGGATGAACTGGAGCGCATCTCCAATCTGCTTGCCCGGCTCATGCGCGTCTCCAGCATGGCCTCGCAGATCGTGGACATCATTCCGACCCCGGTGTCGCCGGGAGAGATGGCCGAGGATGTGCTCGAAAAGGCCTCGCCGTCCGCCGAGGCCAAGGGGATCCGGCTGGCGTCCCGGATGGGGGGGCATATCCCGCTGATCCTTTGCGACGAGGAACTTCTGGGCCAGGCCCTGCTCAATCTGGTGGGCAACGCCATCAAGTATTCCCCCCGGGACTCCACGGTGACCGTGGGGCTGGAGATGGCCGACGGCGGCAACAAGGTGCTCATCAGCGTCGCCGACGAAGGGCCGGGCATCCCCGAGGAGGAGCAGCAGTATGTGTTCAATAAATATTACCGGGGCGCACGCACCAAAAAGACCACCGACGGCATCGGCCTGGGCTTAAATATCGCCAAGACCATCGTCGAGGCGCATGGCGGGGATATCTGGGTGACCAGCCGGTCTGGCGCGGGATGCACATTTTTCTTTACAATTCCAGTGGGCGGGGAGAGAGGATAAGGGCGTGGATATCCAGTGTCGCAGTGGAATGCGGATCGTCCTGGCGGCTGTGGCCGTCGTGGCTGTCGGACTGTTTTCGGGGTGCGCCCCGGGCGCCTCGCCGCCCCCTCCCGTGACGGCATCGCCGCCGGTCGCCCCGCAATCCCGGGAAGAGACGCCGCGCCCGGCGGAAGATCCCAGATATCTTGACGCCGTCTCGGCGTTTCAAGGCGGCGACGTGGAGCGTGCCGCCTCCCTCTTTGAGCAGGTCAGCCAGGCCGCCCTGGACGAGCCGTCCAGGCGCAGGGCCCTTTATGGACTGGCCTGCGCGAGGCTGGCCATGGCCCAGGACGAGAAAGAACTGGCGAAGGCCAGGAGCCTGTGGGAAACGTGGCGGGCCGAGTCCCCCCCCGGCGGCGACGGCGAGGATCCCAAATTCATGGCCGGGATTTTGTCCCAATACCGCCCGGCGTTTCTGCTCAAGGACATAAAGGCCGCCTGCGACAAGGAATGCGACAAGCGGCTTTTGGAAAAGGAAGAGGAAGTCCGGCGGATCATCCAGCGCCAGGTTCAGGCCCTGGAGGAGATCCACCGGGAGATTCAGGAAAAAAAGAAAGGGCTTTCCAATTACTGACGTGACCATGAATAGCGCCGTCCGCGAAGGAAAACACGTCCTGGTGGTGGACGACGACCCGCATATCCTGGAGGTGCTCGACGCCAGGCTGGCCTCGGCGGGATATCTCGTCGTGCAGGCCGCAAGCGGCGAAGAGGCCCTGGAGCGGCTGAAGACCGGGGTCGTGGATCTTGTCATCTCCGACATCCGCATGCCCGGCATGGACGGTATGAAGCTTCTGGAATTCATCGAAAAGCTCCATCCCGGCCTGCCCATGATCCTGTTGACCGCCCACGGCAGCATCTCCGGCGCGGTGGACGCCATGAAGCACGGGGCGGTGGATTACCTGACCAAGCCGTTCGACGGCCGGGAGCTTTTGGCCAAGGTGGCCTCCGTCCTGGCCAAGTCCGGCCGCCGGGAGGAAGCCCGGGGCGGACGCGTCGTGTCGTTTGTGGGCGAAAGCCAGGCCATGAAGGAACTGGCCGCCCTGGTGGACCGGGTGGCCCCCCGCGACGTCAACGTGCTGGTGCTTGGCGAATCCGGCACCGGCAAGGAACTGGTAGCCCATCTGATCCACGAAAAAAGCGCCCGCCACGCCGGGCCGCTTTTGATCGTGGACTGCGGCTCCACCCCGGCCGGGCTTCTGGAAAGCGAGCTTTTCGGGCATGTCAAAGGGTCGTTCACCCATGCCGTCAAGGACAAGAAAGGGCTCATCGAACAGGCCCACCAGGGAACCCTTTTCCTGGACGAGATCGGCAACATCAGTTCCGAAATGCAGGTCCGGCTGTTGCGGTTTCTGGAAAACCACAAGATCCGGCGCATCGGCGACGTGCGCGAGATACAGGTGGATTGCCGGGTCATCGCCGCCACCAATGCCGACATTTTTCAGGAGGTGGCGGGCGGCCGGTTCCGGGAGGATCTGCTGTACCGCCTGAAGGTGGTGACCATCCATGTGCCGCCGTTGCGGGAGCGCCGGGAGGACATTCCGGGGTTGGCCGAGCATTTCGTCAGTGATTTCTGCCGCAGGCAGGGCATTCCCCTGGTGGCCCTGCACCCGGATACGGTTTCGGCGATTTTGGCCTATTCCTGGCCGGGGAATGTGCGCGAACTCAAAAACACCCTGGAGGGCGGGGTGGTGCTGTGTTCCGGCGGGACGCTGCTTCCCGTGGACCTCCAGCTCCCCCTGCCGGGGGCCCGCGCCTCGGCCTTCACCCCGTTTGCGCCCGCCCCCCCCGCTCCAGCGGCCCCGGCGCCGTCCGCGCCCCAGGCCCCGGAGGGCAACCAGTCCCTGTCCCTGGAGGAGAGCGAGAAAAAGGCCATCATCCGGGCCTTGGAGGAATCGGGCTGGGTGCAAAAGGATGCCGCGCCTCTTCTGGGCGTCAGCCGCCGCGCCCTGAACTACAAGATTCAAAAATACGCCATCGAGATCCCCAGACGCCGGGCCGGGAGAAAATAGGCCGGATTGTTGCGGCGCCGGGCGGGCGGCGGTGGGCGCAGACGCCGATTCGGTCACGGTTTCATGAAAGTCGGACGGCGAAACCGCGAAAACCGCATATTACCTATTACATACGGAATTTTTTTTTGATAAGCTTTGTTCGGACCTGAACACGCTTGGCGTCTTCGCCAGCCAAAACCACTCCGGGATGTTCCATGGCCACGGGCAAAACCGCCTCCGCCTTCTTCGACACCGGCGGGAAGAAGATTTCCCGTCAGGTCGTCTTGCCCTTTCGCAAGTCTCTGGAAATCAGCATCAAAAGCATCAAGGTGCGTTTTTTTCGGTCCATGATCACCGTGGTCGGGCTCATTTTGGCCGTGGCCTTTCTGGGCTTCGTGCTGGCCGGGGCCGAGGTGGCCACGGGCCTGTTGCATTCCGGCGACCCGCAATTGCGCAATGTTCTGGTCAAGGCCGGTTACGACCTGCCTGCCGAGCCCCCTGTGGACGCCGACGGCCGGGCCCTGCCCGAGAGCGTGGGGACCGGGGCCAAGGAGCGTTGGATCGTCATTTTGTCCCTTCTGGTCTGCACCGTGGGTATCGTCAACGCCCAACTCATGGCCGTGACCGAACGCTTTCGGGAGATCGGCACCATGAAATGCCTGGGGGCCCTGGACAGCTTCGTGCTGCGGCTGTTCCTGCTTGAGGCGGGCATGCAGGGATTCGTTGGGGCGCTCATTGGTGCGGTGTTCGGGGCCGTGGCCGCCCTTTTGGCCGGACTTGCGCGTTTTGGCCTGGCGGCCCTGGTCTGGCTTCCGGTGGGCGGGTTGGCCATATCCGTCGGGGCGGCCATCGTGGTGGGATTCATCTTGAGTCTGGCCGGGGTGGTGTATCCGGCCGTGGTGGCCGCCCGGATGCGGCCCATCGAGGCCATGCGCGTTCAGGAATGAGGCTGACCCGGCGCGTCCGGGGACTCAACAGGCGTTTTTTACGGGGGGCGGATGGATACGGGACACAACATCGTCCGGGTTTCGGAAGTCACCAGAACCTTTCGGATGGGCGCCCAGGTGGTGCAGGCCCTCAAAGGCGTGGATTTAAGCATCCAGGCCGGGGAATACCTGTCCATCATGGGGCCGTCCGGCTCAGGGAAGAGCACGCTGTTCAACATGATCGGCGGCCTGGACAAACCCTCTACGGGCAAGGTGTACATCGACGAGGTGGACATCGCCCAACTCGACGCCTACGAACTGGCCTGGCTGCGCAACCGGAAAATCGGATATATTTTCCAGACCTTCAATCTCATCCAGGTCATGACCGCCCTGGAGAACGTCACTCTGCCCATGGTCTTCGCCGGCATGTCCAACGACGAGTCCGTGGAGAAGGGGTTGGAGCTTCTGGGATTGGTGGGGCTTCGCGAGCGCCACGCCCACAAGCCCAACGAACTCTCCGGCGGCCAGCAGCAGCGGGTGGCCATCGCCCGGTCCCTGGCCAACACCCCGGCCATCATCCTGGCCGACGAACCCACCGGCAACCTGGATTTGAGCACCGGCGAGGAAATCATCGCCCTGCTCAAGCATTTGAGCAGCGAACGCGGGGTGACGGTCATTTCCGCCACCCACGACCACAAGATGCTGGCCGTCTCCGATCGGGTGGTCTGGATTCGCGACGGCCGCATCGACAAGATCGAGAGTCGCGACCAGCTCAACATCTCCGTGGGCGCCATAAGCTCCAAGGACGCATAGGCAGGCGCATGGCCCTGTACGACGCAAAGGCTTTCTTTTCCGGCAGGCCGGGCCGGGCTGTGATCTGGCTGCTGGCCGTCCTGGCGGCCTGGGCCGTTTTGGGCGTGCCGCACGGCGTCGCCGAGGCCGCCTCGCGGCGCAAGCCGGAAAGGCCTGCCCCGGACCATGCCCGGCATCGGGTCATGGAGCATATGCCCGCCGTCGCCGGGGAGGATTTCGAGCGGGAGATCGTCACCGCCCTGGCGGCGCTGGGGGATCGCCGGGCCGGAACCCCGGGGGGCGAGGCGGCGGCGGATTTCGTTTTCGATTTTTTCTCTTCCCTGGGGATCGGCGAGGTCGGACGCCATGCCTATCAGCTCCCGTTTCTGGGGCACGGCCCGACGCGCATCAATCTGGCCGGGACGGATCGCTTCGCGCCGCTTCTGCCCACGGACCTCAACGCCCTGACCCCGGGGGCCGTGCCCCCTGAAGGGATCGGCGGCCGGGCGGTCTACGGCGGCAAGGGGGACTTCGCCTCCCTGTCCGGCCGGGAAATCTCCGGACAGATCGTGCTCATGGAGCTGGATTCCGGAAAAAACTGGATCAACGCCGCCCAACTCGGGGCCAAGGCCCTGATCTACATTGACCGGGGCGTGGACGGCGGGCCGTCCACAGCCGGGTTTTACCGCGACAAGTTTGAGCTGACGCCCATCAAGTTTCCCCGGTTCTACATGCGCGCGCAGGAGGCCCGGGCCCTTTTCGGCGATTTTGACGCCCCCGATTTCGCCGCGCCGGAAGTGCTCCTGACGGCCGCAGCCCGGTGGGAACAGGCCATCGCCGAGAACATCCATGTGTTTATCCCGGGCAGCGACCCAAACCTCGCCCATGAAGTGATCCTGGTGGAAGCCGCCTACGACACCGGGGCCTTCGTGCCGGGAAGGGCCCCGGGAGCGGATCAGGCCGCCTCCCTGGCCGCGCTTTTGCGACTGGCGTTGGAGCTTCGGGACGCCCCTCCGGCCAGGTCCGTGCTCCTGGCCGCCACCTCGGGGCAGGGCAGGGATCAGGCCGGGATGCGGGAGTTGATCACCGCGCTTCGGGTCAAGGGGCGCGATCTGCGGGGGGTGGTGCGCGAGCTCAAGGAAGGCATCGAGCGCGACACGGCCGCCAAAGAGGCCCTGCAGGCCGCCCTGGAGGCGGAGGGAGCAGGAAATATCCTTGTCTCTCCGGCCGTGAGCCAATGGCTGATCACCGGCCTCAAGGACGCGGTGGATTCCCTGACCACCCGGCTCATGCGCCTGCGCCTGGAGGTCGAGGGGGCCCAGGAAAGCCTGGAAACCACGCGTTTGGCCGAGGAGCGGCGGGTGTTGCGCCGTCTGGTGTGGCTGGAGGATTTTTCCACGGTCACCCCCGAGGAACGCCAGGTGCTCCTTGGGGTCATTCCCGCCGCCATGGACCGCCTGGGCGAGAGCATCAAAAGCGCCGAGGAGCAGTTGCGCTGCGTGCAAAGCGCCCGGGATCTGCGCCGCCAGGTGGGCGACAAGGACATCCTGGCCGCCGTCTCCCTGTACCTGTCCAGCCGGGGCAACGGAGTAGGGGGCTTTTGCGAGGGGTTTACCTACGAACTCAAGCCCGAGGTGAACATCTCCCAGGCCTACGGCCAGATCGGCCGGTTCCTGTCGGATTCGGCGGCCACCATCGAATCCGAAATGGGCCTGTCCCGGACGGGCGAGCCGTTTTACCGCGACGCCCTGCGCCAAAGTCGCCTGCATCCCTGGCAGAGCTATCTGGTGGACAAGCCCAAGCTCGGCGGCGAGGTCAGCGCCATCGCGGGCATCCTGGGTCTGACCCTGGCCACGGTCAACGACTCCCGTGGACTCTGGGGAACCCCCGACGACATCCCGGAACATGTGGATTTCGCCTTTTTATCCCGGCAAAGCCGGTTCGCCACGCGGCTTTTGGCCGACGTGTGCTCCAAGCCCTTCGATGCCGGGGACCGGCGGCCGCGAAACGTGTTGGCGTCGCTCACCGGCCGGGCCAACTTCATCCGCCAGGGAGAGCTTTTTCCCGAACGTCCGGCCCCGGGCACGGTCTTTTTGGTCTACCAGGGCAAGTCCCGGTTCTACGCCATGGCCGACGCCAAGGGCATTTTCCGGGTCAACGGCCTTTCCAGCAGCAAATACGTCCTGGACAAGGCCATCATCGAGGGCTTCCGCTTCGACCCGGACACGGGCGAGGCCGTGTGGGCCGTGGACAAGAAGCAGACCGGAAAGGATGCCTACCGGGTCAAGATGTCCCGGGACGCCATGGAAACCGATCTGATCATGTTCGGCTGCGACCAGAGCACGCTTTTTTCCGCCCTGGACCCGCGCACCTTCCGCTATTTCACCAAGATCGAACTCCTGGACGGTCGGCGCGAGGCCCCGCCCATGCGCTCCTGGTTCAGCCGCCTGGATACGCTCGACTCCACGCTTCTGACCCTGTTTCTGGAGCCCGGGACGCCGTATAAGCTCATCCTGTCGGACACGGTGCTGGCCCGGAAGATGATCCTTTTGAACGCCTCGCCGAAGGATCCCCTGGGCACGGGCTATTCCGTGGACCAATGGCCCATCCTGCCGGTCACGGAGATGGCCGCCGCCCGGGACATGTGGGATCTTCTGGCGCCCCGCATCCAGAATCTGGAGGAGCACGGCATTTTCAACGAGCGCATCCGGGAACTGGAACACGCGGGCGTGGCCCAGCTCAAGGCTGGGGAAGAGGCCCTGGCCGGGCAATCCTATGACGCCTTCGTGTCCGCCGCCCGGTCGAGCTGGGCCCTGGCCACCCGGGTCTACAACGACGTGGAGAAGACCCAGAAAGACGTGTTGCTGGGCGTGTTGTTCTACATCGCCCTGTTTGTGCCCTTCGCCTACTGCCTGGAGCGGGTCATTTTCTGCTACGCCGACATCCACAAGCGGATTCTTGGCTTCTGCGGCATCCTGGCGGCGGTCATCGCCGTGGTCTACCATGTGCATCCGGCCTTTCGCCTGACCTACAGCCCGTTGGTGGTCATTCTGGCCTTTTTCATCCTGGGATTGTCCTTCGGCGTGGCCATGATCATCTTCTTCCGGTTCGAACGGGAAATGGGCGATCTGCAAAAACGGGCCATGCACGTCAAGACCTCGGAGATCGGGGGGCTTAAGGCCTTTGCCGCCGCCTTCGTCATCGGCGTCAGCAACCTGCGGCGTCGCAAGATCCGCACCACGCTCACCTGCCTGACCCTGATCATTTTGACGTTCACCATCATGAGCTTCACCGCCGTGAAAAGCACCCGCCAGGAAGGCGCGGTGAAATATCGCGACGACGCCCCCTATCAGGGCGCGCTGATCAAAAACATCGGCTGGCGCAGCCTGCCGCCAGAGGCCCTGGCCACCGTAAGCGACATGTTCGCTTCCGGCGAAAGCGTCCTGCCCCTGTCGTGGTATGAACTTGCGGACAAAACCCAGCCGGGCATGAGCGAACTGGTTTCCTCCTCCGGGCGGGTGACGGCCCAGGGGGTCATGGGGCTTTCAACGCAGCCGGGCGAGGCCGCGCGCATGGGCCGCATCCTGACGGGCGGGCGCTGGTTTGCGCCGGGCGAGCGCATGGCCGTGATCCTGCCCGAGGGGCTGGCCAAACGTCTGGATGTGGTCCCGCTCTCCCCGGGGCGCGACATGGTGCGCCTTTTCGGCATGGATTTCCGGGTGGTGGGCGTTTTCGGGCAGAATGCCCTGGATGGGGCCACGGATCTCGACGGCGAGACGCTCACCCCGGTGGTTTTCCCCAGCGAGGCGGCCATGGAGGCCACCGAGGCTGAAAAAGAGGCCATGGACTCCGGCGAGGACGTGCGCGCCATGCAAAGCCGCTACCAGCATGTGGACGGCGACGTGACGGTGATCATTCCCCATGACGTGCTGATGGGGCTTGGCGGGTCGCTCAAATCCATTTCCGTGTCCCCCCCGGTCGGCGTATCGGGCGGCCCTGACGGCACTGACGGAATGGACGCCCGGACCCTGGCCTCCAGGCTGGCCGAGCGTTTCGGACTGGCCATCTACGCCGGGGAGCAGAACGGCACCTTCGTCTACCATTCCTCGGATACCTTGAGCTACGCCGGGGTGCCCAACATCATCATCCCGCTGATCATCTCCGTGTGCATCGTGCTCAACACCATGATCGGCAGCGTCTACGAGCGCAAACGGGAGATCGGGGTATACACGGCCGTGGGACTGGCCCCCACCCACGTCTCCTTCCTGTTCATCGCCGAAGCCCTGGCCTTTGCGGTCATCAGCGCCGTCCTGGGATATCTCTTGGCCCAAACCGCGGCCGGACTGTTGTCCGGCACCTCCATATGGGCCGGGATGACCGCCAACTATTCCTCCCTGGCCGGGGTGGCGGCCATGCTCCTGGTCATCGCCGTGGTCCTTTTGTCGGTCATCTATCCCTCCAAGGTGGCTGGGGAGATCGCCATCCCCGACGTCAACCGTTCCTGGACCCTGCCCGAGGCCATTGACGGCGTCATCTCCGTGCATCTGCCGTTTCTCATGCGCATTCGGGAGCAGGAATACGCCGGAGGGTTTTTGTACGACTATTACAAGTCCCACCAGGACATCTCCCACGGCCTTTTTTCCACCGACGACGTCCAGTTCGCCTTCGAATGCCCGTGGGACGTTCCGGACAAGGGGCCGCATCCCGGAGAGATCGACACGGCGTTTCGCGAACTGCGTTCCTGCTTCCGGCTCACGGCCATGGTGTGGCTGGCTCCCTTTGATTTCGGCATCAAGGAGCGCGTGGACATCCTGTTTGTGCCGGACATGAAAAACCCGGGGTTCATGGAAATCCAGGTGACCTTGAGGCGGGTGGCCGGTGAGGCGGGCATGTGGAAGCGCCTGAACAAGGGCTTTTTGGACAATCTGCGCAAACAGCTTCTGGTGTGGCGTTCCCTGGACCCCGAAAACCAGGTGGCCTACGAGGAAAACATCGTCGCCGGGTTTGCCGAGCAGAAAGCGAGGGGGGCATGATGCCGCTCAAAGCGAGGATGCGCCTGGGGCGTCACATGCGTTGCTTCCAGGCACGTTTTACGGCCGGAAATCGGGCCGACACCCTGGGAGGGCGGGCATGATCCGGGCGCGAAGCGTGGTTTTGGGCATTGTCATGGGGCTTGTCATCTGCGCCGTGACCCCGGCCAACAACATGTACATGGCGGCCACCCCCCTTGGGGGCGGGCATTTCCCCCTGGCGCCGTTTTTCATCCTGTTTGTGGCCACCCTTGGCGCGGCGTTGGTCTCGCGCCTGTTTTTTCGGAAAAATCCTGTCCTCACGGGCATCGAACTCCTCGTGTCCTGGGGGTTCATGGTCGTGGTCTCCGGCGTGGCCTATACCGGCCTGGCCCGGACGTTTTTCATCAACATCACGGCCCCGGCCCATTTCGCCACGGTGGGCAACCGCTGGAAGGACGTGCTGGCCCCCCTGGTTCCCAAGGACTGGGCGCCCATTGATCCGTCCGCCGTGGAGGCCCTGTACAACGGCCTGGAGGGCGGCTATCGCTTGGGCTGGCTGGAGGTGCTCGCCCGCATCCCCTGGTCGGCGTGGATCGTGCCCCTGGCTGCCTGGGGCGTGTTCATCCTTTTGTGCTACCTGGTCATGGTCTGCCTGGTGAATCTCTTTTCCCGGCAGTGGGTGGCCAACGAACGCATGAATTTCCCGCTTCTGCGCGTGCCCACGCTCATGACCGAGGCCTATGACCAGGGCCGCCCCTTTGCCTTTTTCACCGACCGTTTCCTGATGGTGGGCCTTTTCATCCCGATCTTTCTGCATACGATCAACGGCATCGGCTTTTACGACCCGGCCGTGCCCCAGTTTCCCACCCTGTTTCTTTTGGGGCCCTATTTTCCCCAGACTGGTTTTTTTTCCGGGTTCAGCAAGCTGCGCATCTATTTCTATCCGGCGTTTATCGGCTTCGCCTACCTGACCGCCCGGCAGATTTCCCTAAGCTTCTGGGTGTTTTACCTTCTCGGCGGCCTGTTGTTCGGATTTTTCGAGGTCATCGGCTACCAGATTCCCTCGTCCGCCCTGGGGGTGACCTTCGGCCCGACCCTGACCCGTCCCGAGGAGACCCAGATGATCGGGGCCTACGGGGTGTTTTTCCTGTTCATCGTCTGGCTGGCCCGGCAACACCTGTTCGCCGCCGCCAGGGATGCCCTGACCTTCCGCCGGGCTGCGGCCGCCGAGAGCGAATGGATCTCCGCCGCCCTGTCCTTCTGGGGCGTCCTGGCCGGGCTTGGGCTTTTGGCGGCCTGGTGCGTCTATTTCGGCATGTCGCTTGTCCCGGCGGTGCTGCTTCTGGGCATTTTTTTCGTGATCATGCTGGTGGCCACGCGCATCATCTGCCAGGGCGGTCTGGCCTATTTCACCCTCACCGCCGCGCCCACGGACGGGCTTCTGGCCTTTTTCGGATCGGGGTTTTTCTCCAATATCGGGCTTATGATGGCGGCGGTCATGCAGAAGGTGCTGTTTGTGGATCTGCGTGAATCGCTCATGCCCTCGCTGATGCATTTCTCCAAGATAACCGAAAACGTGCGCCAAAAGCGCCTGATCATGGCCGGACTTGGCGTGGCGCTCTTTCTGTCCGTGATCGTCTCGTTTACGGCCATGCTGGCCTTGTGCCACAAGTACGGCCTGCGCGACCTCCAGGTGGATTGGGAGACCCAGACCACGGTCGGGGTGTACGAGAACGTGCAGCGCCTGTTCGACGCCCCGGCCGGGCCCAACGAATGGATCATCGGGTTCGCCCTGGCAGGGGCGGTGATCATGTTCGTGCTGGTGATCTGCTACCAGCGGTTCTACTGGTGGCCCATCCATCCCATCGGCTACCTGACCATGTACAGTTCGGCCATGCGCATCCTGTGGTTCAGTTTCCTCATCGGCTGGATGTGCAACCAGCTCACCCTGCGCTACGGCGGGGTGTCGCTCTTTCGGCGGGTGCGAATGCTTTTTGTGGGGCTGATCATCGGCGATCTGCTCATGGGCGGCATCTACGCCGTCATCGGCATCTATGCCGGGCAAAGCTATCTGGTGCTGCCGAACTAGAGGCGCCGCCAGGACGCGCGTGGTGTTGGATGACGCCTTTCGATGCACAGGAAGACCTCGCCAGGCCGCAACCCTGCTGAGCGTCGCCAGCCAGACCAGGGACTTTCACGACCGGGACGAAAGACGGAGAGCTGATGTACGACGACAAGGAACTGCAAGAATATCGCGATCTTCTTCCGCAGCCCAAGCATTTCGAGGAGGGCTTCGACTGGAAGACCATTATTGGCGCGGTGTTCATCGGCTTTCTGATGATGCCCGGCAGCATGTACCTGCAACTGGTCATCGGCACGGGCATCGGCCCGGCCGCGCGGTGGGTGACCATCATCCTGTTCGCGGAGATCGCCAAGCGGGCCTACACCGAACTCAAGCAGCAGGAAATCTTCCTCCTGTACTACATGGCCGGGGCGGCCATGGCCTCGCCGTTCTCGGGATTGCTCTGGAACCAATACCTTATCCAGTCCGACGCGGCCAAGATGCTGGGGCTGACGGAATTCATCCCCGCCTGGGTGGCCCCGGCCGTGGGCTCCGAATCCCTGTTGCAGCGCACGTTTTTGCACCGCGACTGGCTCATCCCCATCCTGCTTCTGGTGGGTTCCCAGATCATCCAGCGGGTGGACCATTTCGGCCTGGGATACGCCCTGTACCGCATCACCTCCGATGTGGAAAAGCTGCCCTTTCCCATGGCCCCGGTCGGGGCCCTGGGCACCATGGCCCTGGCCGAATCCACCGAGGACAAGAAAACCGGCTGGAAATGGCGGGTCTTTTCCATCGGAGGCATGATCGGACTGGTCTTTGGGGCCGTGTACGTCCTTTTTCCCGTGGTTTCGGGGCTGGTGTTCACCGAGCCCCTCCGCCTCATTCCCATTCCCTGGGCGGACTTCACCCGCAGCACGGAAAAATGGCTTCCGGCCGTGGCCACGGGCATCCAGTTCGATCTGGGGCTGTTGTTTACGGGCATGGTCTTGCCGTTTTGGGCGGTCATCGGTGGTCTGATGGGGCTGCTCATCACCGTGGTGGCCAACCCCATCCTGTTCGAGCACGGCATCCTGCACCGTTGGCGCTACGGCATGGGCACCGTGGACACGGTGTTCGCCAACAACTTCGACTTTTACATGAGTTTTGGCATCGGCCTCGGGCTGGCCATCGGCATCATCGGCGTATGGCAGGTGGCCAAGTCCTTCGGGAAGGGGTCGAGCGGGGTGGGGTATCGGGCGCTGTTCATCACCAACAAGGCCCGGGGGGACATCAATTTCTGGGTATCCGTGGCCATCTACGTGGTGTCCACCCTGTCCTACATCGCCATGTGCGTGTGGCTTGTGCCCAATTTTCCGTGGATCTTTTTCATTTTGTACGGCTTCATCTATACCCCGGTCATTTCCTACATCACCGCGCGCATGGAGGGCATCGCCGGACAGTTCGTGAGCCTGCCCCTGGTTCGGGAGGCCAGCTTCATCGCCGGGGCCAGGTTTTTCGGCTACCAGGGCATCGAGATCTGGTACGCCCCCATCCCCATCCACAACTATGGCAAGGCCACGGTGGATTTCCGGGAGATCGAACTGACCGGCACCAGCCTGCGGGGCATCATCAAGGCCGAGATCGTGGTCTTTCCGGTGGTCATGGTGGCCAGCCTGTTTTTTTCCCAGTTCATCTGGCAACTGGCCCCCATCCCGTCCGCCTCCTATCCCTATGCCCAGGAGTTGTGGCATTTGCAGGCCTTAAACACCCTGCTCATGCAGACCTCCACCCTGGAGGGCAATTCGCTTTTCTTTCAGGCCTTAAGCGGCTGGTACGTCTCGGCCGGGATGTTCCTTGGGCTCATTGTCTATGCCATTTTAAGCGTCTTCGGGCTGCCGGTGCTCCTGGTCTACGGCATCGTGCGGGGCCTGGGGCAGAGCACTCCCCATGGCCTCATCCTCGAACTGTTGGGGGCCATGCTCGGCCGGTATTATTTCCTCAAGCGCTATGGAGCCATGTGGCGGCAGTATGCGCCGGTGCTTTTGGCCGGCTTTTCCTGCGGCATGGGGCTGATGGGCATGTTCTCCATGGGCGCGACGCTGATCATGAAGTCCCTGGGGCGATTGGCCTATTAGAAGGGATGCATGGATTCGACCACATCGAGCCTTGTGGCGTTGCTCCAAAGCGTGTGCGTGGTCATGGTCCTGGCCTATGGCCTGACGCGCACCCGGGTGTTCGCCGAGATTCTTGACGGGAAACGCACGCCGAAAAACCTGGCCGTCATGGCCGTGGTTTTCGGCCTCTTCTCCATCTACGGCACCCTGTCCGGGGTCAGCATCCTCGGCTCCTACATCAACATCCGCGACCTGGGCCCGGCCCTGGCCGGTCTTTTGGCCGGTCCCCTGGCCGGACTCGGGGCGGGACTACTCGGCGGGGCCCATCGGTTCACCCTGGGCGGTCCCACCTGCTACGGCTGCACCCTGTCCACCATCCTGGCCGGACTGGTCGGCGGACTCGTGTATCGGTTCCGTGGCGGTCAGCTCCTCACCACGACCCAGGCCGTGGCCCTGGCCCTTGGCATCGAGGCCTTCCACATGGTGGCCGGGGTGGTTTTCGGCACGCCCGTGGCCACCGCCCTGGTCGTGGTCAGGTCCGCCGCCGTGCCCATGCTCGTGGCCAACGCCCTGGGCATGGCCGTCTTCGTCGGCATTGTGCGCAACGTCGTGGAGGAACGCCGCACCCGGGCGGCCAAGGAGGCCATCGAGGGCGAATTGCGGGTGGCGAGGGACATCCAGATGGGCATTGTGCCCAGGATGTTTCCGGCCTTTCCGGATCGGCCGGAGGTGGAGCTTTACGCCATGCTGGATTCGGCCAAGGAGGTGGGCGGCGATTTTTACGATTACTACGCCCTGGACGAAAACCGGATTTTTCTGGTCATCGGCGACGTGGCCGGAAAGGGCGTGCCGGCCTCGCTGTTCATGGCCGTGACCATGACCCTTTTCAAGGCCTATACCCGGCCGGAGCGGGGCCCGGTGGAAATCGCGGCCCGGGTCAACGACAAGCTGGCCCACGACAACGAGTCAGGGCTTTTCGTCACGGCCTTTTGCGCCATATTGGATTTGCGCACAGGCCGTCTCGACTACGCCAACGCCGGCCACAACCTGCCGGTCGCGGTGCGTCCGGGAGGGACCACGGCCTTTCTGCCGCCCTCGGGCGGGCTGGTGCTCGGGGCCATGCCCGATTTCCCCTATAAGGTCGGCACGCTCACCCTGGCTGTGGGGGATACGCTTCTGGCCTATACCGACGGCGTGACCGAGGCCATGAACGATAAAAACGCCCTGTTCGGCAACGAACGGCTGCTTGAAGCCTGCCGGGCCGACCGGCATCGGGGACCGAAAGAACTGGTCGAAGGCATCTTCCAGGCGGTTCAGGCCTATGCCGGGGACGCCCCCCAATCCGACGACATCACGATCCTGGCCGTGCGCTACCAGGGCCGTAACGCCATCGATCATGGCCCTTGACGGATCTAAACGATCTGGGATATTAACTTCAGTTTTGCGTTGGACATCTTGTCCCGAAGCGGCCGTGTCATGCCCGGCGTCGGGCCCCTTGACTCGGCCGAAAAACGACTTACCAGGGTAGACGAACACGCCCTGGCCGTCACCGCAGCCCGTCCGGCGCGCAAGGAGAAACGAATGGCTCGAATTACCGTCGAAGATTGCCTGCAGAGAATCAACAACCGGTTCCTCATTGTCCAGATGGCCATCAAACGGGTCAAGCAGTACCGAGAAGGCTACACCCCCCTCGTGGAATGCAAGAACAAGGAAGTGGTCACCGCGCTACGCGAAATTGCCGCCGGTGAGGTTCTGCCTTCCGAGTCCATCGTGGAAGCGGGCATCCATGTTGAATCCTAACGAGTTCCATTAGCACTATGTCCCAGGCTGACTACTACGAGATTTTGGGCGTCGGGCGCGATGCGGGTGAGGATGAAGTCAAGAAGGCCTATCGCCAGATGGCCTTCAAGTATCATCCCGACCGTAATCCGGACGACCCCGAGGCCGAGTCCAAGTTCAAGGAGGCCGCCGAGGCCTACGAGGTGTTGCGCGATCCGGAGACCCGGGCGCGGTACGACCGGTATGGCAAGGAAGGGCTTGGCGGGAGCGGTTTCGGCGGTTTTTCCTCAACCGACGATGTGTTCAGCACCTTTTCCGACATCTTCGGGGAATTTTTCGGATTTGGCGGCCGGGCAGGGCGTGGCCCCAGACCCCAGGCCGGGTCCGATCTGCGCTACGATCTGACCGTGGCCTTTCGAGACGCCGCCGCCGGGACGGAAGTCGCCCTGAAGATTCCCAAGGAAGTTCCGTGTGCGGAGTGCGGCGGCAGCGGCGCCGCGCCCGGCACCCGCCCCGAGACCTGCCGCCACTGCGGTGGAGCGGGGCAGGTACACCAAAGCCAGGGATTTTTCCGCATCGCCGTGCCATGCCCCGTGTGCCGGGGCCAGGGCACGGTGATCACCACCCCGTGCGCCGCCTGCCGGGGCCGGGGACTTCTCCACGAGATCAAGGAAATCAGCGTCAAGGTGCCCGCCGGGGTGGACAACGGCATGCGCCTGAGGCTTCGCGGCGAGGGCGAACCCGGCAAAAACGGCGGTCCTCCCGGGGATCTGTACGTGATCATCCGGGTCGAGCCGGACAAGGTTTTTGACCGCCAAGGCCAGGATCTCATTTATGCTACGGAGATAGGCTTCGTGCAGGCGGCTCTCGGCGACATGATCGAGGTGCCCACCCTTGAAGGCACGGAGAGCATGGAGATACCGCGCGGCACCCAGAGCGGCAAGGTCTTCGCCTTGCGCGGCCTGGGTCTGCCGCATCCCGGCGGCCGGGATCGGGGCGATCTCTTGGTCCAGGTCACGGTGACCATCCCGAAAAACGTGACCAAGAAACAGGAAGAGCTTTTGCGCGAGTTTCAGAAGCTTGAAGAGCAAAAGCCCATGAAGAAGGTCAAAAATTTCTTCAAAAAGGCCAAGGAGGCCATGGGGAACTGACCATGAAAACGTGTGTTCGCGCCTTTTTTCTCGCTGCCTGCCTATGTCTTGCCTTTCCGCTTGCGGGGCAGGCCACACCTGACCAGGATTTCGCCGAGGCGTTGTCGTCCATTGACCAGGGAAATTTTCCCAAGGCCGTTGAGTCGCTGAACAAGATCATCTCCAAGCCGGAAGGGATTGAGAAGATGAACCTGATGAGCGCCTACAACGTGCGCGCCCTGTGCTATTCCCAGATGAACCAGTACGACAAGGCCCTGGGCGATTTTGAGAAGGCCCTGGCCATCGACCCCAATAATGCCGAGATTCTGGGCAACCGGGCCTTCGTGTATCAGGCCATGGGCAACCTGGAAAAGGCCAAGGCCGACGCCAAGGCCGCCAAGCGCATTGATTACAAGGTCAAGGTTCCGGAGTTTTAGGCCGCATGTCCGAGGAACTCTCCCATATCGACGCCCAGGGCAAAGCCCGCATGGTGGACGTGGGCGGCAAGGCCACGACCCGGCGCATCGCCGTGGCCGCAGCCCGGGTGATTTTGTCGCCGAAAACCATGGCCCTGCTCCAGGAGGCGGCCCTGCCCAAGGGCGACGCCCTGGCCACGGCCAAGATCGCCGGAATCCTGGCCGCCAAGCGGACCTTCGAACTGATCCCCCTGTGCCACCCCCTGCCCCTGTCCTTTGCCGACGTGCGCTTTACGATCGATGCGACCGCCTGCGCCGTGATGATTGAGGCCGAGGCCCGCACCGACGCCCCCACGGGGGTGGAGATGGAGGCCCTGACCGCCGCATCCGTGGCGGCGCTGACCCTCTACGACATGTGCAAGGCTGTTCAAAAGGACATTGAAGTCACGGCCGTGCGGCTTCTCTTTAAGAGCGGCGGCAAGTCCGGCGTCTTCGTGTCCCCGCTGTGGCCCAAGGATCGGCCTTATCCGGCATAACCCGGCCACTTACGAAAAAACGAACGCCGCGCCAGGGAGCTCCCGGACGCGGCGCTCTTTTATGTCGTCGTGCTGCCTGTGGGAACGCTTCAGGCCGCCCCTACCACACCGAGCGGACCTTGATGCCCCGGCCGACCAGATGCTCCTTGATGCCCGGCAGGGTGTATTCCCCGTAATGCACGATGGAGGCGATCAGCGCCGCCTGGGCCTTGCCCTGGGTCAGGGCGTCGGCCATGTGGTCGGGGTTGCCCGCGCCGCCCGAGGCGATGACCGGGATGCCCACGTTTTCCGCGATAAGCCGGGTAAGCGTCAGCTCGTAGCCGTCCTTGGTGCCGTCGGCGTCGATGGAGTTGAGGCATATCTCACCCGCGCCCAGGGCCTCCACGGTCTTGGCCCAGTCCAGGGCGCACAGGCCCATGGCCTTGCGGCCGCCGTGGATGACCACCTCGTAGCCTGAAGGGATGGTCTCGGAGACAGGAACCTTTTTTACGTCCATGCCCACCACCACGCACTGGGAGCCGAAGGCCTGGGCCCCCTGGCTGATGATGTCCGGATTTTTCACGGCCGCCGAATTGACCGAGATCTTTTCCGCCCCGGCCACGAGCACGGCCCGCATGTCCTCCACCGTGGAGATGCCGCCGCCCACGGAGAAGGGGATGAAGATCTGGGCGGCCACCCGTTCCACCACGTCGAGCATGATGCCCCGGCCCTCGGCGGAGGCGGTGATGTCGTAGAAGACGATCTCGTCCGCGCCCTGCTCGTAATACATACGGGCCGTCTCCACGGGATCGCCGATGTCCACGTTGCCCGCAAATTTCACGCCCTTGGTGAGTTTGCCGTTTCGCACGTCCAGGCAGGGGATGACGCGTTTACTGAGCATGGGCGGCCTCCCGGCAGTAGGCGTTGAAATTGGCCAGAAGCGTCAGTCCTGGGCGGCCGCTTTTTTCCGGATGGAATTGCACGGCCCACAGTCCCGGCCGACCATGCACGGAGCAGAAGTCGATGCCGTAGAAGGTCTCGGCTAGGACGAATTCCGGGGCGGGAACGGGATAATAGCTGTGCACGAAGTAGAATTCCGCCTCAGGTTCGATCCCTCGCAAAATTTCGCAGTCCCGCAGGAGTTTGACGCGGTTCCAGCCCATGTGCGGCACCCGGATGGGGGCGCCGTCCTCCTCGGTCAGGGACCGGTTGAACATGGCGCATTCGCCGGACACGATGCCAAGGGCCTTGGTATCGTTTTCCGGGCTGTAGTCGAGGAGGATCTGGCAGCCCACGCAGATGCCCAGAAGGGGCTTTCCGGCGTCCACCTGGGCCTTGATGACCGCATCCAGGCCGGTCTGGGTGAGTTCGTCCATGGCCTGTCCGGCCGCGCCCACGCCGGGGAAGATGATGCCCGAGGCGGCGGCGATGACGGCGGGATCGGAGGTGATGCGGCAGGGGATGCCGAGATGGTCCAGGGCCCGGCGGACGCTGGTCTGGTTTCCGGCCTTGTAGTCGAGAATGGCGAGCATGGTGACCTCCCGTGGCCGGGGGAGTAGTCGAAAAATCGTGTCGAGGCAAGGAGGGCGGCCCGCCATGGGGCAAGAATTCCGCCTTGCCTTGCCAAAGAGCCCCCGAAAGTCCATAACCCAGCCGCAGGGCACGTAAAAAACGGGGGGCGGACATGCATATCGTCACCGGCGGGGCGGGATTTATCGGCAGCGCCATCGTGTGGAAGTTGAACAACATGGGGGTCGACGACATCCTGATCGTCGACGACCTGGGCCATGACGACACGTTTAAAAATCTCGTGGGGCTTCGGTTTGCCGACTATCTGCACAAGGACGACTTCCTGGTCCGCATCGAGGGCCACACCGACCCCTTCAACCCGGCGGCCCTGGTGCACATGGGCGCCTGTTCCGCAACCACCGAGACCGACGCCGAGCGGCTCATGCGCGTCAACTACCACTATTCCAAATCCGTGTGCCAGTACGCCACAAGCCGCGACGCCCGGTTCATCCATGCCTCGAGCGCAAGCACCTACGGCGACGGGTCGCGCGGCTTCGACGACGATCCGGCCACCCTGGACGACTTGCGCCCCTTAAACATGTACGCCCTGACCAAGCACCTCTTCGACCTGTGGCTCAGGCGGCACGGGTTTCTTTCCCGGGTGGCCAGCCTGAAGTTTTTTAACGTGTTCGGCCCCAACGAATACCACAAGGGAGAGATGCGCAGCGTGGTCTGCAAAGCCTTTGAGAAGATTCGCGACACCGGGCGGCTGGCGCTTTTCAAGTCCGACCGCGAGGACTATCCCGATGGCGGCCAGATGCGCGATTTCGTGTGGGTCAAGGACTGCGCGGAGGTGGTCTGGTGGCTTCTGGAAAATCCCCACGCGGGCGGCATCCTGAACGTGGGAACGGGACAGGCCCGGACCTGGAACGATCTGGCCCGAGCGGTCTTTGCGGCCATGGGCCGGGAACCGAAGATCGACTATGTGGAGATGCCCGGCAAACTTCGCGGCAAATACCAGTATTTCACCGAGGCCAGGGTGGAGCGTCTGCGCGCCGCCGGATACCAGGCCCCCATGACCCCGCTTGAAGACGCGGTGGCGGACTACGTGACCGGCTATCTGGCCACGGACAATCCCTACCTGTCGGCGGCTATTTCTTGCGCTTGAAAAGCCGCTCCAGCTCATGTTCCGTGAAACGCACGGCCACCGGCCGTCCGTGGGGGCAGTAGTCCCTCTCCGGGCATTCCCGCCAGCTCGCAAGCAGGGCCAGGGCCTCGTCCGGGACCAGCCGCGTCCCGGCCTTGATGGCCGCCTTGCAGGACAGAAGCGTCCATAAATCCTCAATTTTTTTGGCCTGCCCGGACAGGGCGGCGCGCAGGTAGTCCCCGGCCTCGGCCACGGTCAGGGAGGGCGGCAGGCCTTTGATCGCCAGCACCCCGGGGTCGGCGCGCTCCAGGTCGAAGCCCACGGCCCGCAACTCGTCCCACAGCTTTCCCAGCATGGCCTGTTCGGACTTGTGCAGGGCCACCTGAAGCGGAATCCCCAGGGGCCGGGAATCGCCGCGTCGGCCGTCCCGACGCATGGCCGCAAAAAGCACCCGCTCGTGGGCCGCGTGCTGATCCACCAGGGTCAGGGCCGACCCGCCCATGCGCACCAAGAGATAGGTGTCCGCGAACTGCCCCAGGTATTCGATCTCCTCGCCCCCATGTCCCATCCCCCGGCCGGGCACGATTCCGGCCGGGGCCGAGGCGTCGCGCACGGTGGCGGCCGGGCCCGGTCCGGGCTCCCGGTCCTTCCCGGGCGGTGGGGCCAGAAACGGCCGGTCGTCGCCTGGGTGGGACGCGGCGTCGGCAAAGGGCGATCCGGTGTGTCGCGTCCACCCGGGCAGGGGGGCGGCCGAAGCCGTTTGGGCGTCCTGGGCGACCTGGGCGGATCGGGCGTGGGCGGCCACGGCCGGAGGGTCCACGTTGCGCGTGGCCTGGGGCCATGCCCCGGCGGGCCGGGCGGGCTCGCGCAGAAGCGGCGGCGGGGCCAGGGAGGAGTCCCGGGGGTCGGGAAACGAATCCGGTTCGGAAAAGGGTCGCGGCCCGGCATAGGGCGGTTCCGGGGAGGCTGCCTGCCGGTCCTGCTCCTGCATATGGGCTGCGAAATCCCGGTAGCCCGGATATTTTTCCGGCTCGCCCCGGCCCGACAGCCAGGGCTCTGGGGCGGGCGAGGTGCGCATCACGCTGGCCTTGTCCAGGGCCTCGGACACGGCCCGGCGCACCAGGGTGAAGATGCGCGATTCCTCGCGGAACCGGACCTCGCTTTTGGCCGGGTGGACGTTGACGTCCACGTCTTCGGGAGGCATGGCCAGAAAGATGGCGGCCTGGGGATATTCCCGGGACAACAGCCGTCCCTTGTAGGCCTCGCGCACGGCGGACAGGAGCACCCGGTCGCGCACATGGCGGCCGTTCACGAAAAAAAGCATGCGGTCGGCCCGGGCCTGGGCCGTGAGCGGTCGGCCCACAAGGCCTGTCACCGCGAACCCGTCGTGGGCCAGGGATACCGTCACCATGTCCTCGGTCACCGCCGGGGGCCACATGCCCGCCAGCCTGGCCTGGAGGGTCTGTCCGGCCGGAAAGCGATGCACCGTGCGGCCGCCGCAGGTCAGCTTGAAGGCCACGTCCAGCCTGGCCAGGGCCAGACGGCACAGGGTCTCCACGCACAACTTGGTTTCCGTGGCCTCGGTCTTGAGAAATTTGAGCCGGGCCGGAACCCCGGCGAAGAGATCCCGGACCTCGATGCGGGTTCCCTGGGTCATGGCCGCCGGGCCCTGGTCCGTGATGCGGCCGTTTATGACCTCGATCATGGCCGCTTCATCGTAGCCCTGGCAGGCCGAGGTGCAGCGGAACAGCGACACGGAGGCGATGCTCGGCAGGGCCTCGCCCCGGAAGCCGTAGCTGCCGATGGTGGACAGTTCGGCCAGACTGGCCAGCTTGCTGGTGGCGTGGCGGGTCACGGCCAGGGACAGTTCCGCCGGGGTCATGCCGAAGCCGTTGTCCTGGACCTGGATGAGTCCCCGGCCGCCGCCCTCGACAACGACCTCCACCCGGGAGGCCCCGGCGTCCAGGCTGTTCTCCACCAGTTCCTTGAGCACGCTGGCCGGGCGCTCCACCACCTCTCCGGCCGCGATCTGGTTTTGCAGTTCGGGCGGCAGGATGCGGATGGGGCGGGAGGCGGCCGGACGCGTTTCGCGCGTATCGTCATGTGGCATGACAGACCGGTATCACGGCGCGTTCCGGTTGAACAGGGCCGAACCGGGCCGAGCAAGGCCGGTCAAACCGGCCGCGTGGGGCACTCTAGGCGGGCCAGAAAAAAAAGACCGCAACGGCCAGGGCCAGCCGGTACCAGGCGAAGGGGCGCAGGGTGGTGCGGCCAAGCAGCAGAATAAATCCCTTGACGGCGGCCCAGGCCGAAAAAAACGAGACCACGAATCCCACGGCCAAAACCAGCAGATCCCCGGCCTCGAAGAGATGGTAGCTCTTGTAGAAGTCATAGGCCGTGGCCAGGCACATGATGGGCACGGCGGCGATGAAGGAATATTCCGCAGCCAGGGAACGCTTGGCCCCAAGCAGCATGCCGCCCATGATGGTCGCGGCCGAGCGGGAAAAACCCGGCCACAGGGACAGGCATTGGAACACCCCGATGCCCAGGGCCAGGGCCGGGGAGATGTCGTCCAGGGTCTCGAAGCGCACCCGGCGGCGCATGGCCTCGACCACCAGGATGGCCACGGCCCCCACGGCCAGGGCCAGGGCCACGGTGGTCGGCCCGAACAGGTAGGTCTTGATGGCCTTGTGGGTCAGAAATCCCACCAGGGCGGCCGGGATGCAGGTCAGCCCCAAAAGGACGATCCCCCGCAGTCCTGAGAACCGCTGGTAGGGGTTGGCCCGCAGAAGCCCGAGAAACCGGTCCCGGTACATGACCGCCACGGCCAGGATGGCCCCGAGCTGGATGATGACCTCGAAGCTGGCGGCCTTTTCCCCGGTAAAGCGCATGAGATGCCCGGCCAGGATCAGGTGGCCGGTGGAGGACACGGGCAAAAATTCGGTCAATCCCTCGATGATGCCCAAAACGATGGCGGAAAGGATCTGGTCCATGAAACACTCGTGCTGGCTGATGGTTTGGCGTGTTGGTGCAGGGGAGGGGGACCACAGGCACGGCGAAACGGTGTGAATCCGGCGCACCTACCTGAAGGCGGGCCACGTTGCAAGGGCCGGGCAGGTGGTGTAGGCAGTCAAAAGACCGCAAGGAGCGCCCATGAGCACCATTATGCCCCAAGATGAACTGTTCCGGAAGGCCGTGGCCTGGATCTGCGCCGCCAAGGGCGAATCCAAGGACTCGATTCCGGTTTTGGTGGAAAAAGCCGCCGTGAGATTCAACCTCGGGCCCAAGGACGCGGAGTTTCTGGTCAAGTTTTTGCGCGAACAGTCCGGCGACGCGGTTTTGTCCGAATCTTGACCCCGGGGGCGGCGTTCGCCGGATCGGCCTGGGGCGTTTCCGGCCCGGGGGCGTCCACCTGGGGTGGCGTCGGGCCCGGTCCGGGTTCGGCCTCCATGGCCTGGACGGGGAGAGACTCTGCGGAATCGTCGTCCGGATTGACCAGCCGGGCGATTTCGGCCCACAGGGCCGTGCGGCCAAGGCCGGTCTTGCCGGAAAAAACCAGGGGCGGCGCGGCCAGGATATCCGCCCACACCCGTTTTTTGGCCTCGCGCTCCCGCTGGCTGCACTTGTCCGCCTTGGTCAAAACCACCATGGTCGGCAATCCCTGGCCAGAGGCGTAGGCCAAAAGGTCCAGGTCCAGGGCCTGGGGCGGCAGTCGGCAGTCCACCACGGCCATGACCGCCCGCAGCCACGGATTGTCGGTCAAATAGACATCGATGAGCTTGGCCCATTTCTCGCGTTCGGTCTTGGCGCAGCGGGCATAGCCGTAGCCGGGAAGGTCCACCAGGTAGAAATCCCCGGGACGGATGTGGTAGAAGTTGAGGCTCCGGGTCTTGCCCGGGGTGGCGCTGATCTTGGCCAGTCCCTTGCGGCTCCCGAGCATGTTCACCAGCGTGGACTTGCCCACGTTGGAGCGTCCGGCCAGGGCCACCTGGGGCGCGGGAACGGGCTTAAGCTGCGACGGCAGATAGATGGTGTCGGTCAGGGTCATGACCACCGGGGACGTATCGGGTTTCATGTCCGCATGTGTGGCCTGTCGATGCCTCGGCGTCAAGCCCTGGATGCGGGGATCGCACCGCAAACCTTCATGCCGGACTTGAAGTTTTGGCGGCTTTGCCTCACACTGCCGCCAGTTTGCGTCGATTTCAACGTGTGCCGGGAGAGGGGGATACGGAATGCGCACCTTCACGATTTTGATTGCCAATGGCCCAAACCTGGGGCACATCGGCCGACGCCAGCCGGAAATCTACGGCAGCCGGTCCCTGGCCGACCTGCCCGAGCTTATCCGGGACATCCTCGGGCCGGAAAAGGCCGGGCGCATTACGCTTGGGCATTTCCAGGCCAACGGCGAAGGGCAGCTCATCGACCGCCTGGAAGAGGCCATGCGCCAGGGCGTGGACGGCATTGTGCTCAATGCCGGGGCCTACACGCATACCAGCCTGGCCCTGGCCGACTGTCTGGCCTGGATCGGGATACCCTGCGTTGAGGTGCATTTAAGCAACATCCTGGCCCGGAGCGACGAGCCCTTGCGGCACAAAAGCCTCATCGGGCGGTCCTGCCTCGGCGTCATCGCCGGTTTCGGCCTGCACAGCTATGCCCTGGGCGTGTGCGCCCTGTGGCAACGGTTCATGGACACCGCACAACACACACCAAAGGAGTGACAATGCTTTCGACCACGGATTTTCGTCGGGGACTCAAGATCGAGTGGGACGGGGTTCCTTACGAAATCGTTGATTTCCAGCACGTCAAGCCCGGCAAGGGCGGGGCCTTCGTGCGCACCAAACTGAAAAACATGCTCAACGGCCGGGTGGTGGAAAACACCTTCCGCTCCGGGGAAAAGGTGGAAAAGCCGGACCTGGAGACCCGCGAGATGCAGTTTCTCTACCGCGAAGGCGCGGATTTCGTGTTCATGGACATGTCGAGCTACGAGCAGACCCATGTGGGCGGGGCCCAGCTCGGCGACAAGGGCGGCTACCTTGTGGACGGCATGGAGCTCAAGATGCTCATGTACAATGGCGCGCCCCTGGACATCGATCTTCCGGCCTCGGTCATCCTGGTGGTGGCGGACACGGAGCCCGGCGTGAAGGGCGATACCGTCAGCGGGGCCAGCAAACCGGCCAAGCTGGAGTCGGGCATCACCGTCAACGTGCCGCTTTTCATCAACACCGGCGAACGCATCAAAGTCGATACCAGGTCTGGCGAGTACATTGGCCGAGAATAAGGAACAAGGCGGCGAGACCCGGTATTTCCGGGAGATGGCGGGACTGTTCCTCCTCTTCATGGGGGTATTCACCGCCGTCAGCCTCGCCACCTACGACTACCTCGATCCGAGCCTGACCCAGCATGTGGGCCCCGGGCACGAGATCCGCAACATGGCCGGGCGGGCCGGGGCCTACTGGGCTGGATTTCTCGTTGACGTGTGCGGCGTGGGGGCCTTTTTCCTGCCCGTATGGTTTGTGTGGCTCACGGTGCGGACCTTTGTGCGGGACATCGGGCTTGGCCCCGTGCGCTGGTGCGGCGTCGTCTTGCTTTTCGTCGTGGTTTCGGCCGCCTGCGCCACCGAGACCCTGCGCCCCCTGGTGATGCTTGGACAGGTGCAGGGCGGGGGCTACCTCGGCCGGGCCGCGTTCTCCGCCCTATCCACCTGGCTTGGCGGATACGGCGGGGGGCTTCTGCTCTTTTTCCTGGCCGTGTTCGCGGTGCAACTCCTGTTCGGGCTCTCGTTCGACGCCGTGTGGGGTCGGGCCGGACGCGGCGGCTGGTGGCTGGCCCGCGCATGCTGGACGGTCCTGGGCCGTCTGGGGACCATCCTGGGTCGTGGCGTCCGCGCCCTGTTTGAACCCCGGGGCAGGCGCGTGGAGCCTGCCTCGCCTGCTGCCTTTGGAAACATTCCGGCCGGGAACCAGGCCACGGACGAGGAATTCGTCTTTTCCGACGATGCAAACGACGATCCCGAGCCGTCCACAAGCGTCGCGCCTGTCGTAAGGCCCGCTGCGGCATCGCCAAAGCGCCCGCGCAAGCCGCGTCCGGCCCCTTTCCAGGCCGATCCCGACGCCCCCCTGCCGCCTTTGGACCTCCTTAGCGTGCCGCCCCCGGCCAAGGGCCAGGGCCCTGATCCCGAGGCCGTGAAAAAGCAGGGCGAAAGCCTGGCCGGATGCCTGGCCGATTTCGACATCAAGGGGGAGTTGCAGCGCATCGTGCCCGGCCCCGTGGTGACCATGTTCGAATTCAAACCCGCCCCGGGCATCAAAATCAGCCGCATCGCCGGGCTCTCCGACGACCTGGCCCTGGCCATGAAGGCCCTGGCCGTGCGCATCGAGGCCCCCATCCCGGGCCGGGACACGGTGGGCGTGGAGATCCCCAACGCCAAGCGCCAGACCGTCTATCTGCGCGAGATCCTCGAGTCCGAGGCCTTCACCTCCCAGGCGTCGAAGCTGACCCTGGCCATCGGCAAGGACATCCAGGGACGGCCCCAGGTGGCGGATCTGGCCAAGATGCCGCATCTTTTGGTGGCCGGGGCCACGGGTAGCGGCAAAAGCGTGTGCATCAACGGCATCCTCTTAAGCATCCTCTACAAGGCCCGGCCCGACGAGGTGAAGCTCCTGCTTGTGGACCCCAAGCGCATCGAGCTTTCGGTCTACAACGACCTGCCGCATCTGGTGCATCCCGTGGTCACGGAGATGTCCATGGCCAAAAGCGCCCTGGACTGGGCCGTACACGAGATGGACCGGCGTTACGAGGCCATGGCCCGGCTTGGGGTGCGCAACATCGCCGGATATTGGGAGAAGCTTGAAAAGCTGGGCGGCGACCGGCCCGACGAGCTGGCCGACCTGACCCCCATGCCCTATCTGGTGATCATTATCGACGAGCTGGCCGACCTGATGATGACCGCCGCCAAGGAAGTGGAGATCAGCATCGTACGCCTGGCCCAGTTGGCCCGGGCCGCCGGCATCCACCTCATCCTGGCCACCCAGCGGCCCAGCGTGGACGTGGTCACCGGGCTTATCAAGGCCAACTTTCCCACCCGCATCTCGTTTCAGGTCACCAGCAAGCACGATTCGCGCACCATCCTGGACACGGTGGGGGCGGAGCATCTGCTCGGGCGCGGGGACATGCTTTTCAAGCCCAGCGGCGGCAAAATGACCCGCATGCACGGGGCGTTCGTCTCGGACGAGGAGACGGCAGAGGTGGTGGAGTTCTGGAAACAGCGCGCCGCGCCGGGCTACGAGCTGGATTTTGCCGAATGGCAGCGGGAGACGGGCGCAGGAGGGGACGGAAACGGCGAGAATGGCGGCGACGGCGGCGACGACACGGCCTCCGACCCCATCTATCCCCAGGCCGTGGATTTCGTCCTGGAGCAGGGTCGGGCCTCCATCTCGCTCATTCAGCGCCGCTTCCGCATTGGGTTCAACCGGGCGGCCCGGTTTATCGAACAGATGGAACGCGACGGCATGCTCGGGCCCCAGGAAGGCAGCAAGCCCCGAGCCGTGTTGCGGGGGAAGGATTAGGGGGCGGGATCGCAAGGGGAAAAAGGCCTCCGGCGGCCAAAGGGCTTCGCCCTTTGGAATCCCCGAACGAGTTCAACGAACCGGGACGGTCTGGAAACACGGTTTCCGGTCACGAAACGGGTTCGGGCCGATGGCGGCGACGCCGTCCGGACGGCCCCCGGAAAAGCGGGCAGGTAAAAAAGAGGTGTGCAGCATGAAAAAGATGATTCTGGCGTGCCTTCTGGTCGCCGTGTGGGCGGTCCCGGTTCGTGGCGCGGACCTGGTGGACGCCGTGCAGAAAAAATACGAATCGTTGTCTGGCTTTAAGGCAGAGTTCATTCAGGACTTGAAGAATTCGGCCAGCGGCGAGGGGGAGACGCGTTCCGGGTCGATCACCTTCAAGAAACCGAGCCTGGTGCGCTGGGAGACGGTGAAACCCGAAAAGGAACTGCTGTTGGTGGGCAAGGAGGCGGTCTGGGACTATTTCGAGGACGACCGCGAGGCCTTTCGGTATCCGGTGGAGGAGATCATCAACTCCAAGACCATGCTCAAGTTTCTGACCGGCAAGGCCAATCTGCGCGAGGATTTCCACGTCTTCGAAGAGCCCGACGCCGCAGGAGCGGGACTGGTTCGGTTCAAGCTGGTGCCCAAGGAGCCGGAGCCCGGGCTGGTCATGGCCCATGTCTGGGTGGATCCGGCGACGCAGATGATCATGCGCCTGTCCATCCAGGATTTTTACGCCAACACCAATGATCTGACCCTGAAAAACCTCAAGGTCGAGGCCAACCTGCCTGATTCCTTGTTTTCCTTCACCCCGCCCCCGGGCGTCTCCGTTCACGACAATACCGGCGCGGATGGGCGCACGCTCTCGAAATAGTCCGTTGTTTCCGGTGTGCGCCGGGAGGGCAGGTGTTGCGCGGCGGGGCTCGCCCGAAGCCCTCGGTGTAGCCATCGGCATTCGAGGGCGTTGGCCGACCATAGCCGTCAGGGGCGGCGATTCTAGCCGCCGAGGAACGCCGACCGTTCCCACAATCCCAAGTTTTCCAAGGCGCCGGTTGGAAAATCGGCCGGGAATCGGCGTTTCATTTTTTCAAACAGCCTGAAATGTCCCGTCCCAGGCAGATTCCACGCATCCCATGGCCTGTTTGGCGGCGAGGGACTGCGCTTCGCCAGTCATCGTGGCCTGTCCTACGACCTTGCTGTCCGGACTGCGTATTCTTCTTCAGGCATCTGAATCAATGCGAAATCGTCATACGTTTTTGTTGACGTTCCGATTACTTTTCCCGTGTTTTTCGGTGGCCCGTTTTCGCTGACGGCTGTGATACGGCCCGGCGCGTGTGATACTGGGGAGGGCGGGCCGGGGTGGCATGCGGGGGCGTCTGCCGTCGCCGGTCGTCCCGGGCGGGAGCGGCGCACGCTGGCGGGGCGGAAGCATGGGGAACAGGCCCGAGCCCGGCGGCGGCCCGCAGGGCCGAAACCTCCTCCGGGGCCAGGGGCCGAAACGTCCCTCGGGGAAGATCGCCAAGCAGGATGGGGCCCTGGGCCACGCGCGTCAGACGCAGCACGGTCAATCCCAGGTCGCGGCACATGCGCCGAATCTGGCGATTGACGCCCTGGATGAGCCGCAGGGACAGCAGGGCGCGTTCCGGGGACTCGCGGTGGAGAACGGTGGCCTCGACCGGGGCCAGAACCTCGCCCTCGGCCAGACGCATGCCCTGGGCCATGGTGGACAGGGTGCGCCCGTTGACTTGGCCGCGAACCAAAACATGATATATTTTGGGAACATGAGTTGACGGGTGGGTGAGCCGGTGGGTGAGTTCCCCGTCATCGGTGAAAAGCAACAGCCCCTCGGAATAAAAATCCAGACGTCCCACGGTGAAAAGGCCCTGGCGGGGGATTTCGGGAGGCAGGAGGTCGAAGACCGTGGGGCGTCCCTGGGGATCGGAGGCCGTGGTCACGGTCTGTACGGGCTTGTGGAAAACCAAATAGATGTGGGTTTTTTGCGGGGAAAAAGCCGCTTTTTGGCCATTAACGACAACAGTATCACGATTTGGGTCGATTTTGACCCCAGGCTCATGGATCAAAACCCCGTTGACAAGCACTTTGCCGGTCAAAATAAGCTCATCAGCCCGTCTTCTGGAGCAGATACCGGCCTGGGACAGGGCCTTGTTGAGCCGAACCCCTTGGGCGGGGTCGCTGTGCGCCGGAGGGGAGGCGTCGCGTGTGGGATGGGCGATGGAGGGACTCCGGGCCGGGAAGTGGCCTTACACCTGGAGCACCTTGGTGGCCAGTTGCAGGCTGGTGACCACGTCAAGCATGTTGGTGGTCTGGCCGACCTCTTTTTTGTCCAAAATCCCGAAAAAGTCCAGGCAGGTGCCGCAGACCAATATGGTCACCCCGGCCGCTTCGAAGGCCTTGAGCCTGTCCAGGACCGGGCTTCCGGCCACGGCCAGCCTGACCGCGCCGTTGACCATGACGATACGCCACAGGCTCTCGCCGAGTTCCGGCAGGGTGGCCAGAAAATTGGCCATGAGCTTTTGCCCCAGGACGTCGTCGCCCCGACCGATGGCGTCGGCGGTGAGGAAGGCCACGATCTGTTCCCTGGCGGCCAAAGACTCCCCGGAGACGGGGGCAGGGCAGTCGGCCGGGGATGCGCCCCCCTGTCGGGCGCCGGTCAGGACATGTCCGCCAGCCACGGGCGCGATCTCCACCTGGTATTTCTTGGCCGCGAGAAAGCGGGCGACGTTTTCCTTCGCCGCCTCATTGTCCACGGTGGCGGAGATGATATCCGGGGATTCGGAATCGATGGCGTCCTTGCACCGTAGCACCGGACCAGGGCAGGCAAGTCCACGGCAATCCAGGGAGATGGTCTTCATGGGGGGTCCTTTTTCGTTCAGTTTCATTGTCCCATCATATCCCCGGCGCGAGGTCAAATAAATAAAATATATTGATAGATTACTTTTCGATCGAAATGACTGATAACAAAGATATCAAGTGTTACTTTAAGTCTACGGTTGCTCGCACGACCTTCTTCCCACGCCGACGGATTGTGGTATGGTCCATTCGAAGAAACATCCCTGGAGCACCGTAGTTATGGACAAACCGCCTTTTGACGACGTGGCCCGCCTGACGCGGCGTATTTCCCTGGCCCTTGGCGAAACCCCGGCCGATCTGCTCATCACCGGCTGCCAGCTGGTCAATGTCCTGTCCGGCGAGATCCATGCCGCAAGCGTGGCCGTGGCCGACGGCGTGGTGCTCGGTTTCGGAGACTATCCGGCCCGGGAGGTGGTGGACGCCGGTGGGCGCTTCCTGTGTCCCGGCTTTCTCGACGGCCACATCCACATCGAATCCACCCTGTTGTCGCCCCCCGAGTTCGCCCGGGCCGTGGCCCCGCATGGCACCTGCGCCGTGGTCTGCGACCCTCACGAAATCGCCAACGTCATGGGCCCGGCGGGCATCGAATACATGTTGGCGGCCAGCCGGAATCTGCCTTTGACCTTTTATGTCATGATGTCGTCCTGCGTCCCGGCCACCCACATGGAGACCTCGGGCGCGGCCATCACCCCGCAGGACATCCGGCGCATGCTGGCGGCGGACTATCCCTTCGCCGACCAGATGCTCGGCCTGGCCGAGGTCATGAACTATCCGGGCGTCCTGGCCCGCGACCCCTTGATGTTGGCCAAAATCGCCGCCGCCAGAGGCCGGGTGGTGGACGGCCACGCGCCCCTTTTGACCGGAAAACGGCTCAACGCCTATATTCTGGCCGGGCCGGGATCGGACCATGAATGCACCCGCCTCGAAGAGGCCCGGGAGAAGCTCAGAAAGGGCATGCAGGTCATGATCCGCGAGGGCAGCACCGAGCAGAATCTGGCCGATCTGGCGCCCCTGGTGACCCCGGAGAATGCCTGGCGGTTCTCCCTGGTCAGCGACGACCGCGACCCGGTAGACATCAAAAAACACGGGCACATGAACGAATTGGTGCGCCGGGCCGTGGCCCACGGGATTTCACCGGTTGCGGCCGTGGCCATGGCCTCGATCAACACCGCGCGGTATTTCCGGCTGCCTGGCAGGGGGGCCGTGGCCCCGGGCTACCGGGCGGATCTGGTCCTTGTGGACGACCTGGAGACGTTCGCCGTTTCCCGGGTCTGGCTTGGCGGCCGGGACGTCCGGGACCTCAATCTTGCCTGCCGCGAAGTCCCTGTCCCGAACAACACCATGCGACCGGCCCAGGTCACCCCCGAGACCTTTCGCATCCCGGCCAAGCCGGGCCGGGTGCGGGTCATCGGCCTCGTGCCGGGGCAGATCGTCACCCGTGGCTTGACGCTTGAACCGCGTCTGGCCGACGGGCTGGCCCTGGCCGATCCCGGGCGCGACCTGGCCAAGCTGGCGGTCATCGAGCGCCATCACGCCACGGGCAATGTGGGCCTGGGCTTTGTCCAGGGACTCGGACTGGCGGCCGGGGCCATTGCCGGGACGGTTTCCCACGATTCCCACAACCTCATCGTGGCCGGAGTCAATGACGCGGACATGGCCTTTGCGGCCCAAACCCTGACCAAGGTCGGGGGCGGATTTTGCGTGGTTAAAGATGGGCGCATTCTGGCCGTTGTGGAGCTTCCCGTGGCCGGGCTCATGTCAGCGGGATGCCTGGACGAGTTGGAAAAGTCCCTGGCCTATCTTGGCGGGGCCTATGCCAGCGTGTCCGCGCCGGGGAAAGCCGACGCGCATCCGTTTATGTCCATGTCGTTTCTGTCTCTGGCGGTCATCCCGGAACTCAAGCTCACGGACAAGGGGCTTGTAGACGTGGAATCCTTTTCCTTGATCGACCTGTTTGTGGCCGAATCCTGATTTCGACCCGGGAGCCGCCTGGGCGGGAAACCGACGCGGGCGACCGCCCGGGGTTCGGGCTTGGACGGATGGCGTTGCGCAGTGCTGATCCTTGTGTGCTTCCGACATCGTTGTCTTGGAAGGATCAGGTCGCGATGTCGCCACCGGCGGGATACGGCTTGAGTGGTTCCCATGTCTTTTCGGACTCTTGCGGCGTCGCACCTGTTTTTAAAGTTTACATAATTTACATTATGGGACATTGCTCCCCGCCCCGGAAGAGGGGGAAAAGTCTGCCGGTGTGCGCCCTGTCGCCGAAAATGCATCCTGCCCGGGAGCTGTGTGGTGACGTCTCTGCCGGGCTTTTTCCGTTTCAAAAAAATGGTACATCGGAATACGTCGCCGCCAGACGGCACGTTTTCATCCATAAACCCGAAGGTCGTGTCATGCACCAGCCATCGACCCGCAAGCAATCCGTCCCGGGGCGCCGTACCGGCGCCGTGCGCCGGGCGGACATCCCGGCCCACGTTCTTGCCGCGCTCAACGCCGGAACCCTGGAATCCGCCACGTTGGCCGAAGGGCTGGCCGTGGATTATGCCGCGCTTCTGGCCGCCGCCGTGCCGGACATGGCCCCGGCGTGTATCTCCGAAATGGCTGCCGCCGCCGACCTGGGCATCACCCGGCGCATGAACCTGGCCGCCAAGCTTCTTTTGTCCCACGGCGGGACCGCCCTTTTGCCCATGCTTTCCGGGCACGCCTCGGACACCGTGCGCGGATTCGCCTGTTTCGTCATCGGGCTGGCGTCGGACCTGGCCGCGACCGACAGGCTCAACGCCATGCGGCCTTTTGCGGATGATCCCCACTTTGGCGTTCGGGAATGGGCGTGGATGGCCGTTCGTCCCCATGTAGCGCGCGATCTTGGGGCATGGATGACCATGCTTGAACCACTCGTCCATGAACAGTCGGAGAGGTTGCGCCGGTTCGCCATCGAGATCACGCGCCCACGTGGCGTATGGTGCGCCCATCTGGCCGAACTCCGGCACGATCCGGCCAAAGGACTGGCCCTGCTTGTGCCCGTACGCAATGATCCCGCCAAATACGTGCAGGATTCCGTGGGCAACTGGCTCAACGACGCGGCCAAGGATCATCCGGAATTTGTCCGCGACCTGTGCGCAGTCTGGGAACGAGAGGGAGATTCCCCGGCCAACCGGCGGATACGGTCCAGGGCGTTGCGCAGCATCAAGGGGAAAGGGGGGGACGGATAGACGGCCTGGGTGGCGCTCATACCAGCGTGCCGCACCTGCCGCAGCCGTAGGACGCAGGCGCGCTTTGACCTGTGACCCCACGGGCTGGACGGTCTGGAAACCGGCTGAAGCCGCCCCCGGACACCCTAAAAGGGGTGTTTTAGATTGTTATAATATCCAATATTTCGATGGGTTAAGATTGACTTTTCGAGGATGGCCCGGACTTGGCCCGAAGAGGCGTCCGCCGATGGCCGACGCCCTGCCCAGGCTCGAAACGGGTCGCCTCGTTCCTGCCACGGCGGTTCACATCACAGTTCACCCAGCCCCGCAGCTTCAGCGTGAGTGCGCCCTGCAGGGCGCACCAAAAAAAGCGGGGCGGCCCGAAGGCCGCCCCGCTCTCACTCACATCGCATCGAAACGAATTAGGCGAAGGCCTTTTCGAAGGGCGGCACGACCTGCTTTTTGCGGGACAGCACGCCGTCGAGCCACACGGACTCGCCCTTGACGTCCACGCCGAAGGCCTTTTTCACCACGGCCGGATCGTCGGAGACGATCAGGAGCTCGGAGCCTTCCTTCATGATGTCGGTCAGAAGCAGGAACACGCTGTGGTTGCCGTTCTCGGCCTTGACCTTCTTGCAGTCGGCCAGGAGCTGATCCTTGATGGGCGTCAGGATGGACAGGTCCACGACTTCCAGCTGGCCGATGCCGACCTTCTTGCCGGACATGTCGAAGTCCTTGTAGTCACGGAAGACCAGTTCGCGGATGGGGGTGCCTTCCACGGCGGACTTGACCTTGAACATCTCCACGCCCAGGGCCATCATGTCGGTGACGCCGACGATTTTGGCCAGGGCCTCGCAGGCCTTCTTGTCGGCCTCGGTGCAGGTCGGGGACTTGAACATGACGGTGTCGGACAAAATGGCGCAGAGCATGATCCCGGCGATGGGCTTGGGGATCTCGATGCCGGCGAAGTCGTACATGGATTTGAGCACGGTACAGCTGCAGCCCACGGGCCAGACCCACATCTCCAGGGGGTTGGTGGTGGTCACGTCGCCCAGCTTGTGGTGGTCGATGACGGCCACGATCTCGCCCTTGCCCAGGTTGTCCAGGCTCTGGGACAGATCGGTGTGGTCCACCAGGATGATCTTTTTGTCGGTGGCGTCGGTGAGAATCTCGGGGACGGCCACGCCGAACTTCCCAAGCACGAACTTGGTTTCCGGGTTGATCGCGCCCTGGGTCACGGGGATAACGTCCATGCCGCATTTTTTCTTGTAGTAGTCGGCGGCGCCGATGGCGGTGGCGACGGTGTCCGTGTCCGGATTTTTGTGTCCAACAGCATAAACAGCCATATTCAATCCTCCTGATGGTTTAATAGCCTTGTGGGCTTCGTCTCCGGGAAAGCTTGTGAATCTTATCCCAATCTCTGGATTTTGCCAAGGGTCTTGGCCGGGGAAAATGCAGGCGGCATGAGATTCCTGATTCTGTGCCCGGAACAGGACCTTAAGTCAACACCAGGAACCACAGAATGCTCAGGCCCACTCCTACGGACAACACCGCATAGGCCGGGCGATGGCGCAGGGACAGGACGCCACCCAGGCTGCCCAGGATCCACAGATGGGCGAAGGACTTGGATTGGTGCTCCAAGAGCGGGCCGATCATGGCGAACACCAGATTCCCCGCAGCCAGAAGGCCGGCCAGGGCCAGGGCGAACAAGACCCCGCCGATGATGGCCATATCCGTCAGGGAGCGCAGGATGAGCCGTCCGGGCGAGAGCACGATTCCTTTCCGGGCGGCGGCGTCAGCGGCCTTGGCCAGCGCCGTGGTCTCGAACCGGCGGTGGAACGCCTCAAGGCGGGCGAAAATCAGGGCCAGGGGCAGGGACATGACCACCGCCGCCAGAACCCCGGGGGCTTCGGTCAGACCGAAACATCGGGCCAGGGTCAGGGTGGCCAGGGTGGCCGCAGCCTGATTCGGAGGAATGAATGTCCCGGCGGGAAAAAGGTCGAGCCAGAACAGCTCAAAAAAGATGGCGATATTCATGCATGTGGGGATGTCCCCGAAGACCGCCCCGTAGACCAGACCCACGATCAGGGGCCGGTCCAGGGGGAACAGATTCAGCGAGAAGCGGAGAAAGGTGAAAAGGACAAAAAAAAAGCGACGATGAGGATGTGGGAGACAAGCCCGGTATCAATGTGCATCAAAACGCCCTCGGCAGTTCAGAGTCTCCCGGAACGCACCGGTAATCGATCTTTACGCCATTTTGGACGAAAAAATACAAGCAGGCCTCGTCATCCTTGCTCAAAGCCACATGGGGGCAGACCTGCTTTTTCCCTGCCGCATAGTGCAGGTTGCCCAGGTTGAGGCAGTTAAATCCGTAGCCGCTTTCATACGCGGCCCGGGCGTCGGCGCAGGAGGAAAAAAGAATCAGGGCGTCCATGTCCCGCCGGGCGCTGCCGGAAAAAAACGCGGTCACCTTGGCGACCGGTAAAAAGACGATTTCCACGCCGTCCGGGATGGCCAGGGACATGATCTCCTGGCGCAACATGTTGCCCGCGAGTTCGTCGTTGACCACAGCGATCATCCGTGCCCGGGTGTGCGGCAACCAGGTCTCGATGACCTGGCCATGCACCAGCCGGTTGTCGATCCGCACAAAATGCATGGCGTCAGCCCTCAGCCACCTTCTTGCGCAACACCTCCCCCGCCACCACGATCCCCTGGCATCCCGCCTGCTTGGCGTCTACGGCCAGCTTTTCCAGGGGGGTCGTGCGCGAGGTGAGGATTTTGATCAGCATGGGCAGATTGACACCGGTTAGGACCTCCAGGCGGCCCGTGCCCAAAAGGGACAGGCTCAGGTTGGTGGGCGTGCCGCCGAACATGTCCGTGAGCACCAACACCCCTGCCCCGCGATCCGTGGCCGCAATGGCCTCTTTGATGGCGGATAGCGTCAACTCCACCTCATGGGAGATGTCCACGCTGATGCTTTGACAGTTCTCCTGGGGACCGATGATGAATTCAGCGGCCTTGAGCAGCCTGCCGCCGAAATCGGTATGGGTGGCGATGACCACCCCGATGGGGAGGGATGCGGAATCTGCTTTCATGTCGTTCCGGTCGGTCGGCTGCGGATGTTGTGGGGGATCTCCCGGGACAAACGCCCTCCCGGGCCGCATCCGGCAGGTCGCGGTCAATCCTTGTCGATATGCCGATGCTCAAGGGAAACAGTGTATCCGGCCTTGGACAGTCTGTCAAAAACAGCCTCGGCCACGGCCACGGAGCGGTGTCTGCCCCCGGTGCATCCCACGGCCACGGCCAGCCGGTAGCGGCCTTCCAGGGCATACAGGGGCACCAGGTACAACAAAAAGTCGCTGAACCTTTCCAGAAAGGTGCATCCCGGTTCGCCGCCCAGGACGTAGCGGGCGATTTTCGGGTCTTTCCCGGAAAGGGGGCGCAAGGCGGTATCGAAATAGGGGTTGGGCAGAAATCGCAGATCGAAGATGAGATCCGCCTCGGCAGGAGGCCCATACTTGAACCCGAAGGACATGATGTGGATTTTGAGATGGCCGCTTTTGCCGGACAAAAAGCTCCACTTCTCCTGGAGGGAGCGGCGCAGATCATGGATGGAAAAATTGGTGGTGTCGAGAATCAGGTCCGCAGCGTCGCGCAGGGGCGACATGCGTTCGCGTTCCACCTGTACCGCGCGTTCCAGGCCGTGGCCGCCGCTTTCCAGGGGATGCGGCCGCCGGGTGGTGGCGTAGCGGCGGATGATCTCCTTGGTGTCGGCCTCGAAAAAGACGATCTGGATGTCGGCGCTGCGGGTTTTGATCTGGGCCAGGGCCTCGCCCCACTCCCGGTCCAGATCCTCCTGGCGTACGTCCATGCCCAGGGCCAACCCGCGATAGCGGGTTTCGGCCTGCCCGGCAAAAAGCTTGATCAGAACCGGCGTCAGGCTGACCGGGAGGCCGTCCACGCAAAAAAAGCCGAGATCCTCGAAGATCTTGAGCCCGCTGCTTTTCCCTGATCCGGAAAGGCCGGTGAGGATGATGACCGGAAAGACATGTTCGGACATGGCCGTCTCCCCTTTCCCGCATTCGGAGAACACACGCCGAGCCGCATGACGGCACGGCCCCGGGACGCCAGCCCCGGCTTTGCCGTCAGGAGGCGCCGGGTTACGTCAGGGCGTTACGCCGCCTCGGTCAAGACCCGCCACAGTCCCTGCCGTCCCTCGGCATGCAAAAAGGCCTCGCGAAAGCTTTCTTCCGAAAGTAGCCGGGAGATGTGGGCCAGGATGCGCAGATGCATCCCGGCCACATGCTCCGGCGCAATGACCAGAAAGAAAAGACGGCACGGCTTGAAGTCCAGGGCATCGAAGTTGATGCCCGTGAGACTTCGGCCGACGACAATGATGATCTGCGACAGTCCGGGCATCTTGCCATGGGGAATGGCCACGCCGTCGCCGATGCCGGTGGTCCCCAGCGCCTCGCGTTCCAGAAGCACCCGGTGGGCCTTGTCCACATCGAAGTCGGCAAAGGCCACGCCGATGGGGGCCACCAGTTCGGCCAACACGTCGGATTTGTGTACGGACCGCATATCGTCCAGGACGAATTCGGGCCGCAGATACTCCTCAAGCTTCATTTTCTCGCGTTACTCCCCGAAGACCTCCCCGCCTCTGCGCGGTCATGGCCCGTATTTCTTTTCGGCGTCAGTTGCCGGTGCCAGGGTCGATGAGCCCGAAATCACCCTTTTTGTGGCGGTAGATGACGTTTATCCGCTCGGTCTCGGAATTGAGGAACACCAAAAACTCGTAGCCCAGGGTATCGAGCTGCATGGCCGCTTCATCCACGGACATGGGCTTGGGCTGGTAATGCTCGGACTCGATGATGGTCCGCTCCCGGGGGCCCGAGGCGGACTCGGTGAAGCTGATGACTTCGGAGCGCACGGTGTCGGCGCGCTTGCGGCGGTCCTTCTGCTTCTCGCGCATCTTGCGCACCTGGGCCTCGATCTTGTCCAGGATGAGGTCGATGGTGGAGTACATGTCCTCAGACTCTTCGTGAGCCGAGATGTGCAACAGGTCCGCAGTGAAAACGATATCCGCCATTTGCCGGGTTTTCTCCACGCTCAGATTCACCTGGAGCTCGGAGGAATCGGTGTTGGCCATGTATTTCGTCAGTTTTTCAAAACGCTTGCGGGCGTAATCGCGAAGATGATCGGATGGTTCGAAATTCTTGAAATTGAACGTGATGTTCATGGAGTACCTCCTGTATGTTCGGCCGTGACGGATCACGGCGTGTCGGGCGAATCAGAACATTTCCTTGCGCTTGGATGACGAGGCGATGTCCATGGCCGTCCGGTATTTGGCCACGGTGCGGCGGGCGATGTTGATCTGCAACCGCTCCTTGAGGATGTCCGCGATGGCCTCGTCGCTGATGGGTTTTTTCGGGTCTTCGGCGGCGATAAGCTGCCGGATGGTGGCCTTGACCGATTCCGAACCCACGGTGCTGCCATCGTCGAGTTCAAGCGAGCTGTTGAAAAAGAACTTGAGCTCAAAGATGCCGTGGGGCGTAGCCGTATACTTGTTGGACGTGATGCGGCTCACGGTGGATTCATGCATGCTGATGTCTTCAGCCACATCTTTGAGGATGAGCGGCCGCAATTTGTTCACGCCTTCTTCAAAAAAACCCCTCTGAAATTTTACAATGCTCTCAAGAACCTTGTAAAGGGTGCGTTGGCGTTGGTAGAGGCTCTTCATGAGCCACTCCGCCGACCGCTTCTTGTCCTGGATGTAGTCCCGGTCTTTGTCTCCCTTGGGGATGACATCTTCGAGATACATGGAATTGAGCTGGAGACGCGGCATCCCGTCCTCGTTGAGCAGGATGATGAAATCGTCGCCATACTTGTAGATGTAGGCGTCGGGACTGACGAAGATGGGCTCGCTTGAGCCGAAACTCGCGCCCGGCAGGGGGTTGAGGCTCTGAATGGTGTCCAGATAGACCTTGAGCTCTTCCATGGTGATTTTGAACTTCTTCACCAGGGGCTTGTAGCGGCGGGCCTCCAGGTCTTCCAGATGCTCCGAGACCATCTCGACAAGGATGGGATCGTCCAGGCCCAAAACCTCCATCTGCACCAAGAGGCATTCGCGAGGGCTCCGGGCGGCCACCCCGACGGGGTCCAACCGCTGCACTTTGTACAGCGCAGCCTCCACCTCTTCCGGGGTGGTCCCGGTCATGTGGGCCAGTTCCTCGGCCGTAGCCGCCAGATATCCCGAGGAATCCAGACTTCCGCAGATGGCCTCGCCGATGGCCAGTTCTTTTTTCGTGAAGTTCGACAGGCGCATCTGCCAGTCCAGATGGCCTTCCAGGGAGGGCTTGGAGGAAAGGCGGGCGTCAAAGGCCATGCCGTCCTCGGGGATTTCCGTCTCGCGGAGGTGGGACTGTACCGGCGTGCTGGCGAAATCGCCCAGGTAGTCGTCCCATTCGGCGTTTTTGATCAGTTCCTTTTCGATGGCGGTATCGTCGCCGCCGGACTTGGGAGCGTGATCGTCGTCGGCAATCTGCCGGTCGCCCTTCTCCTCCTCCAGAACTTCTTCCAGAAGGGGATTTTCCATCAATTCCTGCTGGATGCTCTCCATGAGCTCCAGCCTGGACAGTTGCAGAAGCTTGATGGCCTGCTGCAGTTGGGGAGTCATCACCAACTGCTGCGAAAGTTTCAGTTGTTGCCGCAGTTCCAGCGCCATGGAATCTCGTTTGTACCTTCTGCTCTCGTTAGGATCTCATGCGGGCGAGACAGCTTCCGCCCGCGACACGCCTACGGCCTGGGCCGCCTGCGTAGTGCGATTTATGACACAGACGCCGCGCCCTGGCAACTCGCGGGCCACGGGGCTATCGCTCCCATTTCCGCCACAGCCCCTGGAGTTTTCCCTGGGCCGAAAGCAGAAAACGGATGGCCTCGCGCACGGCCCCTTGTCCTCCCGGACGTCGGGATACCCACAGGGCCATGCCCAGGATCTCGGGCTGGGCGTCGGCCACGGCCATGGGCAGCCCCACCCGGGCCATGACCGGGGCATCCACCCAGTCGTCGCCCAAAAAGGCCGCCTGCTCAAAGGCCAGGCCCCTGCGGGCCAGAATGTCCTCAAGGATCGGCAGCTTGCGCAGATGGCCGCCGTGGTATTCGGCAATGCCAAGCTCCCTGGCCCTGGCGGCGGCGGCCCCCTGGTCCAGGCCGCTGACCATGGCCACCTCGATGCCCGCCTCCTGGGCCAGCTTGATGCCCAGGCCGTCGTGGACGTGAAAGCGTTTACGGATGGCCCCGGCGGCGTCGTACAAAAGCCCGCCATCGGTCATGACCCCGTCCACATCCAGAACGAGAAGCGCGATCCGGCGTGCCCGGGACATCAGGTCCATGGCCGGGCTCCACACCTTGGCGTCCGGAGCCGGGCGGCACGAGGGATCAGGTCACCGGGCCGCGTCGGCCGGATCATGCCTTGGCCGCCGGACATGGCGGGCACTTTCCGGATGCGGGAGCGCCCTTGCCTGCTTCGCGCCGGGCCACGGCGGCCTTGATGAATTCCCGGAACAGGGGATGGGGACGCATGGGGTTGCTCCGGAATTCCGGATGGAACTGACACCCCAAAAACCAGGGATGGTCTTTGAGCTCCACGATTTCCACCAGTTCGCCGTCCGGGGACAGGCCGCTAAACGACAGGCCGGCCTCCTCGAACTGGCTGGCGTAGACCTTGTTGAACTCGTAGCGGTGCCGGTGGCGTTCGGAGATCTCAAGCTCCCCGTAGGCCGCATAGGCCTTGGTGGCGGGCTTGACCGCGCAGGGATAGGCCCCCAGGCGCATGGTGCCGCCCATATCGCCGTCGGCCTCGCGGCGCTCGATCTTCTTGGTGCGGAAATCGAACCATTCCTTCATGAGGTAGATGACCGGATGGGCCGTGGTCACATCGAATTCCTCGGAATTGGCCCCTTCCAGGCCAAGCACATGGCGGGCGAATTCGATGACCGCGCACTGCATGCCCAGGCAGATGCCGAAGAAGGGAACGCCCTTGGTGCGGGCATATTCGATGGCCGCGATCTTGCCCTCGATGCCCCGGGAGCCGAAACCGCCCGGAACCAGGATGCCGTCCACCCCGGCCAGCTTTTCGGCCACGTTGTGGGGCGTGACGGTCTCGGAATTGACGTACACCAGCTCCACGGCCGCGTCGTTGGCCACGCCGCCGTGCATCAAAGCCTCATGCAGGCTCTTGTAGGCCTCCTTGAGATCCACATACTTGCCCACGATGCCGATGGTGACGGTTTTTTGCGGGTTGGACATGCGGCAGATCAGGTCGCGCCAGGAGTTGAGCTCGGCGTTTTTGGCCGGAAGCCGCAAGAGGATGGCGATTTTCTGGTCCACACCCTCGGAATAGAGATTCAGCGGCACTTCGTAGATGTTTTTCACGTCCACGGCGCAGAACACGGCGTCGGCGTCCACGTTGCAAAAAAGCGCGATCTTGTCCTTGATGTCCCGGTTGAGATCCACCTCGCTGCGGCAGATGATGATGTCGGGCTGGATGCCGAGGCTGCGCAGTTCCTTGACGCTGTGCTGGGTGGGCTTGGTCTTGAGCTCCCCGGCCGCGCGCATGTAGGGCACCAGCGTCAGGTGGATGTACAGGACGTTTTCCTTGCCAAGGTCCGAGCGCATCTGGCGGATGGCCTCCAGAAACGGCTGGCCCTCGATGTCGCCCACGGTGCCGCCGATCTCGATGATGGCCACGTCTTCGTCTGCGGCCACGCCCAGGATGGCCCGCTTGATCTCGTCGGTGATGTGCGGGATGACCTGGACCGTGCCGCCCAGGTAGTCGCCCCGCCGCTCCTTGCTGATGACCGAGTGGTAGATGCGCCCCGAGGTGAAGTTGTTGTTCTGGCTCAGCGACACGCCCAGATAGCGTTCGTAGTGGCCGAGATCCAGGTCGGTTTCCGCCCCGTCGTCGGTGACGTAGACCTCTCCGTGCTGGAAGGGGTTCATGGTTCCCGGGTCCACGTTGATGTAGGGATCGAGTTTCTGAATGGTGACTTTAAGCCCCCTGGCGATCAGCAGCGCCCCGATGGAGGAGGCGGCCAATCCCTTGCCCAGCGAGGACAAGACGCCCCCGGTGACGAAAATAAATTTGGTCTTCATGCGCTCCCGACCCCCCTTGTTGTCATGTGTTCCATCGCCATCCGGCGCGGCACCGCATGTATCCCAAACACGGTGTTTGGGCCATCACTTTTTTCCCGGCAAACCCATGGAAAACCCTGGATTTTCCGGTCGGCGCAAGGTCAAAAGGCCATGATGCGGGCCCAGCCGGAAAACGGATACGGGCATGGGCCGAAGAACCGGGCGCGGCCTGCCGGGTTCGTGTTGACGCCATGATCCGGGCCATTTATGTTCCGCCCCGAAACCTAAGCGACCAGCCGCATTTTTTCAAGGAACCCCCCCGGAGGAATCCGTCATGCCCAAGGTGAAAACCCTCGTGATCACCGGTTTTGGAACCAATTGCGAGGTCGAATCGGCGTTCGCCGCGACCCAGGCCGGTTCCGACGTCACCGATATCGCCTATTTCTCGGACGTCACGGCCGGGCGCACCCGGCTTGCCGATTACAATTTTCTGATCTTTCCCGGGGGGTTCCTGGACGGCGACGACCTGGGCGCGGCCCAGGCCGCAGCCCTGCGCTGGACCCACGCCAAAACCCGCACAGGCGAGGCGGTCATCGACCAGCTCAAGGCCTTTTTCGAGGCTGGCGGGCTGATCCTGGGCATCTGCAACGGCTTCCAGCTCCTGGTCAAAATCGGTCTTTTGCCCGGCCTTTTCGGCAAATATTTCGTTCGTGAACTGTCTTTGTCCAACAACGATTCCGGCCGCTTCGAGGACCGCTGGGTGACGCTTGCGGCCAATCCGGCCTGCCCCTGCGTCTTCACCCGGGGAATTTCGCGCATCGATCTGCCCGTGCGCCACGGCGAGGGCAAGCTCGTCCCCAAGAATCAGGCCGTTTTGGACGCCCTGTGGGCCGAGAACCTGGTGGCCCTGCAATACGCCGACCCGGCCACGGGCCTGCCCACGGAAGAATACCCGAAAAATCCCAACGGCTCCCCCCAGGGCATCGCCGGGCTGACGGACCCCACGGGCCGCATCCTGGGGCTTATGCCCCACCCCGAGGCCTTCAACCATCCGACCAACCATCCCGGCTGGACCCGGGGCGAGACCTCGATCCTGGGCACCGTGCTTCTGGAAAACGGCGTGGCCTACCTCAAATCCTCGACCTGACCCGCTTTGCCGCCGGGCCGGACAGGATGCCCCTCTCCCCGGCGTCCCCCCTGCCGGGGGGCATGGCCCGACAGCGCGGTCTATCCGGAATCCACTATGGACGCGTGCGACGCCCCTTCCCTGATCCTGGCCGAAGCGCCGCCCTGCCCGACCCCGCCGGGGTCATGGGAGGCGGCCATGGACCCGGCCCTGGCCGAGGCCAGGCGCGCGGCGGCCTTCGGGGATGTGCCCGTGGGCGCGGCCGTCTATTCCTCCCGTGGGGAGCTTCTGGCCCAGGCCGGGAATTCCCCTTTGCGCCTTGGGGATCCCACGGCCCACGCCGAGGTGCTGGCCCTGCGCCAGGCGGCCGAGCGCCTGGGCAACTACCGGCTTTCGGACTGCATCCTGGTCTGCACCCTTGAACCGTGCCTGATGTGCATGGGGGCCATGGTGCACGCCCGGGTCGGACTGCTGGTTTTTGGCGCGGCCGATCCCAGGACGGGGGCGGCCGGGAGTCGGCTGGCGGCCATGGATCTGCCTTTTTTAAACCATCGCTTGAAGGTTTTCGGCGGCATCCGGAACGACGAATGCGCCGGAATGCTGCGGCAGTTTTTCAAGGTCCGGCGGGAGCGTCCGGCCACGGCGGATGTGGCGGGGACGGCGGGCGCCGCCTGGACGGAGGCCTCCCCTGGCTGGCCGCTCGGAATCCGAACCGGCTGAAACGGTGAATCGCCGCCTGAAGGGCCTTTAGCGGGCGAATCCGGCCGGGAGTCGGCATGGGAGGCGCGGCCCGGCCCAAGCGGCTTCATCTGGAGCGGGAGAATCCGGCAGGAAACCGGGCATGAAAGTCTTGCCTAATCCCTGCGAAGCGGCTATTATACTAAATTCATTCGCTGTCGCGAACCGAGCGCGGAGAGGTACCGAAGTGGCCGTAACGGGCCCGACTCGAAATCGGGTTGTGGGTTAATAGCCTGCACGTGGGTTCGAATCCCACCCTCTCCGCCAATTCAATATCCGCAGCACTCCGCATTCATCCGTAATCCTTTGACTTTAGAAGCGTTTTTCGTTTTCAGTTGTTCTCAGATGTCCGGATAAAACCCATCAAATCCGCTTGATGTCCGGGCACCAGACCGGACTTATTTTATTTCCCCCCTTCTGCCCCGTAATAATATCAATGAATATTCTTTCAACTCGTCGAAAAATGCTGAATTACTTCACCAATGGGTCATGTTATCCTAAGCAAAAAGAGCAGTTAAAATGATTGATTGTTGATTTACGATTTTATCAACCTGAGCAACGAGGCATAAGTATGTCTGAATATAAAACAAGTAATCGTGTTAAAGAAAGAATTGGGGTTAATGCTGTTTCTAGGATTGTTGAAGGAGATTGGGAGAGTGGCTGGCAAGCATATGATTCCCAGAATGATGATGCTATAGATGGAATAATACTAATGCGACGTGGAAGTAAGAGGCCAACTGATACAGGTGGAGTCGTTTTTGTTCAAGTGAAATGTGGCGGAGATGGTTACAGAAAAGATCAAAATCAATATCCAGACCACATTGGCGTTCAACTCGACAAAAATTACATCGACACCCATCGCCCAAGATGGGCCAGTGTTCCTGGCCCTGCGGTTCTCATCTTCGTTGACGATAAAATAAACAGAAGGGATCCCCCAGCTTGGTGGACAAATTTGAGAGATGCGGCCAGCTACTCATCAACTAATGGTGGAATGATACTTGTTCCAAAGTCACAGCGCTTTGCTCATCATTCTAAAAGCGATTTTCATAAGCTTTGTGGCCCTGTCTCCGCCGATAGACGGCTTGAAGAAATAATGCTGCTAAGAAAAGACTTGGTATTGCCCAAGCTAGGAAAAAATGAATCGCTACGGAATGATGCCTGGAACTTTTATAAACGCTGGAGAAGCGATACAGATCAATGCAGTAATCCAACACTTGGGAAAATATTTGTTAATCGCGTCGGATGGAAGCATATGACTCGCAGATCTCGCTTGCCAGAAAGAATTGTACAATCATGGTTATTACTAGGAGCAGCGAAAGCGATGGTTTATAAATGTTCGCAGGTCTTCAATTTAGGGCATGCTCACCACCAATTGTTTCCAGATGGGAACACCATTGTTGTTGATTATATTGGTCTCCGGGCAAATGTTTCGTTTCCACATCGTCATCAGAGCGTTCTTCAAGTTATCCTGCGTAGGAACCGTCTCATTTGTCCATATTCTGTCAGTCAAAAAATATGGTTTTATTCGGTATACGAAATGAGAAGAGGGATGGGGCTAGATTAAAAATTGCGCAGCCGCCTTCACACGACCGGAAAAGACTTGAGCGAAAATCTGTTAATGAGGAACAGATACGCCATCACTCCTCAATGGCCATGGGGCTAGCTGCGCAAAATTATATATAAACTATGATTTGACACACCGCAAGTCCTGCGCTCACAATATCCCAGAAAGCAAACCCTCTCCGCAAATCACCCGTTCACCCCCCCTCCCCGCATTCGTCCACCCTCGCGTCGCCACAAGTCGGACCCGGAGTTTTTCTTTGTCCGGGGATATCCCTGAAAATCACCCTGGCCGGGCGATATCAGCACACCGTCAAGCCCTCTGGCACCTTTTGTCAGCGAACGCTCTGCGACTCCTGCGCAAGGCAATTGGCTATCCACACCTTGACCAGGGCCTGCCGACTGACCCCAAGGCGGCGGGCTTCCGTATCCAGCGCCTCCACCATCCATTCAGGAAAGTCCACATTGACGCGCCTAAGCTTGTTGGGGCGGGCGGCCTTGGCCATGTCCGCAACAGGCAGGACGCTTGCGCCGTCGTCAAACTGCGTGTCAAAAGTCTTCGCTTTCATAGGCTTCCACCGCATCTTTTCGTGACCGGCGCACGGAAATGATCCGGACGAGACCCCGTCGGCAGGTCATGATCGCCGTCCAGTGCTCCCCGCCAGCATGCCGATGCAGGCTTGGCGTGGTCATGGACGTTGCCGTTGCCGGACAGCCGCAGGCCCAAATCAACCGTCCGCCTCAGTAATCCCACTTCCAATTGACGCCCACGCCCTGGTTGGAATCCGCACCCACCTTGCTTTCCAGGCTGATGTTGGGCGTGATGTCCACCTCCACGGCCACCGAGCCGCTGTCGGCGGCCGCGCCTTGGTCCACCGTGACCTTCACGCCCTTGGCCAGATACTTGGCGGCCCGCAGGCGGGTGGATTCCAGGCCGCCCTGGCCGGGAACGAAATCCAACTCGTCAAGCCCGGCCAGCCGCCGGGTCCGCGACAACAGGTCAAGCGACGTACCGCCCCCGGACATGAGCGCCGCCCCGGCCTGGGCCATCTGCAGGCCCTGGAAGGCGGTGATGGTCCCGGCGCTTTGCCCGAACAGGATGCGGGCCAGGATCTCGTCCCGGGGCAGGGGCGGGTCCGAGGTCAGGGTGATCTTGGGGGCCGAGGCCGAACCCGTGACCACGACGCCGCAGGTGGCGTCGCTGGCGGCGATGCTGGCCTCCACGTCCAACTCGGGATCGGGGGGCGTGCCGCCGCTAAACGACACCCGGCCCTTGACCAGTTCCAGACGCCGCCCGAAAAATTCCACGCCGCCCCCCTGGAGGGTATGCACCCCGCCGGTGACGTGCGGCGCGGCAGCCGTGCCGCGCACGGCCACCTCCCCCTGCCACTCCGATTCCAGGCCCATGCCCCGGACATAGACCCCGTTTCCCACGCCCACGGTCACGTCCAGGGACATGTCCGAGGCCACGGCCGGTGCGGCGGCTTTCCGTTTTTCCGACGGGGGCGGCGCGGCAGGATTGTTGATCTCGACCACCGCCACCTGGCTGACGTCGGGCGGCAGCCGGGAGGGGATGTTTACCTGGGCCGGGCCGACAAAAAGTTTCCCCTTCACCGCCAGGGCGCTTCCCTTGCCCGAGGCCGCAACCTCGCCGGACAGGGTGGCCTTGGCCAGGTCCATGTCCGCCACGGTCAGGGCGCTCAGCACGGCCGCCATGTCCAGGGAAAAACCCTCCCCCGGCGAGAGGTCGGCCTGGCCGGAAACGCGCATGGTCCCTTTGCCGTAGTCCTTGGCGGAGAGATCCACCAGGCGAATCTGCCTGCCTGAGGCCTCAACAGCCAGATGCAGGTCTTTGAGGCGCATGCCCGTGTCGGCGTTTTCGACAGTCCCCCCGGAAAGCCCGGCCTTGCCGCTCAATACCGGCGTCGCCAGGGCGCCTGTGACCGACATGTCGGCCGTGAGCCGCCCCGTGGCCCGGGTGTTGGCCTGGGCCAGAAGCGCCGCAAAATCCGCAAGCTCCACATCCGCCGTCAGGCTTCCCGACAGGGCGCCGTCCGGGGGCGTCTCGAAGGCGAAGGGCGTCAGGCTGAAACGGGCCGGAAGGGCCACCCGGGCCGCCAATGGGGCCTTGCCCAGGCCCGAGGCCGCCAGGGCGGCCTGAATCCCCCCCTGCCCCACGCTCGCGGTCACATCCACGGCCAGGGAAGGCGACCCACTTTGGCCGCCCTGGCCACCATGGCCGCCCCGTCTGCCTGCTCCGGCCGCCCCGGCCGCCCCTACGGGCATCCCGATCCCCTGGGCCGTCAGGCGCAGGGACGCCTCGGGCCGGGTTCCGGAGCCGGACACCCTGGCCTCGGCCCTGGCCGTTCCCGTCATCCCCGGCGCGCCGAATGCGGCCAGCTCGGGCAGGGACACGTCCGTAACCGTCACCTTCAGGTCGGCTTTTTGGGCGTTGTAGCCGCCGTCCGCCGCAAGCAGGGTCTTGCCCAGGCCCAGGCGCAGGCCGGTGACGGACAGCCGGTCCCCGGCCAGAATCAGGGCGGCCTTTTGCTGAAGCGTCACGGGCAGGTCGGCCACCTTGGCGGCAAGCCTGGTCAATTCCAGGCCCAGGCCATCCGGCCCGGGCGCGGCCCGCCCGGCCATGTCGCACCGAATCGGCCCTACGGCGTCCAGGGCGGCCGCGCTTTGGATGGAAAAATCCAGGCCCTTGCCGTCGCGCCCCGAGGCCGTGACCTCCAGGGAGGATACCGTCGCGCCCGGGGCCTTGGCCCCGCTTGCGGTCAGACTGAGCTTCCCCCGGGGGGAGCGCAGGACATCCGAAAGCTCGGCGGACAACGACACGGCCGCGACGGTGGCCCCGGGCAGCCCCAGGCCCTTGCCCGTCAGGGAGGCCGTGACGCCCTGCCCGCCGCCCTGCGCCGCGAACCGGGCGTCCAGGGCGAAGCTCCCGGACAGTGACGAGCCGAGCATGGCCCCCAGGCGGCCCAGATCGGCGGACGATCCCGACAGGTTTCCGGACAACAGGCCGCTGTCCAGGGCCAGACGGGCCTGCCCCGTCATCTTCGCCCCGGGGCCGGACAGGGTCAGGCCGCTCACCTCAACCCGTCCCGGCGGCATGGCGACTTCGGCCTCAAGCCCCAGCCGTTCCCCGCCGACCGCCGCCGTGGCCGCAACCCGCCCCCGGAGCTGACCGGCCAGATCCGACGCCGTCAGGCGGATGTCGCCCGAGGCCGCAGGCATATCCCCGATCCGCAGGCCGGAAAGGCGGATGTCGGCCGCGGCGTCCGGGGAATCCAGGCGTCCGGAGAGGGTGGCCGCAAGGTCCAGTCCGCCGCGCAGGGGGAGGCCTGCCGCCGGGGAAAGGGCCTCCAGGTCCGGCAGGTCCAGCGTGGTTGTGGAGGCTATGGTCCGTCCGGCCAGGTCGGCCCGGGCCTCGGCGGCCAGACGCAGGTTTTTGCCGCTCAGGGCAAGTTCCGGAACGGTGATGGCTTGGCCCTCGATCCGGGCCTTGGCCGAAAAGGTGGGGGATTGCCCAAAAAGATGCGCGATCAGAGCGGCGGCGGGTTCCCCGGCGGCGGAAAGACCGGTCAGGCCGCCGGAAAGCTCCACTCCAATCCCCTGGCCGTCAGGCTGTCCGGAAACCGCCGCATCGGCCCGAAAGGCCCCGGACAGGGGCAGCCCCAGGCCTGTGGCCAGCTCCCCCAGGTCGGCCAGGGTGATCCGGCAGGCGGCCTGCATGGGCCGGGTCCGGGACAGATCGCCCTGGGCGGTGACGGCAAGCCCACCGGCCGTGACGGACAGGGAGCGCACGGCCGCGTCCATGTTCGCGGACAGTCCGGCGTCCAGGGCCAGCACCAGGGCATGGCCCGCAAAAAGCGCACCGCCAGGGCCGCGCAGGCCGGTGATCTGGCCGCCGCCCGTGACGCCGAGTCCCGGAAAGACCGGCCCAAGATCCGCGACAGGGGAAAAATCGAAGGACAAGGCGGCGGACGACATTCCCGCCTGGGGGGTCTGCACGTCCCTGGCGGCCAGGGTCAGGCGCGCCGTGGGCCGGTTCAGGTCGCCCGAGGCCGTCAGGCGGGCCGAAAAGGCCCCGCCGATCTCACCGGCCAGGGATGCCAGGGGCGCGAGATTGGGGATGTTCAGGGAGGCGTCAAGGCCCATGCTTCCGGCGTCCGGATCGGTTTGTCCCGAGACTTCCAGGCGGGCTGGGCCGACGGTGACCCACGAGGGATCCACAAAGATCGCGTCCGTTCCGAGAACCGTGCCCCCGGCCAGGGAAAAATCGATCCGTTCGGCCACGGCCGCGGCATTGGGGGGAAGCATCCCCGGCAGCGGCGCGGCGAAGCCGGTCAGCGCCAGTCTGGCCCTGGCCTTGGCCGCCAGGGGGACGCGAAGGGATACGTCCGACTCCACCAAGGGCCGGTCGGCAAGGCGGGCGGTCAGCCTGCCCGTCCAGTCGGCCAACGGTCCCTCCCCGGCCAGGGCCACGACCAGGGGCCCCCGGCGGCAGTCGGCCCCGGACGGATCAAGGGCCAGCCCCAGGGGGCCGCCCGGGGTCTCTTCGGCGGAAAGGTCCACGGCCAGGGACCAAGCGGCCAGGTCCGCCCGGCAGGTGAGCCGGGCGAATGCCTTGGGGCCGTCCCGGCGGTCGGCGCGCAAAAGGGCCTCCACCAGCCCGCCCCGCTCCGACATCCGCCCGGCGATGGCGGTTTCGGTGCGTTCGCCTGATATGGGCGCGTCGAGAATCAGCCGGTTCACGGCCAATCTCTCCACCAGAATCGGCGGCAGGCCGGGAGGGGTCGGCGGCCAGACCATGGCCACGGGTTCTTCGTCCGGCGGCAGATCGGGCGTCCGCAACACCCGCACGATGCCCGCCGAAATCTCGGTGATCTCCACCCGACCCGTAAAAAGCGCCCACAGCGACCAGTCCAGACGGGCATCGGCAACCACAAGCCATGGCCCGGCATGGTCCATCAGGGCTATGGTCCCCACCCGGACGGAAAACGGCAAAAACCCCTCCAGGCCGTCGATCCTGGCTGTCAGCCCGGGGGTGGCGGCCACGGCCCGCTCCAAAAGGCGGCACAACCCGGTGCGTCCAGGCCCGGTCTGGATGCCGGCAAACAGCAGCACGACGGCAAAAAGGACGCCCATAACGGCGAAAAGCGCCAGCCGTCCGGCGCGGCGCGCCCGGCTGGGGGGGGCGGCAGGGGGCTGGTCCGTGCGGGGGGGATGCGTCACGAAGGGATTCCTTGTCCTGGGGTGCAGCGTCGGCCCTGGGGTGCGGTCATGCGGCGGGGTCCGGATCACGCGCCCGGGCGATCAGAAGGCCTGCCCGATGCTGATGTAAAACTGCCCCACGTCGTCGATGTTTTCGCGGCGGTTCAGCGGTGTGGCCACGTCCACCCGGATGGGGCCGATGGGGGTGTAGACCCGCAGCCCAAGGCCAGCGCCGAAACGCAGGGACTCCTGGTAGGGCGGCAGCGCGTCGGCGAAGGCCGTGCCGCCGTCCAGAAAGGGCACGACCCCCACGTATTCGGAGAGCCGGACCCGCAGTTCCGAGGAAAAGGTGAACACGGATCGGCCGCCGGTGGGGGTCTTGCTGCGCAAAGGCCCCACGGTCTGGTAGGGATAGCCCCGGATGGAGCCGCCGCCCCCGGCATAGAAGCGCAGATCCGAGGGCAGTTCGTCCATGGACGCCCCGATGTCCGCGCCCAGGTAGCCCCGGTTGGCGAAGATGACGTCCGGGGAGTCGAAAAGCCGCCAGTAGAACGCCGCGTTGAGCTCTGGGCGTACAAAGCCCGACTGCCCGGCGGTACCGGCATACGGGGCCAGGGACAGGCTGGTCAGGAAGCCCTTTTGGGGATCCAGGGGGTCGTCGCGGGAATCGTAGGCCATCTCCATGGGAACGAAGACGAAATGATAGTCCTTGCCGGACTCCCAGGGACGGCTTTTGTCCTCGGAGATGATGGACAGGCGGTATCCCAGCCCGGCGGCGGCCGAGAGATGGTCCCCCATTTCGCGGCGCAAAAGGGTCGTGGCTGTGAAGTTCTCGCCGACGTACGCCTCCAGCTCCTCGTTGGCGTAGCGGGCCTTGGCGGTCAGCTTTTGCCGGGGATGCCACAGGGCCGGAAGCTCGAACATAGCCTCGCCGTATTGGCGGATGGGCGAGGCCCCGGCGGACAGGGACAATTTTTCGCCCTGGCCGAAGAGGTTGCGGTGTTCCCAGCCCAGGGTGAATCCCGGGCCCTCGTCGCTTTTGTAGTCCACCCCGCCCTTGAAGGTGCGGTGCTTGCGCTCCAGAAGCCGCAGGACCACGGTGGCCCGGTCCTTGGCGTCGAGCTCCCGGTTCGGCTGGGCCTCGATGCTGGAAAAAAGCCCCAGGGCCATCAGACGGGTGCGCAACTGCTCCACCAGACGGATGTCGTAGGGCTGTCCGACGCTCCAGGGAATCTCCCGGCGCACCACCGCCGGGTTCACCTCGGTCAGGCCCTGGATGTCGGTTTCCCCGAACGCGGCGTCCGGCCCCGGGTCCACCCGCCACAACACCGTGACCGCATGGGCTGCGAAATCCGCCGTGATCCTGCGTTCGGCAACATCCGGGAAAGGGCGGCCCTGTTCCTGAAAGCGGCGCAGCAGGGTTTCCTGGGCGGCCAGCACGGCCTTGGCCGAAAAGGGGGCGTTTATGTCCAGCCCGAGGTCTTTGGGAGTCGGGAAATCCACTTTGCGGTTTTCCTCGCCCTCGGGAAGCGTAAACCGGACCTCGCGCAAAACGAAGGCATCCCCCAGCGTGACCTGGAAGATCACCTTGACCGGCGCGGTCTGCTGGTCGATAGCCACAGTGGTTTCGGCCGCAAAAAATCCCCGGGAATTGAAGACGTCCTTGAAGGCGGCCAGGTCGGATTCGGCCCGCCCCTTGAGCAGAAAGATCGAAGGCGAGGGCGTATCCTGGGCCTGTCTGACGCTCGAGACCTCACCGAGCAGGGACGCCAGCTCCGGATCGGCCACGCCCTGGATCTCCACGACATAGGCCACGCCATCGGGCGGCGGCGTCTTGTCCGCCGCAAAGGATGAGAGCGGGGGCGACAGGAAAAAAAAGGCGCACGCCAGCCCCAAGATGATGGCTACGTTGGGAAACGGACACAAAAAATACAGCCCGTGCCCGACGGACGTCCTCCCTGCGGTTGTCCTCGGCACTGAAAAGCTCTCCCCCATGTGATGGCACGGCTCCTCGCCGGGCATTGCGTGTTGGAACTCCCCCTCCCCGTCTTTCTGGTACCATTCCCCATGGCCTGGGGCAAAGTTCTTTTTTCATCACGGCCGGTCGGGACGCCGCCATATGCCGATTGGAGAAAATAAGTCTTTTTCAAGAAGAACGGATACGATAGCGTGACTGTCACAAAACCGGGGCATGGGATGGCTAGATTTTCTCTCCCGCCCGGCGTATGGGTGTTTGGAGACAGAATTCATCCGGGATAAATCCCGCTGCCTGTCCGTGCCTGACCCGCTATCTGATGGCGTAGGCCGGGACAGCGCCGCACGAGCCCCCCCCGGGGGCAAACACATGGGAGCGGAGCCAAACAACCATGTCGCAAACCAATATTTTGCTTGAAGCCGGAACAAACGAATTTGAAATCATTGAGTTTTACATAGATGAGCAGGCTCAGGGCGATGAAAAGCCCTATCGGGCCTATTTCGGCGTCAACGTGGCCAAGGTGCTGGAAATCATCCGTCTGCCCACGGTCACGGAGATGCCGCACATGCCGCACCCCAGCGTCATCGGCACGTTCAACCTGCGCTCCAGGGTCATTCCGCTCATCGACCTGAGCCTGTGGCTGGGCAAACCCATGGCCCGCACGGAGTCCACCAAGGTCATCGTGGCCGAGTTCAACAAGGTGGTCAACGCCTTCATGGTTTCGGGCGTCACCCGCATTCACCGCAAGAGCTGGAACGATGTGGAGCCGCCAAGCGGTTATACCGCGCAATTTGCGGCCCGAAACTTCACGGGCGTGGTCAAGTTCGAGGATCGCATCCTGCTGCTTCTGGATATGGAGCAGATCATCTGGGATTTGAACCCCGCCCTGGCCATCCGCATGGACCGCACCGGCCGCAAGGACGGCATGGTGGATCGCACCCACTACAAAACCCTGGTGGTGGACGATTCCAATTCCATTCGTCGATTGATCGTTTCCTACCTGGAGAAGGACGGCTTTTCCGTGGAGCAGGACATCAACGGCCAAAACGCCTGGAACAGGCTTACGGAATGGAAGCGTCTGGCTGCCGAACGGGGCGTGCCGCTTTCCGAATACGTGGATCTGGTGGTCACGGACCTGGAGATGCCGTCCATGGACGGCCATTCCTTGTGCAAAAAGATCAAGGACGACCCGGTGCTCAAATCCCTGCCGGTGATTCTTTTCTCCTCGCTGATCAACCACCAGCTCTACCACAAGGGCATTTCCGTGGGGGCCGACGACCAGGTGACCAAACCCGAGATCGCCACACTGGCCGACCGGGCCAAAAAGCTTATCGAGGGCGACCTGGACGGCATCCCGAAACGGATACTGACCGAATAGCCGCCCCCCCTCTCCCAACGCCAAAAACCGCCCGGAGCCACTGCCCGGACGGTTTTCCATGGTGCGCCGTTTCATGGCGGCGACAAGCGGATCATTTCCCCGACAGAGTCTTGCGCCACGCCTCCAGGGACACATCCGTGCCCTCCACCGGGTCGGTGACCAGCATCTCCCGGCTCAGGGCGTTGACCCGGAAGGTCCACAGCCGGGTGGTGTGGTCGCCCATGTCGTGGCCGAAATAGAAGTCGTAAAAGGCCTCGGCCGGGTTCGCGGCCAGGATATCCCGGTCGGGATGCCCTTCCAGCATGAGAAAGGCGTTTTTGTGGGCCTTCATCTCCTTTTGCACCTCGGGCAGGGCCAGAACAAGGGCCTCGGCCGCATCGGCCGAGACAAGCCGGGCATCGACGCCCGGGGCCTGATATTTCCCTTTGGCGTTTTGGACGAAGACCTCTCCGGTCACGGCGTCCACCCGCCAGGAGTCCGCCTTGCCGCCCTCCTCGTCCAGGCAGTCCGTGGCGTCCACCGTAAAGGCGAACCCCCGGTTTTTGTATCCCCCGGGGGTGATCTTCAGGCAGGCCGCAGAAATCGGATAGTAGGGCTTGGCCGCAAAAAAGTCCGTCAGGGCCTTTGCGGCCTGGTCCTGGGTCATTTCGGCGGCCAAGCCCCAGGACGGAACCCAGGCTCCGAAAAAAACCGCCAAAGCGGCCACGACCGCACAGGCCACGATACGACGGTACATCGCAGATCTCCTTGTGGTTCCATGCCGGAACGCGTTTGCGTCGTTGTCGGGAATCATGTGGCTTTCGAGCCGTCCACGGCCGCACCGCGGCGCAGGCGCTCCCGCACCCGGGAGATCTCCGTCTCCATGGCCGACAGCCTGGCCAGAACGCCCTCCTCCCGGCCGCTGCGCTCCACGACGGCCCGTACCGCGCCATGCTCGAAGACCAGTCGCCGATGCGCCGACAGGGCCAGGACCGGATCATGGGTGGCCATGACGATGATCTTGTCGCTTTGCACCAAAAGCTCCAGGGCCTTTTTCTTGTCCACCCCGGCGTTTTCGATCTCGTCGATGAGCAGCACCGGCGACCAGCTAAGGAGCGCCGTGTCCGCGATCATAAGCGCCCGCGACTGGCCGCCCGAAAGCTGGGTGAGCTGGATCTCCGGGGAAAACGGCTCCCCGGCCAGGGCATTGGCGGCGGCGAAGACACGGTCGGCCACATCTTTCGGGTCGGCCGCCCCCCGGCTTTCGGCGTGCGTGGTCAGAAAATCCAGCACCCCCATGTCCAGGACAAAGTTCATGTTCTGGGTGAGCTGGGCCACCAGCCTGCCCGTCAGGGCGAAACGCTCGTCCGCGTCCGGGGAACGTCCGTCGAGCAAGAGCGTGCGTCCGGTTGGGGTGTCGCCCTGGGCCATGGACTCGATGTCCGAGAGAAAACGGCTCTTGCCCGAGCCCGTGGGCCCCAGAAGCGCCGTGACCTGCCCGGCGGCAAACGACACGTCGCAAGCCTCGGGCCGCCCCGACTTGTCGCGTCCGGCGGTCAGGGTCATGGTCCGGGGCACGAAAACGCCCTCAATGATCGTCGTGGACATCGCCGCCTCCGAAACGGGCCTTTTTCACATTGCCCTTCTGGTAGCGCACGCCGATGCGGGTTTCGCTCAGGCAATAGGAGCAGACGGCGGCGGGCATGGAAAACCGCAGCTTCACGTCCGTGACCGAGGAAAGATCCGGGGCCTGCTCCATGATCCGGGCCAATTCGGCGCAGCCTTGGCCGGTTAGGCCGTTGACGTGGCGGATCACGGCCCGGCTGTTCATCTGGCGGATGCGGTGCCGGTACACCTCGCGTTCGGCCTGGGAGACCAGATCGCCCTTGGTGACCACCACGAGGTCGGCCAGCCGCAGCATGGGGCCGATCTTGGCCGGGGCGTCGATGCCCATGAGGTTGTCGATGACGCACAGCCCAAGGGCCCCGCGCAGATGCGGCGAGCAGCGGTTGCACAACCCGGCGGTTTCGATGACGAAGCATCCCGCGCCGGTTCCCATGGCCCAGGCAAAGGCCTCTTCCAGGTTCGAGGCATAAAAGTGGTCCGGGCACAGGCCGCCGGAAAAGACCACGGATACCGGCACACCGATCTCGCGGTAGATCTCCCCGTCGCGGCTTTGCAGGCAGTCGAACTTGACCACGGCGCAGGCCGTGCCCGCGTCCATGAGTGCCCGGCAGGCCTTGGACAATACGGCGGTCTTGCCGCAGGAGGGCGGCCCGGACACGGTGATCAGGCGCATGTCGCCTTCCGGACCATGTCCCGAAAAAGGGCGTTTAAGGTGTCGCGGCGCTCGGTGACGTCGTTGTCCTCGATCCAGTCCCAGCCCACCCACTTGAGACGGGCCTCGGGGGGAAGCCTGGCCGCCGCAGAAGCGGCCATGGGCGCAAACCAGGCCGCGCTGTCGATTCCCGCAAATCCGTCCCCGAAAAAGGCGATGACCTCGGCCAGACGCTCCCGCTCGCTTTTTTTGGCCAGAAAATACAACGGGCTCGACGCCGCGCCGTCGCGAGGCCAGACCACCCGCAGATGCGCCGGCCGGGTGACGGTCTCGGCGAAGAAGGCCGGGATGATATACACCGCCCCGGCCGACTCATCGCCGGACCCGGCGGATTTGACCATGGACGAGGAATGCATGAAGCCCTTGCAGTTAGCCGCCAGGGCGCGCAGTCCGTCCATGCCGAACTCTTTGTAGACGTTTAAAATCACGGCGTCGGCCATGTCGTCGCCGTCCCCGCACATGATGAGTTCGCCCTTGTAACGCGGATGCAGGACGTCTTCCCAGGCCTGCGGCACGGGCAGGCCGCCCAGGCGGCGGGTGTCCGCCAGAAAAAGGTAGGGGGTGACCCCGTAGAGGGTGTAATGGCCGCGCGGATCGAGGAGCCCGGCCTTTTCGTGCAGGGGGCTTAGGGGGGCCGCCGGGGCGGCGGCGAAAAGTCCGGCCCGCACGTGGCGGGAAACGAACTCCCGCCGCCAGAAATCCCCGAACCCGATGGAGCCGATGACCCCGGGCAGCCGATCCGGGTCGGATTCGCGGTAGATGGGATCGTAGGGGTCCACGGAGGTGCAGCCCATGGGGATATGCACCGTGAGTTCCCGGCCGCGCCGGGCATGGTCGGCGGCAATGCGGTCGATGCCGTCCTTCACCACCAGCTTCACCGGGCAGGGCGCGTAGAGCAACAGATCGACGGGGGCATCCGCAGATGCGGCGTCCTCTTCCGCCATGTCGCGCACGGAGCGCATCAGTTCGTCAAGGGCTTTCATGGTCTTTTGGCCAACCTCCGTGGTGAGGGGAAATGCAAAAACGTCGGGTCAGGCTACAGTTTTGCATGATGGCGGACAAGCAGCCTCCGGGCCGGGGCCGGGGAAACTCCCGCCAGACACCCGCCTCGGGCCGTTTCCCGGAATGTTTTGATCCCACGCGGCGACCGGGCCGGGACTCTCCAAGGGCAGCAAAGCAACCCCCGTGCCATGGGAACAGGCCCCAGGCGGCGTGAACGCCAGAAGTCAGACGATACTCGCGCTACGCAGGCCGAGGCGGGTATCCGTAAGATCGAGAAGAACCCCGGTATCTCCGCGAAAAAAACGACGATGCGGGTTAGACCTGTTTGTGCAGCATGATGTCCAGGATCACCGGATCAAGACCGCACAGGCCTTTTTTGGCGATGATTCCCAGGTTGCGCATGGTCTGTTCCGGGGATTTGTCCACCACCCCGTCTGTGGCCCGCACGATGCAGCCCGACAGGGCCAGAAGGCCGTTTTTGACCGCAGCTGCCGCCATCTCCCCGACCTTGAGGGCGCAACTGGTCTTGGCCCCGTCGCAGGCCACGGGGCAAAAGGCCGCGATGTGGTTTTTGATGGCCCCGCCGATCTTCTCCATCGTCCCTCCGAACAGATAGGCCGTGGCGGCGGCCACGCCCGCCCCGCCCGCCATGCCGCTGCCGCACAGCGCTGAGAGCCGCCCCACCCCGGCCTTGATGGAACAGGTGATGAGGTAGCTTAGCATGACCGCCCGCACCGCAAGGGTCTGGTCCTCCATGTCCGCATACTGGGCCACGGTGACCACCGGAATGCCCGCCGCAATGCACTGGTTGCCCGACCCGGCCAGGGTCATGGCCGGAAGCGGCGCCCCGCCCATGCGGGAATCAATGCCCGAGGCCGTGCGCACCCCGGCCCAGACCACCATGTCCTTCTTGACAAGGCCCTGGCGGATGAGCCCAAGCTGGGTGCGGCCTACGGCGATGCCCGGACCGTGGGCCAGGCCATATTCCACCAGGGCCTCGTTTAAGGCCAGGCCCTCGCGCACGTATTCCAGGTCCGCGCTGTCCATCTCGTCCACCAGGGTGACCAGTTCCGGCACAGTCATGCCCAGCAGCCATTCTTCCAGGGCCACCAGCCCGGAGTCCGAGGACGATGGCCCGGAATTCTCGTCGCAGCCCATCTCCCGTCCGTCCAGGCCCCGGGAGGCCACATGGTCGTGGCGGCCCGAGACCACGGCCCAGGCCGTGTGCTCTCCGGCGGTGATGGCGACCTTGACGTAAAGGCCCGTGGTCTCCGGAGCGATTCCTGCCGTGACCTTGCCCTGGCGCACCAGGGCCTGGGCTTTTTCCAGGTCGTCCGGGGTCACGGTGGAAAAGATCTGGAGCCTCTGGGACGGCTCCCCGGCCACGGCCCCCAGGGCGGCGGCCAGGGGAATGCCCGCCTCGGAGTTGGCGTTGGGGATGCTCACGCCCATGGCGTTTTTATAGATGTTGGGATCGGTCATAACGACAATGGCGTCGGGCTCGCGGGATTGCAGGATGGCGGCGGCCACGGCGGCGCACAGGCCGATGGCGGCGGGCTCGGTGCAACCCAGGCCGGGGTCGGTTTCCAGGCGCAGAAGCTGCCAGGCCTTGTCGTGCAGGATGTCTTTCAGGCTGAAACCCATGTTGGCTCCTTGAACGTGGTTGGGGCGGAATCCGAAATGGGAGGCTGTCGTCTCCGACGCCCCGCCCGGGCGGATATGTATCCCAAGACTCCGGCAGACAACAACATCCCACGAACCAGATACCTGAAAAGTTTTCACCCAATGCAATGCGCACGCCACCCGCCGGGCGGGTTGGCTAGACCGTCAGCCAGCGGTCTTCGAGGCTTTCCGGGATGCTGCCGAGCCGTCCCTGGCGGCGACGGGCTTTGGTTGACGCGAACGAGACATGCGTCATCGATCTGGTCGCAGACCTTGGTCGTTGCCTGAAGCGGGATGGAGGCTGGCGACAAACAAACGGCGCGCCCCGAAGGACGCGCCGTCATGCAAGTCATGTCGTGCGGGCGTGCTTACTTCACGCGGCCTTCACGCCAGGCCTTGATCAGCTGGTCGTAGTCAACGGTTTCGCCCTTGGGCTTTTCGTTGGCCAGCTTGGGCTTGGGGGCGCCGGGCTGGGCGAACCAGTAGTCCGCGCCCTTTTCGGGGTTCAGCTTCGGGGCGCATTCGCCCTGGACATTGGCGCGCTCCAGGCGGGCCAACACCTTGTCCTGGGCCTCGGCCAGATTGTCCATGGCCTTTTGCGGGGTGACCTCTCCGGAGAGGGTCTCGCCGATGTTCTGCCACCACAACTGGGCCATCTTCGGGTAATCCGGCACGTTGGTGCCGGTGGGGGTCCAGGCCACGCGGGCCGGGCTCTTGTAGAACTCCACCAGACCGCCGAGCTTGGGCGCGATCTTGGCCATGGCCTCGGAGGTCACGTCGGAGTTACGGATGGGGGTAAGCCCCACGATGGTCTTTTTCAGCGAGGTGGTCTTGGCCACGCAGAACTGGGCGTACAGCCAGGCGGCCTTCATGCGGTCGATGGGGGTGCTTTTCAGGAACGTCCAGGAACCGCAATCCTGGTAGCCGAGCTTCATGCCTTCTTCCCAGTACGCACCGTGGGGGGACGGGGCCATGCGCCACTTGGGCGAGCCGTCGGCGTTGACCACGTCAAGCCCGGGCTTGACCATGTCGGCGGTGAAGGCCGTGTACCAGAAGATCTGCTGGGCGATATGCCCCTGGGCGGGAACCGGGCCGGACTCGTAGAAGGTCATGCCCAGGGCTTCGGCCGGAGCGTACTTCTTGAGCCATTCCATGTACTTTTCCATGGCGTAGACAGCGGCCGGGCCGTTGGTGGCGCCGCCGCGGGAGACGCTGGAGGCCACGGGACGGCAGCCATCCACGCGGATGCCCCACTCGTCCACGGGCTTGCCGTTGGGCAGGCCCTTGTCGCCGGTACCGGCCATGGACAGCCAGGCGTCGGTGAAGCGCCAACCGAGGTCGGGGCTCTTTTTGCCGTAGTCCATGTGGCCGTACACGCGCTTACCGTCGATTTCCTTCACCTTGTCGGTGAAGAATTCGGCGATGTCTTCGTAGGCGGACCAGTTGACCGGCACGCCCAGCTCATAGCCGTAGATTTCCTTGAACTTGGCCTTGAGGTCGGGGCGCTGGAACCAGTCGTACCGGAACCAGTACAGGTTGGCGAACTGCTGGTCCGGGAGCTGATAGAGCTTGCCGTCCGGGCCGGTGGTGAAGGAGGTGCCGATGAAATCCGGCAGATCCAGGGTGGGCAGGGTCACGTCCTTGCCCTCGCCCGCCATGAAATCGGTCAGAGAGACCGCATGGCCGTAGCGGAAATGGGTGCCGATCAGGTCGGAGTCGTTGATCCAGCCGTCGTAGATGTTCTGTCCCGACTGCATCTGGGTCTGGATCTTCTCGATGACGTCGCCTTCCTGGATGAGATCATGGGTCAGCTTGATGCCCGTGATCTCGTAAAAGGCCTTGGCCAGGGTCTTGGATTCGTACTCGTGGGTGGTGATGGTTTCCGAGACAACCTTGATCTCCATGCCCCGGAAGGGCTTGGAGGCCTTGATGAACCATTCGAGCTCTTTGAGCTGCTCTTCCTTGGACAGGGTGGACGGCGTGAATTCCTGATCCACCCATTTTTTGGCCGCCTCCATGTACTTGGCGTCGTCGTCAGCCGCCGCCAGGCCCGTGACCATAAAAAGCATCACGGCGAGGAAGCCCATGCACAGCGAGGCCTTCCCCAATCTGCCACGTCGTAATCCTCTCATCTGCCGTACCTCCGGTTAAACGTTTCCTGCCGCTCCACATCGCAAAACGTCTGTCCAGGCCAGGCGAAACCGGGGCTCATCCGAAACGCAGGACGCCGCCGAGAAAGGCCAGGGCCAGGGCCAGGGCATACCAGAGACTGACTTCGGAAAGGCCGATGAAGGCCAGTAAAATATAGCATCCGCCGAGAAGCCCGACGAAAAGCCGGTCTCCCCGGGTGGTGGCCATGGGCAGAAACCCCTTGCGCTCGACGGTGGGCGAGAGCACCTGCCACACGGTCATGACGGCCAGGGTGCAGCCTATGAAGATGAAAAAATAGGCCGTGATGGGGGTCCATTCCATCCAGGTGAGATCCATTCCCCGCACTCCTTCGTTACGCGCTCAGGACAAATGGCCTGATCCACTCGTTTCCATGTCTGCGGCCGCCGCACAGCCTCGCCGCAAACCGTCTCCATTCCCCGCCGCGGCGGATCAGACCCGGCCCAGGGCGAAGCCCTTGGCCATGTAGTTGCGCACGAACCAGATCACGATGGCCCCGGGGATCATGGTCAAAACCCCGGCGGCGGCAAGGCCCCCCCAGTCCATGCCTGCGGCGCTGATGGTCCGGGTCATGGTGGCGGCGATGGGCTTGGCGTTGACCGTGGTCAGGGTCCGGGCCAGAAGCAGTTCCACCCAGGAGAACATGAAGCAGAAAAAGGCCGTGACGCCGATGCCGGCCTTCACCAGGGGGATGAAGATGGTGAAGAAAAACCGGGGAAAGCTGTAGCCGTCGATAAAGGCCGTCTCGTCGATCTCCCGGGGGATGCCGGACATGAATCCTTCCAAAATCCAGACCGCCAGGGGCACGTTGAACAGGCAATGGGCCAGGGCCACGGCGATGTGCGTGTCGAAAAGGCCCACGGTCTGGTAGAAGTTGAAAAAGGGCAGCAAAAAAACGGCCGGGGGGGACATGCGGTTGGTCAGAAGCCAGAAGAACATGTGTTTGTCGCCCAGAAACCGGAACCGCGAAAAGGCGTAGGCTGCGGGCAGGGCCACGGACAGGGAGATGACCGTGTTTAAGACCACGTATTTGATGGAGTTGATGTAGCCCATGTACCAGGAACTGTCGGTGAATATCATCCGGTAGTTGGCCATGGTGAAGTCGTCAGGAAGCATGCTGAAGCCGCCGAGGATCTCCTCGGTGGTCTTAAACGACATGTTCACCAGCCAATAAATGGGCAGAAGAAGAAATCCCAGATACAGGAGCAGCACGATCTGACGGCCGTTCACCTTCATTTCGCCACTCCTTTTCCGAGGTTGGTGATCACGGTGTAGAAGATGTAGCTTAAGAGCAAAATGACCAGGAAGTAGATGAGCGAGAACGCCGCCGCCGGTCCCAGATCGAACTGGCCGATGGCCATTTTGGTGAGGAACTGGCTCAAAAACGTGGTGGAGTTGCCGGGGCCGCCGCCGGTCAGGACGAACGGCTCGGTATAAATCATGAAGCTGTCCATGAAGCGTAAAAGCACCGCGATCATGAGCACGCCGCGCATTTTGGGAAGCTGGATGAACCGGAACACGGCCCAGCGCGAGGCCCCGTCGATCTTGGCCGCCTGATAATAGGCCTCGGGGATGGCCTGGAGCCCGGCGTAGCACAAAAGAACCACCAGCGGCGTCCAGTGCCAGATGTCCATGATGACCACCGTCAGCCAACTGTCCATGGGATCGGCGGTGTAGTTGTAGGGAATGCCCAGAAGTTCATTTATGGTCATCCCGGACAGGCCAATGTCGGGGCGGGAAAAGACCACCCAGATGGTGCCGACCACGTTCCAGGGGATGAGCAGCGGCAGGGCCAAAAGAACCAGGCAGGCCGAGACGGTCCAGCCCTTGGAGGGCAGGGTCAGGGCCACGGCGATCCCCAGGGGGATCTCGATGGCCAGCACCGTGAAGGAATAGATCAACTGGCGCAGGAAGGCCTCATGCAGCCTGGGGTCGTGCAGCACCTCGCGATACCATTCGGGGCCGACGAAAATCCCCTGCCCCGGGGCCATGATGTCCTGAACCGAATAATTGACCACGGTCATAAGCGGTATGATGGCGCTAAAGGCCACCACTAAAAAGACCGGCAAGACCAGAAACCAGGCCTTGTTGTCGTCCCACTTCTCCACGTCGTCCCTCTCTTCGAGTTGTGAATCCCAAAAACGCGCACTGGACCACGCGGCCGTCTATTTCAAAAGCCGTCCATCGGCGAAAATCCTGGTCCACTCGTGGGGGAAGACCGCCTTGGCCGCGAGCGTGGGGATGGCCCGGCCCTCGGGTACCCGGGCCTTGACGATCACGTCCCCCATGGCGGCGGTGACGATGCGGCAATCCCCCTGGTCTTCCACCAGATTGATCCTGGCCGCGACGCCGTGATCGACCCCGGCGTCCAAAAGGCCCAGGTACATGGGCCGGATGCCGAGTTCGAGTTTCGCCCCGGCTGCGGCTGCGGCCCGGGCCTTTTCGGCCAGGGCCGGGGCCAGGGGGATGCGGGAGGCGCCGGTCAGCGCCGTCTCGCCGTCCACGGTCACGGGCAGAAGGTTCATGCCGGGGCTGCCGATGAAATAGCCCACGAAGGTGTGCTCAGGGTTTTCGAAAAGATCCTGGGGCGTGCCGACCTGCACGATTTCCCCGTCGTACATGACCACCACCTGATCGGCGAAGGTCATGGCCTCCACCTGGTCGTGGGTCACATAGATGAGGGTGAGCTTGAAACGGTCATGGATTTCTTTGAGCTTGCGGCGAAGCTGCCACTTGAGATGCGGGTCGATGACCGTCAGCGGCTCGTCGAACAGGATGGCCGCCACGTCGCTGCGCACCAGCCCCCGGCCAAGCGAAATTTTCTGTTTGGCGTCGGCGGACAGGCCGCTGGCCGTTTGGTCCAGCACGGGCACAAGGTCCAGGGCCTCGGCCACCTCCATGACCCGCGTGGCGGTGTCTGCGGGCGACACGCCCCGGTTGCGCAGGGGGAAGGCCAGGTTCTCGCGCACGGTCATGGTGTCGTAGAGCACCGGGAACTGGAACACCTGGGCGATGTTGCGTTTTTCCGGCGGCAGGCGGGTGACGTCGGTCTCGCCGTACAGCACCCGGCCCTGGCTGGGAACCAAAAGGCCGGAGATGATGTTTAAAAGCGTGGTCTTGCCGCACCCCGAGGGGCCAAGCAGGGCATACGCCCCGCCGTCGTCCCAGACGGTATCGATGCGCTTGAGGGCATAGTCGTCCGGGCCTGCGGGATGCGGCCGGTAGCTGTGAGCCAGGTCGTCGAGAACGATGCGGGCCATGAAAACGTACCTCGTTGGCGGAATTACACGTCTTCGAACAGGGGCGCACGCACCAGGGCGCCGTCCCGGTCGAAGATATAGAACTTGCGGGGACGCACGAAAAACGGAATGGCCTCGCCGATGCGGCGCTGGTGGACGCCCTCTTCCTGGACCACCAGCGGATGGCCGTTGTAGGTCATGTGGATGAAGGTCTCGGAGCCGTTGATCTCGGCCAACTCCACCCGGCCGTGCAGCTCGATGTCCCGGGGATGCTGGCGGCGTAAAAACAGGTGGTGGGAGCGCACCCCGAAAAAGTAGTCGCCAGGGGGCAGGTCGGCGAGATGTCCGTCCAAAGGCACGGACAACCCGTCGCCCAGATGGGCCATGGCCTGGTCCGCCCGCGTGCGCAGGATGTTGATGGGCGGATCGCTTAAAATCTCGGCCACCTTGACCGATGCCGGACAGCGGTAAACCTCCTCGGCCCGGCCGGTCTGGAGCACGCGGCCCTCGTGCAGGACCACCAGGTTGCCGCCGAGCATGAGCGCCTCGGAGGGTTCCGTGGTGGTGTAGACCACGATGGAGTCCCGCTTGCTGAAAATTTCCCGCAATTCGGTGCGCAGTTCTTCGCGCAGCTTGTAGTCCAGGTTGACCAGAGGTTCGTCCAGCAGCAAAAGCGAGGCGTCCTTGACCAGGGCCCGGGCGATGGCCGTGCGTTGCTGCTGCCCGCCGGACAGTTCCTGGGGCAGGCGCTCCAGAAAAGGATCGATGTGCAACACGGCCGCCACCTCGCGCACCCGGGCCGCGATGTCGGCCTTGGCCATGCCGGCCAGTTTGAGCGGCGAGGCGATGTTGTGGAAGACCGAAAGCGATGGATAATTGACGAACTGTTGGTAAACCATGGCCACGTTGCGCTTGCGAACGGAAACGCCGGTCATGTCCTTGCCGTTCTCGGCGATGCTGCCGCGCGAGGGACGGTCGAGTCCGGCCATGATGCGCAAAAGCGTGGTCTTCCCGGCCAGGGTGCGGCCCAGGATGACGTTTTGCGACCCGGATTCGAGTTGCAGATTGATGTCGGAGAGATATGTCTCCCGCCCGACACGCTTGTCGACTTTCGAGATTGAAAAACTCATCCCCGGCTCCCCGCCTTCGCCTATTGTGGGGGCGAACATCTTAAAATAACGTATTATTTCAAATAGTGAAGACTCGGTTTCGAAAAAAGGGAATAGCAGCTTCAGGGTTTTTTCTCAAGCGAAAAAAGAAATGTTTTTGTAACAAACCGAAAATAAATGCCATCTCATTGGAGGGATTGAAAGAATTGTGCGCCCTGCGGCATGCGGGGGGAGGCGGCCGGAATGCCCTCCCCGGCCCGTGGCAGGCGTCTGGACATCGAAAGGGAATGCGGCCGGGCCCGCCCGGGGGCCAATCCAAGAGGGAGGCCGGACGGCGGCGCGCCCGGAATCAGTCCTGGTCGGCCACGTAATAGCTCACGTCGGCGGCCTCAAGCTTTTCGCGCAGGGCCGTGGGCGGCATGGCGTCGGTGAAAAGCGCGTCGATCTCGGTGATGTCCGCCAGGCGGACCATGGCGTTGCGGCCGAACTTGGTGTGGTCGGCCACCAGGAAGGTCTTGCGGGAGTTGTCGATGATGGCCCGGGCGGCGCGCACCTCGCGGAAGTCGAAGTCCAGAAGGGTTCCGTCCAGGTCGATGCCGGAGATGCCGATAATGCCGTAATCCACTTTGAACTGCTGGATGAAATCGATGGTGGCTTCGCCGATGATGCCGCAGTCGCGGTGGCGGATGAGCCCCCCGGCGATGATCGCCTCCACGTTGTCGTATCCGGCCAGGATGCCGGCCACGTTTAAGTTGTTGGTGATGACCCGCAGGCGTTGGTGGCTGTGCAGGGCCCGGGCCACCTCCTCGGTGGTGGTGCCGATGTTGATAAAAAGCGAGGCATGGTCCGGGATGTGGGCGGCGACCATGGCTGCGATGCGGCATTTTTCCTGGCGGCACAGTACTTTGCGGTCGGAATAGGCCAGGTTTTCGGTGCTCGACTCCAGGCCCGCGCCGCCATGATAGCGATGCAAAAGACCTTCCCGGGTCAGCATGTTGATGTCCCGGCGAATGGTCTGGGGCGTGACCTGAAAGGTCTTGGCCAGGGCCTCTATGGTGGCGAATCCCTTTTCGCGCACCGTGGCCAGGATTTTCTCCTGGCGTTTTTTCACCGAGGCGGACTTTCCCGTGGAGTCCGGGACGGTCATCGCTGCCTGCTCTTCGTGCGCCACCGCATGCTGCTCCTCGTGTTCCCGCTCCCGATGTGCCATGTTCGGATTCCCCGGATCGGGCGCAACCCCGCGATCCATTTTCGTTTTTGAAAAAAGTTTACGCGACTTTGTTGTTATTGGAAAAAAATGGTGACAAAAATCCGCTTCTCGGCTATTTTGTGACAGGTTTATGTGCGTGATGACAACATCCTTTTCATCATGTGCGTATCACTGCGTTTTTCTTTTCACAAGGGTAAACTGAAATCGGGGACCATCCCATGCCGGACCCCCCGGCGGCCGTCCCCGCTTCGGACGGCGGCCTCCCCCCAAGAAACCGTCGCGATCGGGCCTGTCCCGGTCGCGACGGGGGCCGCCGATACACGACATCTTTCTTCCAAGGAGAACCGGAGTGCGGACCACCGTGCTCATTATTGGAGGCGGCGTCACCGGCGCGGGACTTGCCCGCGATCTGGCGTTGCGCGGCGTGGCCTGCGTCCTGGTGGACAAACAGGACGTCAACGCCGGGGCCTCGGGCGGCAACCACGGTCTGCTGCACAGCGGCGCGCGCTATGTGGGCTCGGATCCCCTGGCCGCCCGGGAGTGTCGCGAGGAAGGCGAGATCCTGCGCCGCATCGCCCCCCACTGCGTCGAGGACACCGGCGGGCTTTTCGTGGCCGTCTCCGGCGACGACGAGGCCTACGTGGCCGATTTTCCCGACCTGTGCGCCAAAAGCGGCATCGCCGCCAGCCGCCTGGACGCGAAAACCGCCCGGGACATGGAGCCCGCCCTGTCCGACCGGCTGATTGCCGCCTATGCCGTGGCCGACGCCTCGGTCGATCCCTTCAAGCTTTCCCTGGACAACATCGGCCAGGCCATGGCCCACGGGGCGCGTTTTCTGCCCTGGACCCAGGTGGTGGGCTTTCGCCTGAATGCGGGCCGCATCCGGGCGGCGACCCTGCGCGACGCGGCGAACGGCCGGGAATACGAGCTTGAAGTCTCCCTGGTCATCAACGCCGCCGGGGCCTGGGCCGGACGGGTGGCCGCCCTGGCCGGGCCGCACGTGGATCTGGTTTTTTCCAAGGGGACGCTGCTGGTCACCCAAAGCCGCATCACCGACCGGGTCATCAACCGCCTGCGCCCGGCCACGGATGCGGACATCCTGGTGCCGGGCGGCACGGTGTCCATCCTGGGCACCACCTCCGTGCGCATCCCCGACCCCGACGACTGCCGTCCCACCATCGCCGAGGTGGACCAGATCATCGACGAGGGCGCGGCCATGGTCCCGGAACTCAACGCCACCCGCTATATCCGGGCCTATTCAGGGGTGCGGCCGCTTTTCGGCAAGACCAGCGCCGGAAGCGGCGACCGGGCCGTGAGCCGGGGATTCGCCCTTCTGGACCATGCCCGGGACGGCGTGGAGAATTTCGTGACCATCACCGGCGGCAAACTCACCACCTACCGGCTCATGGCCGAAAAGGCCGCCGATCTGGTGTGCGCCAAGCTCGGGGTGGACGCGCCCTGTCTCACGGCCACCACGGTCATGCCCCCGTACGCGGGCGGCCGCTGGACCGAGCCGGGACTGGCCCCGAAAAAATGGCTCAAGGCCACGGACCCCACGGACGCCATCCTGTGCGAATGCGAAATGGTCTCCAAAAGCGTGGTGGATGACATCGTGCGCACCATGCCCGCCGCCTCCCCGGGAACCACGCTTTTGTCCATCGGCCTGCGCAGCCGCATCGGCAAGGGCCCCTGCCAGGGCGGTTTTTGCAGTCTCCGGGTCGCAGCCCACCTCTACGACACGGAGGTGGTGCGCGGCGACCAGGGACTGTGCGAGATCCGCCGGTTTCTCGACGAACGCTGGCGGGGCGTGCATCCCATCCTGTTCGATTTTCCCCTCATGCAGGCCGAATTCCAGGAGGCCGTGCATTGCGGGCTGTTCGGCCTGGAACTGGTCCCGGGGGACGAGACCTGGAAGGAGGACGCATGACCGCGCCAACGCCGCCCCGCCACGACGTGGACCTCCTGGTCATCGGCACGGGACTGGCCGGCATGGCCGCCGCCGCCATGGCCATCCGGCGCGGCCTGTCCGTGGCCCTGGCCGGGGCCCCGGGCGAAAGCCTGTTCGCCAGCGGCCTGTTGGATCTTTTGGCCGTGCATCCAATCAAGGACCGCCGTCTGTGGGACGACCCGTTCGCGGCGCTCACCGCCCTGGCCGCCGACGAGCCGGACCACCCCTACGCCAAACTGTCCCGTCCGGACATCGAGGCCGCCTTCGCCGCCTTCACCGCCTTTCTGGGGGAGATCGGCCTGGACTATCACGGCCACGACGGGAAAAACGCCATGGTCCTGACCCCCGTGGGTACGGTCAAGCACACCTACCGGGTTCCGGCCGGGATGTGGGCCGCCGACCACGGCATCCGGCGCACGCCCCCGGCCCTTATCGTGGATTTCGAAGGATTCAAGGGATTCAGTTCCGCCCAGATCGCCCAGACGGCCGGGGTTTTCTGGCCGGGGCTGGCCCATGTGCGACTGCCCTTCCCCGGCGGCCGCCCGGCCCTCTATCCGGAACCCATGGCCCTGGCCCTGGAATCCCAAAAAAACCGCGAGGAGCTGGCCAGGGCCCTTTCTCCCCACCTTCGGGGCAGGGAGATGGTCGGCTTTCCCGCCGTGCTCGGCATCTACCGCACCCGGGAGACCCTGGCCGCCCTGACCGGGCTTTTGGGCATGCCGGTGTTCGAGATTCCCACCATCCCCCCGGCGGTCACCGGCCTCCGTATGAAGGCCGCCTTTGAGGAGGCCATGGTCCGGATGGGGGTGGCGACGTTTTTTCAAAAGCTGGTGCTTGGGGTGCGCGCCGAATCGGGCGGCTTTGCCTGCGACGTGGGCTGGAATGCGCCGGAGGCCGAGGTCCGGGCCAGGGGCGCGATTCTGGCCACGGGCCGCTTTTTCGGCAAGGGCCTTGTGCCCCATCGCAAGGGCGTGATCGAGTCCGTGTTCGGCCTGCCCGTGGTGCAGCCCGCCTCGCGCTCGGCGTGGCATGGCGAACACATGTTCGATCCGGCCGGTCACGGCATAAACCGGGCCGGGCTGGCTACGGACAGCCGCTTTCGGCCCCTGGGGAGCGATGGACAGGCCGCTTTCGACAGCCTGTACGCCGTGGGCTCCATCCTGGCCGGGCACGACTGGACCCGCCAGAAGTGCGGCGCGGGCCTGGCCCTGGCCACGTCCTATGCCGCCGTGGAGGACTTTGCCGGTCGGCGTTAGGGCGTAGCGACTAAGGCGGTCTGGCCTGCGAGGCATCCGTGGCCGTTTGCGCGGGCCGTTTCCCGGGAGCGTCCATGAGTTTTTTCGCCATGATCCTGTGGGCCTGTCTGGCCGTGTGCCTCGGGGGCGCGGCATGGCGCATGGGCCGCTGGCTGGCCCCGGACCCATCCCTGGCCGTCCCCGGCCTGCCGCCGTCGCGGGCCCTGGCCGCCCTGTTGCGCTCCCTTTCCTGGCGCGAGGCGGTTTCCGCCGCCCCCCGGCTGGGGCTTACCTTCCTGATCGACATCCTGCTCCAGGGCCATCTTTTGCGCAAAGGCAGCCTGTGGCGCTGGATCATGCATTTCGCCCTGTTCGCCGGATTTTCCGGCCTGCTTTTTTTTCATGCCCTGGAAAATTTCATCTCCCGGCCGCTGTTCCCGGGCTACGAGCCCACCCTCGACCCCTGGCAGTTTCTGCGCAACCTCTTTGGGGCCATGGTCGCCCTGGGCCTTGGCATCGCCCTGAGCCGCCGCCTCTTTGTGCGCGACATGCGGCGCACCTCGCGCTTTGAGGACTTCTTCACCCTGGGGGTGATCGGCCTGATCATCGCCTCGGGATTTTTCCTGGAGGGGACCAAGATGGTCTCCCCGGCCGCCTTCGAGCGCATGGCCACCGACTATTATCCCACGCCCGACGCCGCCGACCTGACCGCCCTGCGCGCCTATTGGGCCACGGAAGGCGGCATGGCCTTTCCGGTTGCTCGCCTGCCCCGGGAGGCCGCCACCCCGGAGAACCTGGAAAAGGGACGCCAGATATCCGAAATGTCCTGCGCCCCGTGCCATTCCCCGCCCGGATCGGCCTTCGTGTCCGCCCCCCTGTCGCGCGTCCTGTCGCGCCTTCAGGGCCCGGCCGGGGCCGGACTGACGAACGCCCTGTGGTGGGTCCATGTTCTGGCCTGCCTGTTCGCCCTGGCCTGGCTGCCCTTTGGAAAACTCTTCCACATCCTGTCCACCCCCGTGGGCATCCTGCTACGCGGCCTTGATCCCGGGGAGGAGGCCGCCCGGCCGAACGCTTCGGCCCCGCTGGCCCGGGCCGTGGGCCTGGACGCCTGCACCCACTGCGGCATCTGCAGCCGCCATTGCAGCGTGCTGCCGACTTTTTTGGCCCTTGGCACGCCGGAGATCCTGCCTTCGGAGAAGCTTTTGTCCATGCGCCGCCTGGCCGGAAAATCGGGAAAGCTCACCCCGGCCGCCCTGGCCGCCTTCTCCGAGGGCGGCTTCGTGTGCACCGAGTGCATGCGCTGCACCGTGGTCTGCCCCTCGCGCATCAACCTGCAGGATCTGTGGCTGGTCTCCAAACGGGAGGCCGCCCGGCTGGGCCATCCGGAACTGGCCGTACGCCTGCGCAGCTACGGTCCAGAGGTCTGGGAGAAGCTGGCCCGGCGGGCCCGGCCCGTGGCCAGAACCCTGGCCGCCTCCCCCTCGCTCCTGGACAACCCCGAGACCTTCGCCCACTGCGTGCAATGCTCGATGTGCACCGGGGTGTGCCCCATATTCCGCCTGCCGGACATCCCGGCCGCCGAGGTGGACGTCAGCCCCCACCAGCTCATGAATCTGGTGCGCATGGGCCTTGCCGAGCACGCCTTGTCGGCCAATTTTCTATGGAACTGCACCACCTGCTACAAATGCCAGGAACACTGTCCCCAGGGCATCCGGGTGGCCGACGTGCTCTACGAACTGCGCAACCTGGCCCACGCCAGGGTGGAGGCGGCGGCCCGGGCCGGGCTTTTGGACGATGGCGGGTTGCGCGATCCGAAAACGGGAGGCCGCCCATGACCTATGCCTGGTTTCCCGGCTGCCGCATTCCGTTTCATCTGCCCGGCTACGGACGCCAGTCCCTGGCGGTGCTGGCCGCCCTGGGGGTGCGTCCCGTGGAGATGGAATTCAACTGCTGCGGCTATCCCGTGCGCCACCAGAGCCTTTTCGCCTCGGTACTCTCGGCGGCCCGGGCCATGGCCGTGGCCACCAGGGCCGGGCATGACATCCTGACCCCTTGCAAATGCTGCTTCGGCCATCTGCGCTTCGCCCAGGCCGCCCTGTCCGAGCGCCCGGACCTGCGGGCTGCGGTCACGGACGCCCTGCGGCCCGAGGGCCTGCGCCACGACCCGGACCTGACCGTGACCCATCTGCTGCCGGTCCTTGCCCGGGAGGTGGGCCTTGCGGCCGTCGGGAAGGCCGTGATCCGCCCTCTGCCGGGCATTCGCGCGGCGGCCCACTACGGCTGCCATGCGCTCAGGCCGTCCCCGGCGACCCGGTTTGACGACCCCCTGTCCCCCACGATTTTTGAGGATCTGCTTCGGACTCTGGGCTGCGTCCCCGTGTCCTGGACGCTTCGCCTGGAGTGCTGCGGACAGCCCTTGGCCGGGAAAAACGACCGCCTGGCCATGGCCCTGGCCCGCAGCAAATACGATTCGGCCCTTGCCGCCGGGGCGGACGTCCTGGTCACGGCCTGCACCTATTGCCAGATGCAGCTTGGGGCCCAGGCCCTGTCCTGCGAGATGGCCGCCCCGGGCAAGGGCGGATCGCCGCCGCCTAAGCCGGAACCGCCCCTGCCCGTGACCCCCGTGTCCGACCTTTTGGGCGCGGCCATGGGACTGTGGCCCCTTGGGGACCGCCTCGCGCCGCCAAAGGCCGGAGGCTGATCCCGGAGCACGGGGAAACCTCCCCGCAGGGCTTGCCTGCAGGGCTTGCCTGCAGGGCTTGCCTGCAGGGCTTGCCTGCAGGGCGATGATCAGGGACAAGGAAGCAACCGCCCGCCAGGGCGACACACGAGAAAAAGGAGTGCAGCATGGGTGGATACATCGGGGCCGTGGACCAGGGAACCACCTCGTCGCGGTTCATCATCTTCGACGCCGCCGGGCGCATCGTGGCCATGGACCAGAAGGAGCATCGCCAGATTTTCCCCCAGCCGGGCTATGTGGAGCACGACCCCGTGGAGATCTGGGAAAACACCCAGGAGGTCATTGCCGGGGCGCTTCGCAAGGCCGGGATCAGCGGAGCGGACCTGGCGGCCCTGGGCATCACCAACCAGCGCGAGACCGTGGTGGTCTGGGACCGGCGCACGGGCCGCCCCTATTATAACGCCATCGTCTGGCAGTGTACCCGAACCCGGGACATCTGCGAGGAATTGATCAAGGACGGCGGGCCGGATCGCTTCAGATCCGTCACGGGCCTGCCTGTGGCCACCTATTTCAGCGGCCCGAAGATCAAGTGGATTCTCGACCACGTCCCCGAGGCCAGGCGCGCCGCCGAGGCCGGGGAGGCGCTTTTCGGGACCATGGAGTCCTGGATCATCTGGCAGCTCACGGGCGGCCCCCGGGGCGGGGCGCATGTCACCGACGTGACCAACGCCAGCCGGACCATGCTCATGGACCTCAAAACCCTGGCCTGGGACCAGAACATCCTCGACGTGCTGGGCATCCCCCGCCAGGGCCTGCCGCGCATCGTGCCCTCCAGCGACCGGGCCTCCTGGGGCCCGACCATGGAAGACGGCCCCCTTGGGGCCAGGGTGCCGGTGTGCGGGGCCCTGGGCGACCAGCAGGCGGCCCTGGTGGGCCAGGCCTGCTTCGAGCCCGGCGAGGCCAAAAACACCTACGGCACGGGCTGCTTCCTGCTCTTAAATACCGGCACGACGCCCATCCCCTCCCGCCACGGCCTGATCACCACCCTGGCCTACCAGCTCGGGAACAACGATCCGGTCTACTGCCTGGAAGGGTCCGTGGCCATCGCCGGGGCGCTTGTGCAATGGGTGCGCGACAACCTGGGCCTGATCAAGGCCGCCCCGGAGATCGAGCGGCTGGCCATGCACGCCGAGGACAACGGCGGGGTGTACATCGTGCCCGCCTTTTCCGGGCTTTTCGCGCCCTATTGGCGCTCGGACGCTCGGGGAGCCATCGTGGGCCTGACGCGTTACGCCAACAAAAACCACATCGCCCGGGCCGTGCTTGAGGCCTGCGCCTACCAGACCAAGGACATTGTGGAGGCCATGAACAAGGATTCGGGGGTGGAGCTCAAAAAGCTCAAGGTGGACGGCGGCATGGTGCATAACGAGCTCCTCATGCAGTTCCAGGCCGACATCCTGGATGTGCCGGTGATCCGTCCGGTGGTGTCCGAGACCACCTGCCTGGGGGCGGCCTATGCCGCCGGTCTGGCCGTGGGATTCTGGCGCGACACCAAGGAATTGTGCCGGAACTGGGCGGTGGACCGGACATGGGAGCCGCTGATGGCCGCCGCCGTCCGGGATGCGGGCTACCGGGGCTGGAAAAAGGCCGTGGAGCGCACCTTGGACTGGGTGGAATAGGCGGCTTTGGGGGGAGCTTTGCGGGGCATTTTCTGGAAATGCCCCGGGGGGATCAGGAGCCCGGCAGGCCAGGGACGGATTCCACCACCAGGGTCGCTTGGTCCGGTGGCGGAGGCGGGGCGTCCTTTCCCTCCTTCCTGGTGTCGAGGTATTCCAAAAACTGGCGGCACTCCTCGAAATTCGGGTTCATGCGCAACGCCTTCTCCAGAAATCGCCTGGAAACCTTGGGATTTCCCTTCTCAAAAAGCGTGCGGGCCATGTTGTAGATGAGGTGTTCGTCGTCTTTGCTGAGCTGATAGGCCCGGGCGTAGTATTTCATGGCCTGGGAATACATGCCGCGTTTGCGCATCTGGATGCCGAACTCATTGAACAGGTGCTTGTGCTCCGTCTGGAACGCCGCTTCCAGGCGGACCAGCTTGCGGAAGACCCGTTCGGCGTTTTCCACCTCGTGGCGTTCCAGATAGGTGAGCCCCAGGCCGAAGGTGGCCCGGACATGATCCTCGTCAAGCCCCAGGGCCGTCTGATATTCAAACTCCGCAGAAAACAGTTCGCTGCGCTCCCGGTGCCTGTCCCCCCGCTCCACGGTCTCCTCCATGCGGCGCATGATGGGCACGACCTTGTTCATGTAAATGGAGGGTTCGGGGATGTATTTCCGCAGCAACTCCTCGCGTTTGAGGGTTTTTATGGGTCCGGAGGGCAAAAAATTGCGGTTGAGGCGCTGGGTGCTGAAGTCTCCGTCCTCCTGCTCCTCGGCCATGACGAAGATCTGTTGGCGTACCCGCCGACGGGAGCCGCCAAAGCCTAAATAGTGCGAAGACTCGGTGGAAAAAACGCCCCGCAAGCGTTTGGCTGGGATGTCGTCCGTCATTTCGGCCTTGTCGGCATGTGGGACTCGCGATTACACGTTCACGGCCAACGTCTCGGCGCATTGCCGCACAGCCCTGCGGGGATGGCTGTGTTGACACGAAAAATGGCGCGGGCATAGTATGGTTGTGGGAACGCGTGCACCGCGCGACAACCATGCCGGACCACGGGTCCGGGACAGCGGAAAACACCAGGGAAAGCCGCATGAAAATACGCCAACAGGCTGAAATGTCAATAATCGCAAGGCCCCAAGAGCTTTTTCCCCATGCATGTCGATGAATATCCGATTTTGATCGACCAATTGTGCCCGGGACTCTTCGTGCGTCTGGAAACGGCCACGGACATCGGCTCCCTCCCCAAAAAGGCCTTCAAGATCACCAATGCGGAACAGATCGAGGAGATCCGGCGGCTGGGCATCCGCCACGTCATCTGCATTTCCGACAAGTCCGACCGGCTGCCCATTTCCCTTGAGGAACTGGACAAACAGGCCGACCCAGGCCTTTCGGGACGGCCCGCAAAGGCCTTCAAGACACCTGTATCCCTGGAGCTTTTGGGTCTGAAGCGGGAAACCATCGCCCGCAACAAAGAACGCCGCGACCGCTTCGCCGCCTGCGAAAAGCGGTACGACGATGCCGTTTCCCAGGTTGTCGGGGTTTTGAAAAAGGCGGCCAAGCCGTCGGATGCCGTGCTGGACGCGGCCCGGGAAATGGTGGACTCCCTGGTGAACACCTTTTTGTCCGACCTCGACGTGGTGGTCAGCCTCATGACCACCAAGCCCCGGGAGGAAACCCGAAACTATCACGCCTTAAATGTCACCGTGCTGTCCCTGATGCTGGCCCGGGAGCTCGGGCTCGGCAAATCCCAGATGCACGACCTGGGCATGGGGGCGCTTTTCCACGACGTGGGCAAGGGCCGCGTGCCCATCCAGCGTTTCACCAAAGGCAACATGACCACCTTAAACCGGGTCGTGCGCGAATATTACCGCGAGCATCCGGTGCTTGGGGCCAAGATCGTCTCGGCCTTCCCGGACTTTCCGCCAGCGGCCCTGGACGTGGTGCTCAAGCATCACGAGACCCTCGACGGCCAGGGGTTTCCCTCCGGGCTTACGGCCGAGGACATTCCGGTTCTGGCCCGCATCGCGGCCGTGGCCGACGCCTACGACACCCTGTGCAACCGCCGGGACGAGGTCGGTTTCGCCACGCCGCATGAGGCCCTGCGGGCCATGTACGGGAAGAAAACCAGCCTGGACCAGATGCTTCTGGCCTCGTTTATCCGCAACATCGGGGTCTACCCTCCGGGGAGCATCGTGGAGCTGTCGAGCGGCCTGACCGGCATGGTGGTGTCCTCCAGCCCCAAGGCCTCGTTTCGGCCGAGCGTCCTGGTGCATCATCCGGACATCCCTCGAAAAGAGGCCCTGCTCATCGACCTGACCATCGAGGAGGATCTCAAGATCCTCCGGGCCCTGCGCCCCGAAGAACTGCCCCGGGAGGTTTTCGCCTATTTAAATCCCGTGCGGCGGGCCAACTACTACGTGGACACCCTGCCGCCGGCCTAAGACGTCGCGCCCGGCCGTTTTCACCCAAACCCCAGGCTTTGGCCATGCCCACGCCGCCTCTCGACATCCTCGCCGACATCCTGCGCCGGGCGCTTTTTTCCCAGGCCGGGCCGGACTATACCGCCTTGTCGCCCCTGCTCCGCCAGGCCATGGCCTTTCTGGATCGCGAAGACCCCGGCGTCCCAGCCACCCAGGGCTACGCAGCGGATGTGGCCTCGCTGACGGCGGCCATGATCGAAGACTCCCATTCCCCGGGATTCATCAAGTCGGGCCTGGAAATCCTGCTGCGCCTCGGATACGCCGGGGAGTCCCTGGCCCTGTCCTTCGCCAGCAAGGACACGCTTTCGGGCGAACATCTCGGGGCCATTTTGGGCGCTTTGCCAGTTGAAGCGAAACTGCTTTTCGCCAACGCCATCCTGCGTTTTCCCCGCAGCGGACGTCCGGAACTGCAACGCTTCGCCCAAAATGCCCTGGAAACGGCCATCGACCAAAGTCCCGATGACATCCTGGTCCTTTTGGACACCCTGCATCTGCGCGGCGAGGCCCCCTGTCTGCCCCTGCGCGACGAATGTCTGCACGGGCGGCTGGGGCAGTGGCTGGAACGGTTGGTCAAGATGGACCTGTATCCGGAACAGGTGGCCTTTTTGTCCCGGATGGCCGCGGTCCTGCGCAGCGGCGATCTGGCCGAGTCCCTTTTGCGCAAAGCCGCCGGACTACCCGGAGAGACCCTGGCGGATCTGTGCCGGGCCCTGGCCGAGCAACCCTGCGCCGCACACCCCGAACTGGCCGCCGTCCTTGCCGACCTGCCCGCGTTGTCCGATGATGACCCCCAGGCCGCCCTGGCCATTCTGGAGGCCGTCAGCCGTATCGACCCGGCCCGGGCGGCCAAAATGGCCGCCGCCCTCTACGCCGGTCGCGCCGCCTTGCGCCGCTGCCTGCTGGCGGTCCCGGTTTTTCTGTTGCGTCCCCAGTTTCCCGTATTCATTCGCACCCTGCCGGAGCCGCTGCGTCCTGTTTTTCTCGGGGAGTTCCTCTTTTTTCTGGCCCGAAGCGGGGATGAGCGTTTACAGGCGCTTCTGGACGAGACCCGCGTGAGCCATGGCGCACGCCCAGGCGATCTGCCGCCGCTTTTCGACGCCCTGGACGGCGAAGTGAAGGCGGCTGACCGGGCCATGCCCCCAAAGCCCCGTCGCACGCGGATCGAACCCCTGCCGCAGCCCGAGGCCGAAAGCCTGCTGGGCAAGCTCAAGTCCTTTGTCGGATTGGAAAAAACGCTCTCCGGCGGGGAGACGAAACCCTCGGTTCTGGATACCGTAAAAAACGGTGGCGAACTTGTCGGCACGGCTGTGTCGGGCGTGGCGCGACCGGGGATCGAACTGCGCGATGTGGTGCTGACCAAGGTGAACCTGGACTGCGTGGATCTTTCCCGGTGCGTGCTGAGCCGGGTGGTCTTTCGCGACTGCCGCCTGAAAAAGGTGGATTTCGCCCTGGCCCGGATGGCCGGGGTGCGCTTCGAGGCCTGCCGTCTCGACATGTGCCGGTTTTCCGGAATTTCCGCCAAGGGGCTCGTCTTCTCCGGGAGCGACCTGTACGGGGCATGGCTCGATGACGCCGAGATCAGGGAACTGCGCGTGACGGGGTGCGCCGTGCATGAAGGAGATTTTTACGGCCTGCGCACGGCGGACTTCGAGGCCTCGCGCACCCTGTTCGCCATGGGCAATTTCACCCAGGCCGTGCTTTCCCGGACGAGGTTTTTCGGGGTGAACCTGGACGACTGCGTTTTCGCAAAAACCGTATTCGACGACCTTGCGGCCTCGGGATGCCATGTTCGCGGCACGACGCTTTCCGAATGCACGTTTTCTTCCCTGCACACCGACGAACCCGCCCTGCTTTCGGCCCATCGTCTGTCCGTCCGCAATCGTCTGAAGCGCCTGGCCCTCGCCCCGCAGCCCGCCATGGCGCCGGTGCGGCCGGGCGGCGGCGACCTGTCGTTGGCCACCCGACTGGTGGAATCCTGGTGTTTCGACATGGAAACCGTGCATCGTCGGGTCGCCGTCCTGACCCACAATCGCCGCCGCCTGGACTGGGCCCTGGAAAAGCTGGGCGAGCCCGATGCGGATTTTCTGCGCTGCCTTCCAAGCCTTTTGGAAACGCCCCGCGCCTGGACCGCCAAGGGCTGGGTCGCGGCGGTTCCGGGCCGGATCACAGGACACCATCCAAGTTTTTCGGCGTTTTCGGCCATGTGCCACATCATGGGCGAGGCCTGCCCGCCGTTTACCCCCGCCCAAAACGCCGTGGCCATCCTCGGGCTTTTCGCCATGGGCAGCCTGGGCACCGTGGCCCAGGGACAGGCCTCGGACCTGGACATCTGGGTCTGTCTGGCCGACGACGACGCCTCTCGGCGTCAGATCGACCGCTTTCGCAAGAAAATGGACGGGCTGCGGGCCTTGGCCGCCTCGCGCAGCATTGAGGCCCATTTTTTCGTCATGACCGACGCCGACATCAGGGAAAACCGCCTGGGGCTCGGGGACGAGGAGCAATGCGGCCAGGCCCGGGCCATGCTGCTCAAGGAGGAATTTTTACGGACGGCCCTGTTTCTGGCCGGACGCAAGCCGGCCTGGTGGTTCGTCGCCCCCGGGGTCGGCGACGAGGCCTACTCCCGGACCCTCGACCGTCTGACGCGCCAGGGCGCTCCGGCCGCCACGGACATCCTGGACACGGGCAACGTGCGGCGCGTGGAGGACGAGGCCATCCTCGGGGCCTCCCTGTGGACCATTGTCAAATCCCTGGAAAACCCCTTCAAGTCTATCATGAAGTTTGCCCTGCTGGAAAAATATCTGGATGGAAACGCCCAGGGGACGCTTTTATGCGAACGGGTCAAACGACGGTTGTTTGCCGGGCGGACCACCCTTTTCGACACGGACCCCTACGTCCTGCTTCTTGACGAGGTGCGGGCCTTTCACGAAGCCCGCAACCATCGCGAGGCCCTGTCCCTTTTGCGCATGGCCTTCATCCAGAAAACCGGCATCGATCCGCAGGATCCGGGGAGCATGGCCCGCCAGGACCAACCCGGGCAAAGCGGAGGGGAAGGACTGTTTCGAGCCGGCCACTTTTTCGATCTGGACGAATGCCGGGCCGTTCGCCAGTCCCCGGAAGCGCCCGCATCCGGACCTGCGGAATCTGGCGGCATCGCCGAACTGACGGCGGCCGGAAAACACATCGCGGATTTTCTTTTCGGAACCTACGAACGGATTCGGGAGCGTCTTTTTATAGACGAGACCGACCACGCCGCCGAGCCGGACAGGCGCGATCTGGCCGTCTTCGGGCGGCGCATTCTCAGCCGTTTCGGGGCGCGCAAAAACAAGATCGGCCGCATCCCCTTCGTGAGGCCGCCAAATGGGCTGCTCCAGTCCCTGGAAATCCTTTTCGACGAACAGGAACACGGATTTTCGGCCCGGGGGGAATGTCGCAGCCCCGATGGCCGAAAGGCGCCGGAATACATCCGTTCAGAGCGATCCCTGGAGCGGCTGGCGGCATGGCTGGCGGCCAACGGCATCTACTCCCCCGGGGTGTACCTCAAGGCCGCCTCCGTCAAAGCCCCCTTGTCCGTACCCGACATTCAGGGGCTCTTTGCGGCCCTGGCCGCAGCCTTTCCCGTCAAAGACACCTTCTCCCCGCCCCTGGCCGAAGGATTGGCCCCGGAACGCATCACCAGGGCGCTTCTCCTGATCAATCTGCATATGCCCCGCGAGGAAAAAGACATCACGGAGGTGGGGCTGTACTATTCCACCAACTGGGGGGAGCTTTTCTTTGTAGAGGGAACCCAGGCCCTGGGCCTTTTGGAGCATGCCCCGCACGACTTCGTGCGCTACAATACCGGGCTTGATGTGGACCCCCTGGCCCGCATCGAGACCTTTGTCCCGGCCAAGGCCGCCTGTCCCAGACTCAACCTGTCGTTTTATACATAGATTTTCGAAGGGTCGCGGTACAGCCTGGCCGCATCGAATCCCGCCCTGGCCCGGTGATAAAACCAGTAGAATCCTGGCAAAACGACGCCCCGGTTGCCGATGGCGTCGAGGCCCAGATGCCAGGCCATGCCGCAGACGGCCATGCCCAGCAGGGACGACCCCGCGGCCAGGGCCGCAATCCCGCCGAGAATGATCCATTCCCAGGCATGCAGCACCAGGAACAGCCGGTTTAAGCGGGCCTCGTTGCAGCTTTGGAAGAAATCCCCCAGACCGTACCAGCCGCCCCGGCACAGCACGTAATCGGCCAGGTGGTCCACATCGATCAGCACGCTGGCCGACGCGGCGACGGCGATCTCAAGCGGCGGCCGCCCGGCGACGTACAAAAGAGCCGCCAGGGGAATCGCGGCGGCGACGTGACGTGAGGCCTTCATGTCTCTCCCAAGGCTCTGGCCGCCTCCCGGCCTGTAGCGGTCAGGCGGCCGCTGTAGAGCGATATGTCGTATTCGTAGAATCCCCGCGCCGCCAGCGACCGAAAGACGGCCAGGGCGCGGCGCTGGGGAAGCCCAAGGGACACGGCCACCTCGCCGGGCATACGGCGGGCGGGAAAGGCATGGTCTTCCTGGGTGGCCAGGGCCGCAAGCACCTGCCGTTCGTCTTCGGTCATGTCCCCACGCGCCATCATGGTCGTCCGTAGAGCCGCCGCAGCCGTCCCGTCCGGGAGGGCCCGGGGGATATGGCGGCGACGGCCTGAATTATGATCTCCCGGCGGCTGGGTTGCCGCCGTGCCACGGCCCATTCTGGGGCCAAGGCGGTTTTCCTGCCTGGGCGGGCCGGGCCTCGTCGCCAATAGCCGACATCATGCCGTAGATTGGCCCACTGCCGTCGCACGGATGTTCCCGGGGCTCGCCTCTTTTTTGCCCGGGCGGGCCGGGCCTAGCCGCCGATGGCCGACATCATGCCGTGGATGGCCTGGCCCGACCCGTTTTGCTGCGCAAGGAGCTGGTAACCGAGGGGTTTTTTGCGCAGGGCCAGCCGCATGACCCGACCCACGGCCTCGGGGCCGAGCTTGGGGTGGCGCAGCATGGGACGCAGGCGGTACTGCTTGTCGGAAAACAGACAGGTGCGCAGATGTCCGTCCGGGGTGATGCGCAGGCGGTTGCAGGAATGGCAGAAATGGTCGCTTAGGGCCGAGATGACCCCGAAGCGCCCCAGGCTGCCGTCCACGTGATACATGCGGGCCGGGCCGGAATCGCCGGGGCTGCGCCCTACGGGGGCAAGTCCGGCCAGTTCCCCGGCCTGGGCCAGAATGTCTTTTGCGGACCAGTAGTATTCCGGGCTCCACAGGGTTTGATCCCCCATGGGCATGAACTCGATGAACCGGAAATCCACGGGGTTTTGCCGGATGAAATCGAGGAAGCCGGAAAGCTCATGGTCGTTTATGCCGCGCAGGGCCACGGCGTTGACCTTGAGCAACATGCCCGCGTCCATGACCTCGTCCATGCCCCGGCGCACGGCGGCGAAAAAATCCGAACCGGTGATCCGGGCAAAGGTGGCCGGATCGAGGCTGTCCAGGGAGACGTTGATGGCCGTGACGCCCAGGTCGCGAAGCTCCTTCGCCTTGCCGGGCAGGAAGGTTCCGTTGGTGGTCAGGCGCAGATCGACCTTCGGATGCCGCTTGAGGATGGATTCGACCAGAAAAAGGAAATTTCGCCGTAAAAACGGTTCGCCGCCGGTGAGGCGAATCTTGCTGATCCCGAGATCCCGGGCCAGGTCCACCATGGTCAGGAGTTCCTCGTAGCGCAGGATGTCGTCGTGAGGAATATGGGGCATCTGCTCTTTGGGCCGACAGTACAGGCAGCGCAGATTGCAGTGATCGGTGATCGACAGACGCAGATAGCTGACCGTGCGTCCCAGGTCGTCGGTCAGGGGGGGCGAGGCGTTCACGAAACCAGCTCCATTTCCCGGGCCAATTCCAGGTCGCGGGGGTAGTTGATGTTGAAAAAGGGTTTTGCCGCTTCGGGATCGGCCGGATCATAGTCCAGATGATGCCGGATCGTCTCGGGAAACACGGCGGAAAGCCGATACAGGCCGTTTTCGATGGCCCGGCGCAAGATTGGCGCGCCAGCCGGTTCGTAGACGCCCACCAGGGACTCCACATAGCCCGTGTCCGTGCGGCGGTAGGTCGTCAAAAGGGCCGTCGTCGGGCGTCGGCGCCTGGCGGCCAGAAGGGCCGTCAGGGTGTCCTGGCGCAGAAACGGCAGATCGCAGGAGACGGCCAGGATGGGGCGGCCATAGGCCTCCAGGGCCGTGAGGATGCCCCCGGCAGGCCCCGTGTCGGCCACGACGTCGGGCAGCCAGGGGACGGCGACGCCAAAAGGAGCGGGGTCGCGTCCGGACACCGCCACTTCATCCACGACCCGGGCCAGCAGCTCCACCGTGGCGGCCAAGAGCGAACGTCCGCCGATGACCTCGGCCACCTTGTCCCGGCCAAGGCGGGTGCTCCGGCCACCGGCCAACACCACGCCCAAAACCGGGCCGGATTCGGGAGGCACGGCCGGGGGGGGGCTGGCGTTCATAGGGCGAACCTCCCGGCTGCATCGCAAAAGACCGTACACCGGTTTTCCGCCTCCCGGACAAACCCGGCCAGGGACAGCCCCGCTTCCTGGGCCAGGCGCACGGCCTCGGTGGTTACGGCGGAACGGCTGACCACCGTGCGAAATCCGGCCCGCAAGGCCTTGTCGCACATGCTGGCGGTGAACCGGGCGGACAGGAAAAGCACCAACCCGGACAGGCTTGTGTCGGCCAGATGGGCCTGTCCGCACAGGCGGTCCAGACAGTTGTGACGGCCGATGTCCTCGGCCTGGAAGGGAAAATCCCCCGTGTCCGGGGCGTACGCGGCGGCTCGATGAAAGCATCCCGTGCCGTCCCACAATCCAGGGGCGGCGATGAATCGGCGCATAAGCGACACCACCTGCCCGGCGCTCTGGCGGCCGCCCTCCGACGCCGGCATGTTCCGGGACGTCGCAGGCACGGCTTCAAAGACGAAACGCCGCGCATCCGGAGCAGACTCCCGGCCCCTGGCCGCCGGGACATGGCCCGCCGGGCACATTTCCAGCCAGGCGTGCCCCAGGGCCAGGACGTCGAGGCCAAGGGGCGCGGCGAAAAGACGCCTGGCCGGTCCCGGGCCGCAGCAGACTTCTATGCCGACCTCGATGGCGATGTCGTCGTCGATGTCCGCGACCGTGCCGTCCCGGTACCGGCGGCACGGCAGACTGGTGACCACGCCTTCCACGGACGTCCCGGAACTGCCCGGCATGGTTAAAATCCCCAGGCGGACAGCACCGGCCGGGTAAAGCCCATCTTTTGCACGGCCATGTCCAGCGTCAGGGATTCCAGATCGTCCAAAAGAGGATACGAAATCCTGTCGAACTCCCGGAAATCCGTGGTCTTGATGTAGCGCCTGCAGGTGGCGCAGGTCTCGACGCGAAAGCCCGGCTCGTCCTCGGTGGTGAAATAATCCAGCTTTTTGGCGTCGTCTTCGCCGCAAAACGGGCAGACGAGACGCCTGGCCCGGTATTCCACATGACAGAAGGAGCAGGTCAGATGCCGCGCGCCTTCCTTGCCCACAAAACGGCCATGCAGCGGCGGGCTGCCGCACACGGGACAGTGGCCGTGGGTCCAGGACCGGTCCGTGGGAAAACGGCTGTAGATCGCGCTGCCGATGACTTCCAGACCCGGGGCCAGGGCGGCCTGGACCAGGAAGGCCGCAAGCCGGGGAGCGTCGGGCGTCAGGATTTCAAGGGCCTGGAAGAATGTTTCGTCTCCGGCGATGTGGGCGTCCATGGCTGCCCGGGGATCGAAACCGCCGTCGGCCAGGGCGGCGTCAATTCGGAGGATGGCCGTGCCAAGCGGTGAGTCGGAACGCCTGATCCAGTCCGCCAGCGACGTAAAAAGCTCCATGGCCAGGACGCGGTCGGGATTGAAATGCTCGCGGGGGAAAAGACATGCGCCGCGCAGGGCTTTTTCCACATCCAGGGGCATGTCGGCCATTTCTCTTGCGCCGCCGGACTCAAGGATGCGTCCCTTGGCCATCATCTGCAGTTCCAATGTGGCGGACACCAAGGCCAGCAACGGCGCCGGAAAGTAGTTTTTTTTCGCCAGCGCGGCGGATTTTTTGGATATCAGCGTTTTTTCCCTTTCCAAATCGGGATTCATGAGGGCTCCTTGGTGTGTTTTGTCGAACATAAGTCAAATACCAAAAAAATCAATTCTCGTGACAGCCTTTCTTTTCCAACGCAGCGGCCGGGAGCCCCAGTGGAACAACCGGCCGAACCGGCCGACTCCGGTTGGGCCCCCCTCGATCCGTCACAGAGAAAAAGGCTCTAGACTGTTTCATGGCATGACAACGATGAGATGCTTCATACCATCGTTTTTCAAGAATGCAGAATTTGTCCACGATAAAGCTCTCCGTATATCTGCATCATGATGGAAGTGCATGCTGTTGCACAGGCGCAAAGCTTCGTGCAACAGGAAAAGACACTTGACAAGTGGAACGGTTTGGTAAATAGACACCTACGGCCATCAAATTATTTTGAAATATTCCAACGTAGCGCCAAGGCACGTGTTCCTATAGGACTGCATATTTTCATAAAAAACACGGCCCGGATTCTTTTGGAAGTTCATCACGCTATTATTCATATAGAGTTCTTACGACGCCATGAAAAATTTGATACTGTTTTCTATATCGATAGCCATTTGTATCTGTATCATGGAGTCAGCTCTTTTTCTGTATGAAAAATACATACATTATGTCGAATACAATCCGTCTGGTGATGTCATAAATCTGCAAAACCTCAACTACAACGAATCCGAAATATCAAAAACAAAACCTGACGCCGAATTCCGGATTCTCAGTTTTGGCGATTCCTTCTGCCATGCCACGGTTACCCCACCCTATTCCTACAACGGGATTCTACAAGCGCGGCTTCAAGAGAAGGGAGTGGCGGCCAGGGTCGTCAATCTTGGCGAGCCCATCTCCTCCATTCCTCAATATCTCGCCACCATGAACAACTGGATGCCCCTGATCGACCACGACATGGTTCTGGTCAATATTTTCGCGGTCAATGATCTTGGAGAACTGTCCCGCGACGAACTGCAAGACGACGGATATCTCAATCGCATCCTGGGCGACCTTTTCGTGGACGTCCAGACCGGACGCAAGCGTCTCGACCATGTGCCGCACATATTCCCCCTGCATGTCCTGGATTACCTGCACACCCTGTATTATTATTTCCGCGACGGCGCGTTCGTCCACCGCGACGTCCCGTGGCCCTACACCCTGGCCCATGGTCCCGTCTCTCCCGAGGCCTTTGTCCGCGTGGTCGCCAACGACCTTGCCATCTGCGTTCCCCAAACCCGCGAAAGCCATCGCCCGGCCTTGGATCGCGTGGCGCAACTGGCCCGGGTTCTTTCGGATCTCAAGGCCCGGGGAAAGCGCGTCCTGATCACCATCTCCCCCGCAGAGGTCCAGATCAACCCCGCGCTTTTTCATGAGGCCGCAGCGCGCCAAAACGCCGATCCCGCAAGCTATGACCTGGATCTGCCGAACACCATGATCCGTGAAACCATTCAGGCCGTGGACCCCGGTCTGGAAATCTTCGACCTCACCCCCCTTCTGCGGGCGGCCATGGCCCGTGGGAACAATCCCTACTATCCTTCGGACGCCCACTGGAACGTCGACGGCAACCGCATTGTCGGCGAGGCCCTGGCCGACCGGATCGGACGTCCCTAATCCCCGGAATTGACCCTGCCGTCAGGGATATCCCCGACCGCCTCCGTTTCCCTGGGGCCTGCGGGGCGCGGCCGGGTCGCCTGCCGTCAGGGATATCCCCGACCGCCTCCGTTTAGGCGATACCCGCGGTGGACAAACCTCCCCGGCGCGGATATATCATTTTTCTCCTGCTCTTACGGCTTGTCCCGATCCGTTACAAACGCCGATTCTCTTCCGTCCCGGCCGTAAGCGCGCAACCGCACCGGAGGTGGCCTGTGCCCTACGACATCGGCGTGGATGTCGGCGCCGTGAGCGTCAACTGCGCCGTTCTTGATGCCGATGGCCATGTGGTCCATGAAGCCCCCTATGTCCGCCATTTCGGACAGGCCTCCCGGGTGGCGCATTCCGTCATCAGCCAGACCATGTCTCTCTTCGACCGGGGGGACATCCGCAGCGTCTCCTTCACCGGGAGCCGGGGGGAGCGCATGGCCAGACGCCTTGGCGCGCCCCACGAGGTAGAGACCATCGCCCAGGCCACGGCCGCCGTGCACATGGCTCCCGGGGTGCGCTCCATCATCGCTATTGGCGGCCAGGATGCCGCCCTGTTGCAAATCGATTACGACGCCTCAGGGGCGTGGCGTCTGGAATCCTTCGCCATGAACGGTCCCTGCGCCTCGGGCACGGGGTCTTTCATTGACCAGCAGGCCGAACGCCTGGCCCTGTCCATGTATGGCGGCGCGTTTCGCATGGATCAGGACAAACTCGACCAGGTCTTGGCCGATTTCGTGGCCCTGGGCGAGCAAAGCGCCTATCCGGCCCATGTGGCCTGCCGCTGCACGGTGTTCACCAAGTCGGACATGATCCATCTGCAAAACAAGGGCGAAACCCTGCCCAACATCATCGCCGGGCTGCATCACGGCACGGCGGCCAATTTCATCAGCACCATGCTGGCCGGGCGAACCCTGCACGATCCGGTCATCTTCATCGGCGGCCCGGCCGGAAACAGCCTGATGCGCAAGGCGTTTCGCCGCTATTTTCCGGGGCTGGCGACCCCGCCCCACCACGCCAGCCTGGGGGCCGTGGGCGCGGCGCTGTGCACCCGGCTGGCCGGACGCGCCAACACCCTGGACCCGGCCGTTTTGGCGGACAACCGGACAGCCCCCGAAGAGGAGTTCGCCCGGGCTCCACGGCTGGCGCTGTCCCGGTCCCATTTCGATGCGGACACGACGCTTCCCGAGATCCCGGACACCCAGGGAGACCCCATTCCGGCCTGGCTCGGGGTGGACATCGGCTCCACCTCCACCAAATACGCCCTGGTGGATGCAGGCGGCCGCCTCCTGCACAAAAACTACGTGCCCACCAGGGGCAAACCCATCGAGGTCGTGCGCGAGCTGCTTTCCGGACTGACCGCCGCCCTGGCGGGACGTATCGCCCTGGTGGGCGTGGCCACCACGGGGTCGGGACGCAACGTGGCCGGGGATTTCCTCGATGCCGACCTGATCGTGGACGAGATCACGGCCCACGCCCGGGGGGCGGTGGCCATCGATCCCGGCATCGACACCATCTTCGAGATCGGCGGGCAGGACTCCAAATACATCGCCATCGAAAACGGCCGTCCCACGGATTTCGTCATGAACAAGATCTGCGCCGCCGGGACCGGCAGTTTCCTGCACGAGTTGGCCAACAAGCTGGGCATCAACATCGTGGGCGAGTTTCAGGACGTGGCCCTGGGCGCGAAAAACCCCGTGGCCCTGGCCGAACGCTGCACCGTGTTCATGGAGTCCGACCTGGCCGCCCACGCCCAGAAGGGGGCCGCCCGGGACGATCTCATCGCGGGCCTGTGTTACGCCATCGTCCACAACTACCTGCACCGGGTGGTGGAAAACCGCCATGTGGGCAAACGGATCATGTTCCTTGGCGGGCCGTCGCTCAACAAGGGCATTGTGGCCGCCTTTGAAAACGTCCTCGACCGGCCCATCCTGGCGCCCAAAAACCGGGAGGTCATGGGGGCCTACGGGGTGTCGCTCATGGTGCGCGACGCGTTCCTGCGCGGCGAGAAAAAGACCCGGCCCCGCGATATCGGCGAACTGGCGGCCACGGAGGTGGGCTTCAAGGAGACCATCTGCCGCGCCGACCCGGCCTGCGGCAACGAATGCAAGCTCAAGGTCTACCGTTTCGGGGGCCGCAAGAGCGTCTGGGGCGGCGATTGCGGCCGTTACGAGGCCCGGGTGTCCGACCTTCCGGCGGAGACCGATTATTTTGCGCTGCGCGACGACATCTTCCGGCGGCATCTCCAGGCGGCCGGAAACGGCCATACCCGCCCCAATGCGCCCGCCGTCGGCCTGCCCATGGCCCTGCATTCCCTGGAATGGGCGGTCTTTTGGACCACCCTTTTGACCCGCCTGGGCTACCGGGTCGCGCCAAGCGCCAAGACCAGCCGCACGACCGTGACCGCCGGGGTGGAGTCCATGACCGCCGAGACCTGCTTTCCGGTCAAGGTCTTCCACGGCCACGTCAAAGGCCTTCTGGACGCCGCGGATTTCCTTTTTCTGCCCACGGTGGTGAACATCCCCTCGCCGGCCGCCGAGGAAAAAGGCCTTTTCTGCCCCATGGTCCAAAGCTCCCGGTATCTGGTCGCCGCCGCCCTGGACATCCCGCCAGAGCGCATCATCGGCCCCACCCTGCTCCTGGCCAACGGGCCCAAAGCCCTGGCCCATGCCGTGGGGAGCGCCCTGCCCTCCGGACATCGCCCGACTGCGGCCACGATCCACGGCGCGGTGCGGGCCGCCTTCGCCGCCCAGAACGCCTTTCAGGCCGATCTGCGCCAGGTCGGCCGCAGCCTCCTGGATCTGCTTCCGGAGGACGAGCCCCTGTGGATCGTCAGCGGCCGCCCCTACAACCTGCACGACGAACGCCTGAGCCTGGGCCTTGGGCGGTTGGCCGCCCGACTTGGGATCAAGACCGTCCCCCTCGACCTCCTGGACGTCTCGGCCACCCCGCTGCACCGTTTTCCGCGCATGTACTGGGGGCTAGGCAGCCGCATCCTGCGCGCCGCCGCCGCCACCGCCGAGACCCGTAACCGCTTCGGCGTGCACCTGGGGAACTTCTCCTGCGGCCCGGACTCCTTTCTGGAGCATTTTTACAGCCACATCATGGGCGACAAGCCATACCTTTTGCTTGAACTCGACGAGCACAGCGCCGCCGCCGGGATGATCACCCGCATGGAGGCCTTCGCCAACGTGGTGCGTGAAAACATGCGCCTGTCCGCCATGTCCGATAAGCCCCGCCGGGAGGCCGCCCCATGACCGTTCCCCCGCCCCCCTCGCTCACGGGTAAGACCCTGCTCATGCCGAACATGACCCCCACCGGATCGCCGCTTTTGGTGGCGGCCTTGCGGGCCTTTGGCGTCAATGCCGTGGTCATGCCCACCATGAACGGCCTCGCTCTTGGCAAGGAACTGACCTCGGGCAAGGAGTGCTTCCCCTGCCAGGTGACCCTGGGCGATGTCCTGCACTATCTTTCCCAAGAAAAAACACGGCTCAAAGAGGCCTTTGCAGCCAAAGACTACGTCTATTTCATGCCCGAGGCCGGAGGCCCCTGCCGCTTCGGCATGTACAACACCCTGCATCGCATCGTCCTGGACCGCTTTCCGGAATTTCGCGAAACGTCCATCGTCACGCTCAGCACCGACGACGGCTACGACTCCTCAGCAATCTTCCCCCGCGGGTCCGCCGGTCCCTTCCGCAAGCTGGCGTTTACGGCCATGATCCTGGCCGATGTCCTGGACCGTATCGCCTGCCGGACCCGGCCCTACGAAACGGTTCCCGGCGCCGTGGACGCCTGCATCTCCGCCGCCCTGGACGACATGGGCCGGGAAATCGAGGCCTCGGGCGCGTCCCTGGACTTCTCCCCCCTGGACCGCCTAGCCGCCGAAACGGCCAAAAAGGCCGCCCGGCTCATCGACCGCACCCTGCCCCGGCGGCCCCGGGTGGGCATCGTGGGCGAAATCTATGTGCGCTCCCATCCCGGCTCCAACCAGGAACTCATCCGGACCCTGGAGACCCTGGGGGCCGAGGTGGTCAACGCCTCCCTCACGGAATGGTTTAACTTCGTCACCCACTTGAACCGCCGCGATGCCGCCCAGTCCTTCCAGGCCTGCTTCAAAGACCTCAACGTCCCCGGGCTTGCCGCCGCCGCAAGATTCCGGCTCGTCTCCCGCCTGACCATGCAGTGGCAGCTCAAACGCCAAAACGCCGTCTACGCCCGGGTGCGCCCCCACCTGGACATCGCCGCAGACCACGACGTGGCCCATCTGGAAACCTATCTCGACAGCGAACGTCTCTACAGTTTCGCTATCGGCACCGAGGCCGGAATCAGCATCGCCGGGGCCCTGGCCTACGCCCACGACGCCTTCGACGGCGTGGTCAACGTCTTCCCCTTCACCTGCATGCCCAGCACCATCTGCTCAGCCATCCTCAAACCCATGCTGCTCAAACAAAACATCCCCTACCTGGATTCGCCCCACGACGGCTCCAACCAGCCCAACCGCGACATCACCCTGCGGACCTTCATGCATCAGGTCGCCCGCCGCGCCGAGTTGCGGATGATGGGCGGGAGTAAGGGGTAGGCGCAGGGGGATTGGCGGGGGGAGCCCTTCGGGGGCCAAAGGGTTTCACCCTTTGGAATCCCACGTAAATGGGCTGGGCCGGGCGCACATGACGGATGATGGGCAGCGCCGAGAGTGAGGGCCGCGCTGGTGGAGATGTGGTGGGGGAGAACCCTCCGGGGGCCAAAGGGCTTCGCCCTTTGGAATCCCACGTAAAGGGATCGGGACAAAAGCACAGGACGGATGATGGGCAACGCCTTGAGCGAGCGCCGCGCGGCGGAGACGATAACGATTTTTTGGAGAATACGTGAAGCATGTCTTGCGACATGCGTGAGACGTGTCAAGCCGTTTCGAGAGATTTCTTGAAATAGGCCAGATATTCCTGGTTGCCCTTGGGGCCTTTGATCTTCGACGGCGTCACGCCCACCAGTTCCAGGCCGCATTCCTGCCGGGCGAAATCCGTGACCCTGGCCACAGCCTCGGCCTGATCCTCCTCGCGACGCACCACGCCCTTGTCCGTGCGCTCCGGCCCCAGCTCGAACTGGGGCTTGACCAGCGCCACCACCTCGCCGCCCGGCCGCACGAACGCCAGACACGGCGGCAACACCAGCGTCAGCGAGATGAACGACACGTCCAACACCAAAATGTCCACGGCCTCGGGCAAAAGATCCGGCCCGGCATGCCGCAGATTCACCCCTTCCAGCACCACCACCCGGGCATCGCCGCGCAGCTTCTCATGCAACTGCGAATGGCCGACATCCGCGGCATAGACGCGCGCCGCGCCATGCTGCAACAGGCAGTCCGTAAAGCCGCCCGTCGAGGCCCCCGCATCCATCCCGACCTTCCCCGCAACCTCAATCCCGAACGCCTCAATCGCCGTCAGCAGCTTGTACCCGCCCCTGCCGACAAATCGCTCCCCCCCGCTCACCTCAAAAACAACATCCTCCCCGAACTGGCGTCCCGGCTTGTCTACCCTCTCCCGCTTCTCACCGGCCACCACATACACCATCCCGGCCATGACCAACCGCTTGGCGCGCTCCCGGGAGTCGCACACCCCCTGCTCCACCAGCCATTGATCCACCCGCTCTTTTCGTTTGGCCATGATCACCCCGTGTTGTCGGGGAGAGGCCTGCGGCCCCTCCCCGAACCCCTCCCCGCCCGGGGGGAATCATTCCCCCCGGACCCCCCGGTTCCGGCCGGATCGTCCCGGCGCACCGCGCCGGGACGATCCGGCCGGGAATCCAGGTAGTTCGGTGAAAGTGCTTGCTCCCGCGCAGGGGACGCGAAGCGCGACAAAATTTTCGAAGGGGGGTCCAGGGGGGAAACCTTTTTTAAAAGGTTTCCCCCCTGGCCGCCGGAGGCTTTCCCTCTCCCCGTTCCCGCTATCCCCGGCCGGTCAGGCCGAGGCGCGTCACCACGGCCTGGGCGGCCTTGGCGGTATAGTCGGCGGGTGAGAGGCTGGCCTTGTCGTCGTCGCTGATGACGGTTTCCGGCGCGTTGACGAACTCCGGGCGCGGCGTGATGCCGTATTCCGGGGGGAAGGTATTGGTATAGTACATGTCCTGGAAGCCGATGAATTTCAGATGATGCGCCGTTGCGTCCAGGATGGATTCTTCCGAGGGCTCGACGAGGCCGAGGGTGACGGCGGCGCGAAGCCCGGCCAGGCATTCGCCGCCCTGGGTGCAGCTGATGTGCCCGTGCCGGTTGGCCAGGAGCATGCCTTCGATGATGTCCTGTTCGCTGACCCGGATGACCTGGAAGCTGCCCGGGCCGCCGATCTTTTCGTACTGCTCGGCGAAGTGTTTGACGCGCGGGAAGGACACGGGATTGCCGATCATGGCCGCCTGGGCCACGCTGGGGGTGACGGCCACGGGTTCGTAGCGGCGTTTTTTGGCCTCGGCCACACTGTAATAGCGGTAGACCGGGTCGGCGTGCTCGGACTGGACGCCGAAGATGCGCGGCAGGGAGGGGATGATCCCCAGGCGCTTGAGCTTGAGGAAGCCGCCCATGATGGCCGTGATGTTTCCGGCGTTGCCGATGGGCACGAACACGCAGGTGCGGTAGGTGTCGTAGGCCCGCCACTGGGCGATCTCGAAGGCGTAGGACTCCTGGCCCAGGATGCGCCAGGCGTTTTTGGAATTGAGAAGCGCCACGCGGTAATTGTCGGCTAGGTATTCCACGACCTTCATGCAGTCGTCGAAGACCCCGGGGACTTCCAGAACCGTGGCTCCGCTGCCGAGCGGCTGGGCGAGTTGCTGCGGGGTGACCTTGCCCTTGGGCAGGATCACGGCGCTTTTGATGGGGCCGCCCACGTAGGCGGCGTAGAGCGCGGCCGAGGCCGAGGTGTCGCCGGTGGAGGCGCATACGGTCAGCACCGAATCCCAGTCGTTGGCCCGGACCAAGTGCTTTAGATAGCTGAAGGCGCAGGCCATGCCCCGGTCTTTGAAGGAGGCGCTGGGGTTTTGGCCGTCGTTTTTATAGAAAAAGGGCACGCCCACCTTTTCGCGCAGGGCGTCGTTGGCGGCCACCATGGGGGTATGGCCCTCGCCCAGGTAGACGATGTCCTGCTCCTCCACCACGGGCGCGGTCAGCTCGTGATAGCGGAAGATGCCGCGCAGCCCCGTGGTCCGGGTGGCGGCCCGCTTGTCGAACAGGCTTTGCCAGTAGCTTGGCGGAAACTCCGCCAGGGAGTCGAAGGTGGTGTCTTCGAGCACGAAAACCCCGCTGCATTTGGGGCAGGTGTAATACAGTTCGCGGATGTCGTAACGCTGTCCGCAGCCCAGGCAGACGTATTCCATCCGCCCACGATATTTGGGGAAATCACCACCTGTAAGCATCGCTTCCTTTTCCTTTCGTGTCCTATGGCCAGATTTTTTGCACTGCGGCCACCCACATGGCCCCGCCCAGGCCGATCTTGGCCGCCATGCCCAACACCTTGCCGTACATGGCGCCCCAGGCCGCGTGCCTGGCCTCGGCCTGGTCCCGGCCCTGATGGCGTTCGAAGAAATAGCATCCGAAATAGGCCCCGGCAATGGCCCCGGCCAGCGCGCCCAGGCCGAAGAAAAACGGCGCGCCCAAAAGCGCCCCGGTGATGGCCCCGAGCATGCCGCCCAGGTTTCCCTTGCCCGTGGCCCCGTATTTTTTGGAACCATAATATTGGGCCACAAATTCGATGGCCTCGCCCACCACGGCCAGCCCGATCAACAGGGCGTAGAACTGCCAGCCGAAATGCGCCCCCGGGGCAAGCCAGCCCCACAGGGCCACCAGCCCAAGCAGAACCCAGTTGGCCGGGAGGCTCAGGATATGCAGTCCGAGAACGGCGAACAGAAGGGACAGATACAGCGCAGCCCAGACGTAGCTCATGAATCGGTTCCCCGCTTGTCCACGACCCGTTTGGCCTTGCCCTCGCCCTGGGGCAGGCTTTTGGCCTCCACCAGCTCCACCCTGGGGGTGACCAGGATTTCATCGCGAAGCCTGGAGGTGATGCGTTTTTGCAGGCCGGTTAGGGCGCGCATGTCCTCCACGAAGAACTCTTCCTTGACCTCCACCTTGATGGTGATTTGGTCCATGACCCCCACCCGGTCAAGCTCGATCAGGTAGTTCTGGCCCACCTCGGGCATGGCCATGAGGATGGCCTCCACCTGCATGGGATAGATGTTCACGCCCTTGATGATGATCATGTCGTCGCAGCGCCCGGCGATGCGGTCGATTCGCCGATGCACCCGGCCGCAGGGACAGGGGCCGGGCAGAAAGCGGGTCAGGTCGCGGGTGCGGTAACGGATGACCGGCATGCCCTCGCGCCCAAGCGTGGTCATGACCAGTTCTCCCAGTTCGCCCTCGGGCACAGGCTCCCCGGTCTCGGGGTCCACGATCTCGGCGATGTAGGCGTCCTCCCACAGGTGCATGCCGTGCTGCTCGGTGCACTCGAAGGCCACGCCCGGGCCGTTCATCTCCGACAGGCCGTAGGAGTTGTAGACCTTCATGTCGAACATCTCTTCCAGGCGGCGACGGGCCGCCTCGGTGTAGGGCTCGGCCCCCACCAGGGCGAACCTGATGGGCAGGGACGCGGGGTCCACGCCCATGTCGCGCAGCACGTTGGCCAGATGCAGGGCGTAGGACGGGATGATGTGCACGGCCGTGACGTTGAAGTCGGTGATGAGCTTTATCTGGCGCTTGGTGTTGCCGGCCCCGGCCGGGATGGTCAGGCAGCCCAGACGCTCGGCCCCGTAGTGGATGCCCAGGCCTCCGGTGAAAAGGCCGTAGCCGGACATGTTCTGGAAGACGTCCGTGGGGCGGATGCCCACCATGTGCATGCACCTGGCCATGAGCGAGGCCCACCAGTCCAGGTCGTTTTTGGTGTGATAGATGACCGTGGGCGCGCCGGTGGTTCCGGAGGAGACGTGCATGCGCACCATGTCCGCATGCGGCATGGCCAAAAGGCCGTCGGGATAGGCCTCGCGCAGGTCTTTTTTGGTGGTGAAGGGCAGACGGCGGACGTCGTCCAGGCCGCGTACCGCGTCGGGATTTACCCCGTGCTCACGGAAAAGCGCGCCGTAAAACCGGGAGGCGGCGGCCTGTTGCAGGCTGCGGCGCAGGCGTTCGATCTGGGCCTTTTCAATCTCCTCACGCGACCATTTCTCGGCATCGTCGTACAACACGGGCGCTCCTTCAGGATGGTAGTGTCGGATCGGGCGGTGAGACTGTGGCGTCCGCCGCGTTCCGGGAGTTCATAATCCCGGCGTCGGGGAAAAACCAGAAAAAGGTGGCCTGCGGCGCATGGGGGCGGGAAAAAACGACAACCGGCCCGGCATCGGGCGCCGTCGGCTCCTTACGAATGGTATTCCGAGGGCGGCGGGATGTCCGACAGGTTCTCGAACGCGGTGTATTCCTTGAAAAAGGTCAGTTTCACCATGCCTGTTGGGCCGTTTCGCTGCTTGCCGATGATGACCTCGGCCACGTTGTCCTCGGGGGTGAGCTCCTCTTTGCGCTTGTAGGCAGCGGCCCGGTACAGGAAGATGATGACGTCGGCGTCCTGTTCGATGGCCCCGGATTCGCGCAGATCGGACATCATGGGCCGCTTGTCGCTACGCTCCTCCACCTTGCGGTTGAGCTGGGACAGGGCCACCACGGGCAGATGCAGTTCCTTGGCCAGGGCCTTGAGGCTTCGGGAGATATCGGAAATTTCCTGTTCGCGGGAATCGATGTGCCGCGAGGCGCGCATGAGCTGGAGGTAGTCCACGACCACGAGCCCCAGGCCGTGTTCGGCCTTTAAGCGGCGGCAGCGGGCGCGCATCTCCATGGTGGTCAGGGCGGCGGTGTCGTCGATGAAGATGGGGGCCGGGGACAGGTTGTTGGCCGCCTCGTAGAGCCGGGACCAGTCGCCGTCGTCCAGGCGGCCCCGGCGCAGGCGGCTTAGGTCCACCTTGGCCCAGGAGCACAGCATGCGCTGCATGAGCTGCTCCATGGACATTTCCAGGGAAAAGATGGCCGTGGGCACGCCATGCATGGCCGCCGAGCGCATGGCCACGTTTAAGGCGAAGGCGGTCTTGCCCATGCTGGGGCGTCCGGCCACGATGATCAGATCCGAGGGTTGCAGCCCGGCGGTGTATTCGTCGAATTGATAGTAACCGGTGGGCACGCCGGTGACCAATTCCTTGTTTTCCATGCGCTGTTCGATCTGCTCGAACACGGCGGCCACAAGTTCCTTGCTGGACTTGACCCCCTTGACGGTCTTGGCGTCGGCGATGGAGAAAATGGCCTGTTCGGACTCGTCCAAAAGCTGGTTGACATCCTCGGTGGCCTCGAAGCAACGGGTGATGATGTCCGTGGCCGCGCCGATGAGCCTGCGCTGGACGGATTTTTCCCGCACGATGCGGGCGTGGTGCAGGGCGTTGGCCGCCCCCACGGTGGACTGGGCCAGTTCGGCCAGATACAGGGGGCCGCCCACCTCTTCCAGGCTCCCGGCCTTGGACAGCTCGTCGGCCAGGGTGAGCATGTCGATGGCCGAGTTTTTGCGGGAAAGGTCGAGAAAGGCGCGAAAGATGGTCTTGTGGACCGGGGAATAGAAATCGTCCTCGCCAACGAGGTCGATAAGGGAGAAAAGGACGGAGTTTTTGAGCAAAACCCCCCCAGAACAGCCTTTTCGGCATCAAGGTTCTGGGGGGGGAGTCTGCGCAAAAGGTCCGAGGAAACCCGATCAAGGGTTTTCCCGGTCACCGATTGGCCGTCCGGACGCCCGGCGGCCTTAGCTCGCGGCTTCTTCCGCTGGGGTTCCACTATCTTCGGCCACTTCCGGGGCCTTCGGTTCTTCCTGTCCGCCCGGACGCACCACGGCCAGGGAAACCTTGCCGCGTACGTCGGCGTGGAGCTTCACCTCCACTTCGTAGTCGCCAAGCGCCCTGATGGGCTCGTCCAGGACAATTTTCTTGCGGTCCACCTCAACCCCGGACGCGGCCATAAGGTCGGCGATCTGGGCCGTGGTGACGGATCCGTAGAGCTTGTCGTTTTCGCCCACCCGGACCTCGATGCGCAAGGACAGGGCAGCCAGTTTGTCGGCCACTTCCTGGGCGGCGGCCCGGGTCGAGTCCATTCTGGCCTGAAGCTTTTTGCGCTCCTGCTCGAAGACCTTGAGGTTGGCCTGGGTGGCGGCCATGGCCAGGCCCTGGGGCACGAGATAGTTTCTGCCGTAGCCGGGTTTGACCGTGACCACCTCTCCGAGGTGGCCAAGGTTCTCCACGTCGGCGCGAAGAATCAGTTGCATGTCGTCCCCCTCACCTTACATTTTCTTGCGAAATTCGGTGCTGTGCGTGGCGGTGTAGTACAAAAGAGCCATCTGCCGGGCGCGCTTGATCTCCGTGGTCAACCGGCGCTGGCACTTGGCGCAGGTGCCGGTGATCCGCCGGGCGATGATCTTGCCCCGGTCGGTAATGAAATCCTTCAGGATATCCGCGCGCTTGTAGTCCAGCGGCAGATTCTTGTTGGCGCAAAAACGGCAGAACTTTTTTTTGGGCGTAAACTTTTTCTTAAAAGCCATAGGAATATCCCCCGGTTATGCCGCGATCTTGTCGGCCAGCTTGACGGTGACGAACTTCAGGATGCCGTCGGTGATGCGCACGATGCGTTCCAGTTCCGCCACGCCTGCCGGAGGCAGGCTGTATTCCAGGCGGATGTAATGGCCGCGAACCTGTTTGCGCACCATGTAGGCCAGATCGCGCATACCCCAGTCGTCGAGGGTTTCGGTGACGCCGCCCTCGCGCTCAATGATGCCTTTTAAGGTGTCCAGGATCTCCTGGAGGTTGTCCGAGGTCAGCTCGGGACTGAAAAGCAACAACGTTTCGTACTTCCGCATCTGTCTTCTCCTTGTGGGCATGGCCCTTCCCGGACGGGGAAGAGCAAGGTGAAGGAGTGTCGTTATTGCCTTTGATCCGGCATGTCAAGGAAGTTATCCTTTTTTCCCTGTTTTCAGAGCTTTCCCCCTTGTGTTGCCGCCATTTTTTGGCCACACTTGGCCTTCAGGGGTCTTGTCCGTCCCGTCATCCCCGATTCGGAGTACCCATGCGCATTCGTTGGAAGTTACTCATCTTTTTGCTTATTCTTGTTCTTCCACCGATTTTTCTGGTGCGCTGGTACTCCATTCGCGAGACCCGCGCCCTGGGGACCGAGTTGGCCGCAAGCGCGGCCGAGGTCATGCGCGACACCGCCAACCGCGAACTGAGCCAGACCGTCAACCTGTTCGCCGAGGCCGTCAACGACACCCGCGATGTCCTGGAGCTGGCCCTGACCCTTCAGGCCCGGGAGGCCGAGCGACTCCTGGCCGAACGCCCTAGGCACATCGAACCGATTTTTTTCGACACCGACTACGACCGTCGCGACCCGCGCATCGGCGTTCTCGAGCCGCCGCGCGTGCTTTCCGACTCCAGTGCGGCGCACACGGCAAAATCCGACATCGCCATCTCCATCGACCATCTCGTTTTCCGCCTGTCCCCCGACGCCGACATGCCCGCCGCCCTCAAGGACGCCCAGGCCCTCACCCGGCTTTTGCCCGTTTTCCGCATCATCTACCTGCGCCACGATGATCTCATGCTCTGGAGCTACGTGAGCCTGGACAACGGCCTGCACTGCGCCTACCCCGGCCACGGCGGCTATCCCCCGGACTACGATCCCAGACGCCGGGAGTGGTACACCCAGGCCAAGGCCCAGGGTCGGCCGGTGTGGAACATCATGGTGGACGCCAACACCCATCAGGCCATCGCCACCCTGTCCATGCCCATCCACGGGCCGTCCGGGGCCATCATCGGGGTCACGGGGGTGGACTTCCCCTTGGACACCCTGCTCCTGGAAAGCGACCTGTCCCGGCGCTGGACCCCGGCTGTGCGCTCCATGCTGCTGCGTCCGGCCACGGAGGCGGACGGGGATCCCGACGCCATGGTCATCGTGGCTATGCGGGACTATATGGAACACGACACGGACTGGAAAACCCCCCTGGCCTTGGAGCGTCTGGAGAAGGAAGAGCCGGCGGCCGTGGCGGCCATGCGCCAGGACATCAAAGACGGCCGCCAGGGCATCGTGGAGATGCCCTACCGGGGCGTGCCGAGCGTGTGGGCCTTCAAGCCGGTCATTGAAGACGGCCTGACCCTGGCGGTCATCGTGCCCAGCGAGGTCATCGTGGCCTCCTCCCGCCACGCCGAGGACAGCGTCATGGAGCGCACCAAGCGGATGCTGCGCGACACCAGCGTCTTCGCCCTGGTCATCAATCTGCTTCTGGTGGCGGCGGCCGCCGTCGCCTCCCTGGCCGTCACCCGGCCCATCGCCCGTCTGGCCAGGGCCGCCGGCAAGATTGCCGAGGGCGACCTCTCGGCCCGGGCCGAGGTGAAAAGCCATGACGAACTGGGGGATCTGGCCAAGGCCTTCAACGCCATGGCCCCCAAACTGCTGGAGCGGGTCAAGCTCAAAAATGACATGGCCCTGGCCATGGAGGTGCAGCGCAACCTGCTGCCCGAACGCCCCCCCGTCATCCCGGGCATGGACATCGCCGCCGTATGCCAGTTCTGCGACGAAACCGGCGGCGACTACTACGATTTTTTATCCTTTTCCCGGGAACGCGGCGACACCTGCGACGTGGTTCTGGGCGACGTCACCGGCCACGGCATCTCGGCGGCCCTGTTCATGGCCACGGGGCGGGCGCTTCTGCACGCCCGCGCCGACGAAGACCCCGATCCGGCCCGGTGCATCACCATGGTCAACCGCCTTTTGTGCCGGGACACCCAGCTCTCCGGCCGGTTCATCACCCTGTTTTTTTTAAGCATCAACCTGGCCACCGGGATGCTTACCTGGGTTCGGGCCGGTCACGACCCGGCCCTGATCTATGATCCGGGCAAGGACGATTTCGATGAGCTTATGGGGGCCGGAATCCCCCTGGGGGTGGAGGAGAGCTGGGAATACGGGGACAACAGCCACGCCGGGATCACCGCCGGGCAGCTTCTGGTTCTCGGCACCGACGGCATTTGGGAGGCCATGAATCCGGCCGGGGAGATGTTCGGCAAGGAGCGGTTCAAGGATATTCTGCGCGCCAACGCCAGCCGGACGGCCCAGGAGGTCGTGGATGCGGTGGTGGCTGCGGTCATGGCCTTCGTCAGTCCCGGCCGCCCCGAAGACGATCTGACCCTTGTGGTCATCAAGGCATTGCGCTAAAAAAGGAATAATATGTCCTTTATCAAGGAGTCGTTCCATGCATTTTCTCATTGTCGACGATGACGAAGCCAGCCGCATGGTGCTCATGGCCCATCTCAAACACTACGGGATCTGCGACATCTGCGGCAACGGCGCGTTGGCGGTGGAGGCCGTGGCCAAATCCCTGAATTCCGGGCGACCCTACGACGTCATCTTCATGGATATCGTCATGCCCGGCCCGGACGGCCACGAGACCCTGGAAAAGATCCACGCTCTGGAAAAGCAGGCCGGTATCGCCCCGGAGAATCGGGCCAAGGCCATCATGGTCACGTCCATGGACGACGAGGACAACACCATGACCGCCCTTTTCGAGGACGGCGTCTCAGCCTATCTGATCAAGCCGGTGGCGAAAACCGAGCTTGTGACCAAGCTGGCCGCCCTGGGAATCGTTGAACTCTGAGGCCGCCCTTTTCCCGAAACCGCCTGCGACGCATTCCTGCCAGGGTTTCTGATCCGTCTTCCCGGCCCGCATCCCCGTCGTCTCCCCCTGCACCGCCGGTTTGGCCGTATTTCCGGGGGCTTCCTGGTCGCGCCCCCGCGGCGGGCCGCCCCGCCCTATTCCCCCATTTCCCGCAAGGCCGCCCGGGCTGCGAAGAGCCCGTTGATGGCCGCCGGAAAACCGGCATAGACGGCCATTTGGATGATGACCTCCACGATCTGCTCCCTGCTTAAGCCCACGGCCCGGGCCGCCTTGACGTGCACCTTGAGTTGGGGCTCCATGGTTCCCCGGGCCGTGGCCGCCGCGATCATGGCGATTTCCTTTTGGCCGGGGGTCAGGACGTCGCGCGAGATGACGTCGCCGTAGGAAAAATCCAGGATGAAACCGGCGAAATCCGGGGCGATGTCGGCCAGGGAGTCGAGCACCTGCTGCCCGGCGTTTTTGCTGGTCACGGCCAGGGCCGCCAGACCGCGTTCCCGTCGTTCCCCGGTCCCGGACTCCCGGGCCTCGTGCGACGGCGTGACGCCTTTTTCCGCGAACACCTCGCGGGCCATGGCGATGGCGTTTAGTCCGGCCGGGAAACCGGCGAACACCGTGGCGACATAGATGATGTCGATGACCGCCTGGGGGGACAGTCCCGCCGCCAGCCCGGCCTCGATGTGAAACCGCAGTTGCGGCGCGGCGTTGCCCAGGGCGGTCAGGGCAGCGATGGTGGCGGTCTGGCGGGAGACGGCATCCAGGCCGGGACGGGTGAAGATCTCGCCGTAGCCGAATTCCACGATGAACCGCCCCATGTCCGGGGCGATCTCGGCCAGGGCGTCCTGCACGGCCTGGGCCTTTTCCGGGGCCAGGGCGGCCAGGGCGGCAAAGCCGCGCGCGTAGCGTTCGTTCATGAAGATTCCTCCTGTTGGGGTGGCCGGGATCGGGGCCGTCTCCGGAACCAGGCTGGCGTACCCGGCGTGATCCCTGCCTGTTTCCAGACAGCCTAGGCACTCCGTATTGATATGTAAAATATCAATTTACATCATGATTAAGATGTGAATAATATTGATCGATGGAACTGCGGGACTGTCGGTATTTTCTGGCTGTGGCCGAGGAATTGCATTTTGGGCGGGCGGCGGCACGGCTGCACATGGCCCAGCCTCCCCTGAGCCAGCGGATCAAGGCCCTGGAGCGGGAACTGGGGGTGCTGCTTTTCGCCCGCACCAGCCGTTCGGTGGTCCTGACCCCGGCTGGCGAGGCCTTTCGCCGCGAGGCCGCATCGCTTCTGGCCCAGGCCGAAACAACCGGGGAGACGGCCCGGCGCGTGGCCGGGGGAACGGTCGGCCGACTGGTTGCGGGGTTCGTCAATCCGGCCATGGACGCCTTTTTGGCCGCCGCCCTGGCCCGGTTTCGCAGCGACGCCCCGGACGTGGAACTGGATTTGCGGGAAATGACCACCCGGGCCCAGGCCGAGGCCATCCGCATGGGTCGCCTGGACATCGGCTTTTTGCGCCATGCGGGCCAGGACATTCCAGGGGTGAATCTCTTTGTCCTTCACCGCGAGTCCTACATCCTGGCCGTTCCATCGGGCCATCCCCTGGCCGCCCTGCCCCGTGTTCCTCTGAAACGCCTGGACGGCGTCCCCATGATCCTGCCGCCGCGCGGCCAGGTTCCGGCCCTGGACATGGCCATGGCCGCCGCATTCGCCACGGTCGGCGCGACTCCCGTGGCGGCGCAGGAGGCGGCCTCGAAATTCACCACCCTGTCCCTGGTCGCCAGCGGCCTCGGCGTGGCCCTGCTCCCGGCCTCGGTTCGGGTTTGGCGGCGGGCGGGCGTCGTCTTTACGGAGATCGAGGGGGAACTTCCCAGGGTGGATCTGGCGGCGGCCCTTCCGGCGGGACGCGACAACATGGCCGCCCAACGCCTTCTGGCGTTCGCCAGGGAGGCATGTCCGGGGGAGGATGCGGCCGCCATCCGAAAAAAGGGAAAAAAGACACCCTGACGTGACCGGCTGCCCCGGCATCTACCGTCAGGAGGAAGCCGCTTTGCCGTAGTGATCGTCAGGCGGAAGGGCCCACATCCCGGGCGAACGCGTCGCAGTCACCGGCCAGGGCGTCCGTCTCCCGGCCAAGCTCCCCGGCAACCCGTTCCCGTTCGGCGATTCCCGTAAAAAACGGATCGAAGCGGGCGAAGAGCTCGGCGAAAAGATGCTCCATCCTGGCCGTCAGCCGTTCCGAAAGCTCCGCCTCCAGCCGCTCTCCGGCCTCGGCCAGGTTCTTGCGAAACACCCGCATGATGCGCGGCCGCTTCCAGAGCAGGGTCCCTCCGGCCAGCACCATGCCCGAAGCCGCCACCAGTCCCCCGGTCACGTCCACCACCACGCTTTTGACCGAAACGGCGAACAGCGTGCCCACCACCATAAGGACGCCGCCCATGGCCGCCTTGGGATCCAGGCCGGAAAACTCCGTGGGCGAAACCCCCGCGAATCCCCCTTCCGCCCCGAGCAGGGCCTCCACCCGAAGCCGCACCTCGCGGGCCACGGTCTCGCGCTCCTCGGACAGTGCGCTCGCGCCTGCCCCCCTGCGTCCGAACCTGTCCCGGCCCTCCAGTTCGTCCAAAAGCGGCCGCACCCGGTCCAGGATGCTTTCGGAGACGTGGGCCGCGCCCTGGCGGGTGACGTCCTCCACCTCGCGGGTGAGCTTTTCGGCGAAATTCGCGGTCAGTTCGGCGACCCTCGCGTCGATGCCGCCCCCGCGCCGAAACATGCCGCGCAGGGAACGGCCGATCATATTGCCGAAGGTCAATTCGGCCTCGAAGGCGTCGGCAAAATCCCGGGACAGCCGGGCATAGACCGCCGTCACCCGGGCCACCAGGCTGGCCGCCTCGCGCCCGGCGGCGGTTTGGGCCTGGGCCATGCGCTCCTTGATGTCTGCGGCCTGGGCCGCGTCCCGGGCGATGTCCTCGCGGCGGGCGGCCAGGGCCCGGGAGAGCCGCTCGATCAGCCGCGAGGCGGCGTCGCACAGGGAAAGGAGCTTTTGGGCGTAGTGCCCGCCACCGGTGACCATGTCCCGGATGTAGCGGCGCACGGCCTCGATGCCGCTGCCCTCGGGGTCGGTTGCGGCCCGGGTGGCCGAGACGGCGAACAGCACGGGATCGGCCACGCCGCGCTCTTCGGCCAGTCGTCTGACTGAGGCCTCGTTGACCCGCAGTTGTTCCGCTGTGGCCAGATCGGCCTGATTGAGGACGAAGATCACCTTCCGGCGCCATTCCTGACGCACCAGGGAGAAAAAATCCCAGGCCGAACGGGAATAGGGATTGATGGCCGAAAAGACGAACAGCACCAGATCGCTTTTGGGGATGAACCGTTCGGTGATTTCCTGGTGGCGGTCGATGATGCTGTCCACGCCCGGGGTGTCCACCACGGCGATTTCGCGCAGGATTTCATGGGGGACGCGGACATGCGACAGGTACGGATCGACCGCGACATCCGAGGCGGTCTCGCCGTGAAGAATCATGCGGATGCGGTCGGTGCAGGGGTCCGGGGCCACCTCGCACAGGTCTTCACCCAAAAGGGCGTTGACCAGGCTGCTTTTTCCGGTCTTGACCTCGCCCACCACCACAAAGAGAAACGGTTCGCCAAGGCTGGCCAGGAGGCTGGCGGCCGTCTGCCGGGCCTCGGCCGCATCCGGCCAGGAGATCCGGCCGGAAAGCTCGGCCAGTCGCTGCAACAGGCCCGCCAAGACGGCCTTTTTTTCCTGATACCGATGATGCAGCAGAGCGGATGACGCCGCAGCGCCGGGGGGGCGGTTCACACCCACCTACTTGGGCAACAGCCAATCCAGCTCGGACACGTCGGCGGGTTTGCGCAACTCCGTGGCCGATTCGCCGCCATCTTTTTTGGCGGCATAGCACCGGTCTTCCTCATCCACCATATTGCGGGAGGTGATGCGCAGGGAGTTGCCTTCGGTGTATTCGCCGTCGTCGCCGGCATAATACATGAGCACCATGCTGATGCGGTCGTTGCCTGAGGCAATGCTCCACTTCCAGGCCCGCAGGGTGCCGAAGGGATTGCCCCGCCAATCCTCGGGCTTGCCGTAGCGTTTTTTGAGCTCAGCCAGAAGCTTTTCAAAAAAGGTCAGCGAGCCGTCGGAGTAGTTGACCTTGATGCGCACGATGCGGCCCTTGTTCTGGCAGGTTCCGTAGTCCGCGTAGGCGCTGCGCAGCCCTTCCCGGTCCTTTAAGGACACCATCTCCAGATGCGGCCGAAAAAAACCTTTCGAGGCCGAATCCGCGTCGACAAATTGGGCGTACTGGGAGATGTCGCCGCCAAGGCGCAGACCGGCCAGTTCCATGGGGGCGGAATCGGCCGCCAAAGCCCATCCCGGAAACGCCAAAAGCAGCAAACAAAAAATCCATCGTCTCATAATCATCTCCTTGCCAGGCGGAGGTCATCCGTCTCGCAGGGGAAGGCAACCGTGTCCGAGACCACCGCTTCCCGTTAAATCAGGCAAAACCCTTGACGGCGTCGTCCTGGGTCGCAAAAATGGGAAAGATTTCCGTATATCCGGAGATCTCGAACACTTCCTTCATGTAGTCCTTGATGCAGCACAGGATCAGCTTTCCCTGGTTCTTTTTCAACTGCTGCAAGGCCAGAAGCAGAACCCGAAGGCCGGTGCTGTTGATGTAATCGACATCCTGGAAGTCCATGAGCACTTTCTTGTTGCCCTGGCGCAGAATGTCCATGACCTTGTCCTCCAGAATCTTGGAGGTATTGCTGTCCAGGCGACCGTTGAGGATTAAAACCGTCACGTCGCTATCGCGTTTTTCCACCAATTCCATGTTGGAACCCCTTTTACGATCAAGAGATGATTTTTTCGAGAAAAAGCCGGTTCTTCCCGCCTCGGTGCTCATAGCGCACGGAGTCCATGAGCTTGCGCACCAGATGGATGCCAAGCCCCCCGATGGCCCGGTCCTCTACCGTGGACGTCAGATCGGGCGTGTCGGCCCGCAAAGGATCAAAGGGCGTGGCGTCATCCTCGATACGAAACAGAAGACGCGAATCGGCGAGACGGATTTCCACCTCGATCTCGTGATTCCTATCGTCGGAAAAACCATAGGAAATCACGTTGGTCAAGAGTTCATCCAGAACCAGGCGGATTTGATAGACCATCTTGCGGGGAAAACGGTGACGCTCCCCGAAAGCCTCTACGGCCTCCGCCAACCTGTCCAGTTCTGGCAGATGGTTGGATAAACGCAAGACAACCACTTCATCCATGGGCGCTCCATGTCTTTTGGAAAGCCGCGACGATCAACGTTGGTCGCAGCTTTCCAGGAGCCCGAAAGTTCACCCTTTTTTCATGGCCTGTCAAGCCCGCGCCCCATGCCCCTGATCCAGGAAGCACGCCCCGGAGAGAGCCCTTCCCGGCCGACGGCAGACGGTTGCCACAGACTCCGCAACAGCGTAATTACGCCCCCGGAGACGATCATGCACACCGATACCACACACCAGCCGCAGGACCGTGACGATACGCAGGCATTTCTCGATTCCCTGCCCGAACTGCGTCCGGGAGAAGCCTTCCAGTTCGCCTGCAACCCTTCCGTGCCCTGCTTCAATGCCTGCTGCGGCGACTTAAACCTCATGCTCACGCCCTACGACGCCCTGCGCCTGCGCCGCAGCCTGCGCCTCGGCGGAAACGAATTCGCCAGGCTCTACGCGCGCCTTTCCTTAAGCCCCGACACCGGATTCCCCATGCTGTCCCTGAACATGCTCACGGACAAACCCCGCAAGCCCTGCCCCTTCGTGGCCGAATCCGGCTGCCAGGTCTATGCGAACCGTCCCGGGGCCTGCCGGACCTACCCCCTGGGCCGGGCCACCCGCCTGGACGACGCCGGGCAGGTGGCGGAACAGTATTTCGTCGTGCGCGAACCCCACTGCCGCGGTTTCGAGGAAACCACCCCGTGGCGGTCGGACACCTGGCTCGCAGACCAGGGACTGGCCGACTACTACCGTTATAATGACCGCTACATGCGGCTCATGGCCCTGGCCCGAGACCATGGCGTCCGGCTGCATTCCAAACAGGCCAACATGGTCTTTCTGGCCCAATATACCCCCGACGCCTTCCAGGATTTCATCGTGCGCATGAAGCTGTTCGACCACCTGGAGATGGATGCCTCGCGCCAGGAACCCATCCTGGCCGACGAAGAGGCCTGCCTGGAATTCGGCCTGGACTGGCTGGAACTTCTGCTTTTCGGTTCGTCCCCAACCCTGGCCCGCCGCGCCTGATGCCTCCCGTCCCGGCGCATCCCAAAATTGTCGCCCTGCCCCGGCTCCTTGTCCTTTTGTCCGCCGGGCGCGACCAGAAAACCGTGGTCTTCACCAACGGCTGCTTCGATCTGCTCCACGCCGGACACGCCGACCTCCTGGCCCGGGCCAGACTCCTCGGCGACATCCTGGTCGTCGGCGTCAATTCCGACGCCTCCGTGACCCGCCTCAAAGGCCCCACGCGGCCGGTCACCCCGCTCGACCAGCGGGCCTTCGTCCTGGCCAGCCTGGCGTCCACCGACTTTGTCATCCCCTTCGAAGACGACACCCCCCTTTCCCTTATCACCGCCATTGAGCCCGATATCCTGGTCAAAGGCGGCGACTGGCAACCCGACGCCATCGTGGGCAAAGACGTGGTCCTGGCCCGGGGCGGACGCGTCCAAAGCCTGCCCCTTCTGCCCGACATCTCCACCACCGGCATCATCGCCCGCATCAAAGCCCAAAACTAACCAGTAACCGGGGCTGCCGCCCCGGACCCCGCCCGGGGGAAATCATTTCCCCCGGAACCCCCTGGCCTCGTCAGCCGGTTGTTCCGGCGCGTCGCGCCGGGACAGCCGGCTGACGGAAAGCCATGGGTTGCGAGGCAATGCTTCACTCGTGCCGAGGCCGCCCGGCCAAGGCCGAAGCCCATGGAATCGAAACGTTGCGGCCCCCTGGGCGACGCATCGCGTCGCCCAGGGGGCCGCACGTTACGGGGTCCAGGGGGGTTACCCCCCTGGCGGGGGGTGCGGGGGGCAGCGCCCCCCGCCTCCCCACTGCGACTAGTCGATGTATTCGCGGGGGTTTAAGCCGAGCAGGCACAGGGGTTCGTAGGAGATGGTGCCCCACCATTCGGCCAGGTCGTCGGGGGTGATGGCCTCATCGCCCTGGCCGCCGAGCAGCAGGATCTCGTCGCCGGGTTTGGCGGAGGGGATTTCGGAGACATCCACGGCGGTGAGCTGCATGCAGACCCGGCCACAGATGGGCGCCCGGGTGTCGCCAAGCAGCATGAAGCCGGTATTGGAGAGGCTGCGGCTGTAGGCGTCGGCATATCCGGCGGCTACCACGGCCACGCGCATGGAGTCGGGCGCGGTGAAGGTGCGGCCGTAGCTGATGGATTGGCCCGGGGCCAGGTCGTGGACGGAGACGATGCGGGTGGCCACGTCCATGGCGGGTTTGAGGCCCTGCCCCAGATGGGCCAGAGGGGTGCCGTGAAAGGGATTGCCGCCATAGAGGGCGATGCCTGCCCGGCAGGAGTCGAAATGGGCCTCGGGGTGGGCCAGGATGGCGGCGGAATTGGCCAGGTTGCTTTGGAAGGTCAACCCGGCCTTGCGCAGCGTGTCGCGGATGGCGGTGAACTCCTGAATCTGGGCCGCCACATAGTCCACGTCCTCGGGGTCGTCGGCCGTGGCCAGATGGGAACTGAGCATGGCCACGTGCAGGCCGGGTGCGGCGGTGATGATCCGGGCGGCCTCGGCGGCTTCCTTGCGGGTGAAGCCCAGACGCCGCATGCCCGTGTCGCATTTCAGCGCCACGCCGAGCGAGGAGTCCATGTGCCGAGCGACCCCGGCCAGCAGGTGCAACTGGTCGGGGTGGTGGACAAAGGGAATGATGTCGTAGGCCCAGAGGGCCTGGCACTGGTCGGCGTCGATGGGCCCCAGAAGGGACACGATGCGCCCGGGGATGCCCGAGGCGCGCAGGGCCACGGCCTCCTCCACCGTGCCCACGGCGAAGGTGGCGGCCCCGGCGGCAGACAGGGCACGGGCCACGGGGATGAGGCCATGCCCGTAGGCGTCGGCCTTGATGACCGGGATGGTTTCGCCGCCGGGACGGCACAGGGCCTTATAATTGTCCACGATATGGGCCACGCGGACGCGGACGCGCAGGGAATTGTACGGAATGGTCATGGGCTGCCGCCTGGGTTGGGGTTGCGGCCGGATGCGGCCGGTGGGAAATGTGGCCGACTCGGGCGGGGATTGCAAGCCGGTTTCGCGCCTCAAGGGGCGGAAGCGACCATCATGGGGCCTTTTGCAATTCGATCCGGCTTCCGTCTTGCCAAAGGCCGGACGAATGTGTATTAAGCCCGTCTCCCGCGTGCGGGAGCTTTCGCGGCGAGGTAGCTCAGGTGGTTAGAGCATGCGGCTCATATCCGCAGTGTCGGGGGTTCAAGTCCCTCCCTCGCTACCAAGATTGACCCGGCGGGACAGGCTAACGGCTTGTCCCGCTTTTTTTTTCGGATCACGTCGTTTTCCCTCCGAATTTTGTCCCCAGTCTGTCGGACAGGCCAATCGAGCGCCCGCAGGGTGCGCAGACGATTCCCATTGACAGTCTTTTGGGTCCGCAACGGCGAAACGCCCCGGTTTCGAAAAACCGGGGCGTTGTCATCTGTCTTGTGCGGGCCGTGTGGCCCGCCCGGGTCTGGCGTTATTAGCCGCCGATGCCGGTGTTGATTTCCTCGAAGGTGCCGCGAAGCGTGGTGCCCAGAGTGGTCACGGCGAGCACGATGACGGCGGCGATCAGCGAAGCCAGAAGTCCGTATTCCACTGCCGAAGCCCCTTCCTCATCACGCACGAAGTTCATGATCTTGTTCAACATGGCCGTTCTCCTTTTATCGAATTTTAAAATTTTTTCCCTTGCGGATGACTCTCTTAAAGCAACCGCCGTGCCAGACCGATTTTTCGAGGCAAATCAGGCCAGGCGTGTCTTACGCTGTTCAAAAATAGTCTGTTGTGACGGGTTGTTGCCTGAAATCAGCAGCGGCATGCCCCATATCCACGCCCGGTTCGCAAGAAGACGTAATCCATTTTTTATGGAACCGACGACCAGGCAAACCCGGGGGAGCCGCTCCGGGCAAGCCTCTTGGGTCTTTCCAGAATTTATGGCGACCAGGGTGAATAATCCACAAATCATGGACGGGAAGTCGCGGCTTCCGGAAATGCTCCCCAGGGCTGCCGTATGGAGAGCCGAAGGACAGCGCGCCTGGGTTTTCAATCAGCCCGTGGGACCGCTGGGCAATCACCGGTGCACACGAAAGACATGGACCGCTCGGGCGGCATGAACTCCTCGCCGCATGCCCTCTCCCCTCCCTCCGGAGGGGGACAGTGTCGGCCCTGGGGAAGGGGGAAGCCGTCTGAGGCAAGCCTCCTGAACGATGCGCCTTTTTTCACGAAACCGATTGCATCTTTTGCCCGTTGGGGATATCTGTTGCCGACGTAACATGATTTTTGATTTTGTGTCTGCCCAAGATGAAGTTTCGTTGTTTATTGTCACCCTCCCTGCCGACCCGCCCGGCCGTTTTCCCTGCCAGGCCGGGCGAGGTGGACAGGGATGGCCCAAGGCGCTCCCGGCACGCGTCGGTGAAACCGACCAACGCCAGGGCGACTATGCGAGGCGCGATGCGTACCCACTTGGCGACGGCGCAACCGTCATTTTCTCCTGAACCGACGCCCTCACCGTTCCCGGTGGAGACGACCGGACGCCGCTATGCCGTGGTGGGATTCGGCAACCTGTTTCGCGGCGACCACGGTGTCGGGCTCTGTGCCCTGGAGGCACTGGAACAGGCCGGATTCGGACCTGACGTCAGTCTCGAATACATCACCGGAGATTACCGCAACCTCATGACCTGCCTGTACGGGGCGGACGCGGCGGTGATCGTCCAGGCCGACGTGGTCAGCGGGCGCCCGGGGGAAGTGCATTCCCTCGACCTGGGGCGCTTTCGCACCCTGGCCGCCCTGGACCATCGCCTGCCCTCCCGCCGCGTGGCCCTGGCCGAGATGCTCGGGATCATTGAGACGGCATATCGGCTGCCCCGGGAACTGCGCATCGTTCTGGTCGATCCCGACCCCGCGTTCGATGGCTGCGGGGCGGGCCTGTCCAGGGCCGTTCGCCGCGGGCTGCGCCGGGCCGTGGAACTGACCGCCTCCGTTTTGGAGAGAAACGGGGCCGTTCGCCAAAAGGGCTGCCTGGCCGACCGGGTGTACCGCATCCCCTGGCTGGACATGACCCTGTAGCCGGAACTCGCACAGGAGGCGCACCATGCACGACGACGCTGACACCCCGGGCCGCCATTCTGCGGAAGCTGAAACCCGCATGGGCATCCTGGCCTTGGCCGTGAAAAACCGCTCAGAGGCCGCCGAAGCCGTCAACCGGCTCATCAGCGAATACGGGGAACTGGTCATCGGCCGCATCGGCGTGCCGTACCGGCAAAAGAGCTTAAGCGTCATCGCCATGATCGTGGAAGGCACGACGGACGCCCTGGGGGCGTTTAGCGGCAAGCTCGGCATGCTGCCCGCCGTCAAAAGCAAGATGGTGCTGTTCGACAGCACGGTGCCGGGCCAATAAACAAACGGTCAAGGAGTGTAAGATGTTACAAGACACGGTAGCGGATTGGGTGGATGAGGCCCGGATCGGGGCCGCTCTGGAGTCAGGCCGCAAGGAAGACGCGGGAAAAGTCCGTGAGATCCTGGCTAAAGCCCTGGAGCTGAAAGGTCTTCGCCTGCACGACGTGGCCGCCCTGGCGGCCGTCTCGGATGCGGGCCTTCTGGAGGAGATTTTCGCCACCGCCCGGAAGGTGAAGGAAGAGATCTACGGCCGCCGCCTGGTGATGTTCGCCCCGCTCTACATTTCCAATCTGTGCAAGAACGAGTGTCTGTACTGCGCCTTCCGCCGCTCCAACACCGGGCTGACCCGCCGGGTGCTGTCCCAGGAAGAGATCGCCGAGGAGACGCGCATCATCATCAACCAGGGTCACAAGCGCATCCTTCTGGTGGCTGGGGAGTCCTATCCCGGCGAGGGCTTCAAATACGTCCTCGACTCCATCGCCACGGTCTATTCCGTCAAGGAAGGCGCGGGCGAGATCCGGCGCGTGAACGTCAATGTGGCCCCGCTCTCCGTGGATGACTTCAAGTCCCTCAAGGAAGCGGGCATCGGCACCTACCAGATCTTCCAGGAGACCTACCACCGCGATACCTACGCCAAGGTGCACGTGGGCGGGAAAAAGCGCGATTTCGACTGGCGGGCCTCGGCCGTGGACCGGGCCATGCTGGCGGGCATCGACGACGTGGGCGTGGGCGTGCTGTTCGGGCTCTACGACTGGAAATACGAGATCATGGCGCTGATGCTGCACATCGCCCACCTGGAGGAGCGTTTCGGCGTGGGCTGCCACACCATAAGCGTGCCGCGCATGGAGCCGGCCATGGGTTCGGACATGGCCACCTCCCCCCCCAGCCCGGTTTCGGATGCGGATTTCAAGAAGATCGTGGCCATCCTGCGCCTGGCCGTGCCCTACACCGGGTTCATCATGTCCACCCGGGAGACGGCGCAGATGCGCATGGAGACCTTCGCCCTGGGGGTGTCCCAAATTTCCGCCGGAAGCCGCACCAATCCCGGCGGCTATGCCGACGACGAAAAATTCGAGGCCAGCCAGTTCCAGCTTGGCGATCACAGAAGCCTGGCCGAGGTCATAAAAGACGTCTCCGAACTGGGCTACATCCCCTCCTTCTGTACCGGCTGCTACCGCCTGGGCCGCACCGGCGCGGATTTCATGGATCTGGCCAAGCCCGGGCTCATCAAGGAGAAATGCGGCCCCAACGCCCTGTCCACGTTCCTGGAATATCTCATCGACTATGCCCCGGCCGACGTGGCCGAGGTCGGGGAACGGGCCATCGCCCAGGAACTGGACGACATGCTGCCCAAGACCCGGCGCGTGTCTGAACGCATGATCGAAAAGGTCCGCTCGGGACGCCGCGATGTCTACTGTTGACGCCAGATATCAGCCCCCCATGCCCGTGTGCGCCGGGGAGGTCCGCCTGGAGCGGGATCTCCTCGGCGAGAAGGCCGTACCGATTGATGCAACCTACGGCATCCACACCGACCGGGCTCTCGCCAACTTCCCCCTGTCGGGACGGATGGTGCATCCGGAACTGACCAGGGCGCTTGTGCTGGTCAAGCGGGCCTGCGCCCGGGCCAACATGGAGACCGGGGATCTGCCCCTGCATGTGGGCGAGGCGATCCTTTCCGCCTGCGACGAAGCGCTGTCCGGCCTTTTGCCCGAGATCGGGATCACCGACGCCCTGCAGGGCGGGGCCGGAACCTCGGCCAACATGAACGCCAACGAGGTGCTGGCCAACCGGGCCGAGGAGATCCTCGGCGGCAGGCGTGGCGACTATGCCCGGGTACATCCCCTGCATCACGTCAACCTGCACCAGTCCACCAACGACGTTTTTCCCACGGCGATCAAGGTCGCGGCGATCACGCTTTTGCGCCGTCTGGAAAAGTCCCTGGCCGCCCTGCAGACGGCCTTCCAAGACAAGGAGCGGGAGTTCGCCTCCGTGGTCAAGATGGGCCGCACCCAGCTTCAGGACGCCTGTCCCATCACCCTTGGAGCCGAATTCTCGGCCTACGGCGAGGCCCTGTCCCGGGACCGCTGGCGGGTGTTCAAGTGCGAGGAACGCCTGCGGGTGGTGAACCTGGGGGGCACGGCCGTGGGCACGGGCATCACCGCTCCGCGCGACTACATTTTTTGTGTGGTGGACAAACTGCGCGAGGACACGGGGCTTGGCCTGTCCCGGGCGGAAAACCTGGTGGACGCCACCCAAAACGCTGACTGTTTCGTTGAGGTTTCGGGGATTTTAAAGGCCGTGGCCGTGAACCTCATGAAGATCTCTTCGGACCTGCGCCTTCTGGCCTCGGGGCCCCGGGCCGGGCTTGGGGAGATTCACCTTCCCGAGGTCCAGGCCGGGTCGAGCATCATGCCCGGCAAGGTCAATCCGGTGATCTGCGAGGCCGTGGGCCAGGCCGCGCTTCGGGTCATGGCCCTGGACGGGCTTACGGCCTCGGCGGCCATGTCCGGCCAGCTTGAACTCAACGCCTTCCTGCCCCTTTTGGCCGACGCCCTGCTTGAGGGCCTGAGCCTGCTGGATGCCGCCTGCGCCATGTTCCGGACCAAATGCGTGGAGGGCCTTGCGGCCGACCCGGCCGCCTGCGAGGAGCATGTCCACCGTTCCTGGGCCACGGTGGTGGCCCTGGTCCCGGCCATCGGCTACGAGGCCGCTGTGGAGGTGGCCCGGGAGGTGCGCGAGACAGGGAAAACCGTGCCCCAGGCGGTGCTGGAACGCGGCCTCCTGTCCGCCCCGGAACTGCGGCGCCTGTTGTCTGCGGAAACCATGACCGTCCTCGGGCAGGGCCGGGAAGGCAAGCCATGAACCGCCAGGATATCCTTGCCCGGCTGACCGATGCGCCCCTGGACGAGCTTTTTGCCGAGGCCGACGCCGTGCGTTCCGAAAGCGTGGGAGATGGCGTCTACCTGCGCGGCATCGTGGAATTTTCCAACCATTGCGTGCGCAACTGCCTCTACTGCGGCCTGCGCCGGGCCAATACGAAGATCACCCGCTACCGCATGACCCCGGACGAGGTGGTGGCGGCCGCCCTGCGCACGGCCTCCCTCGGCGTGGGCACGGTGGTGCTGCAATCGGGCGACGACCTGGACTACCCAGCCGGGAGCATTGCGGACATCATCGTCCGCATCAAGGACCAGGCCGACATCAAGGTCACCCTGAGCCTGGGGGAGCGGCCGTTTCCGGACTACGAACTGTGGCGCGACGTCGGGGCCGACCGCTACCTCATGAAGCACGAGACGGCGGACGCGGCCCTCTACGACCGGCTGCATCCCGGAAAACACCTGAAGGAACGGCTGGCCGCCCTGCGCTATCTCAAAGAGTTGGGCTATGAGATCGGTTCCGGATTCATCGTGGGCCTGCCGGGACAGACCGCCCAAACCCTGGCCGACGACATCGAGCTGGTGCGCGAACTCGGGGTGGACATGTGCGGATCGGGGCCGTTTCTGCCCCAGGCCGACACCCCCCTGTCCACGGCCCCCCACGGCGACAAGGACACCAGCCTGCGCGTGGTGGCCCTTTTGCGGCTGGCCTGCCCCACGATCAATCTGCCCGCCACCACGGCCCTGGCCTCCCTGGACCCCGGGCGCGGCCAGCTTTTGGCCCTGCGGGCCGGGGCCAACGTCATCATGCCCAATTTCACTCCCAGCGCCTGCCGGGAGCATTACCGCATCTACGACCACAAGGAGGCCGTGGGCCTCAAATCGGCCACGGCCGTAATCCGACAGGCCGGTCGCACGCTTATCAGGGACGGAGGTCTCAAAACACCATGCGCGATACCCCGAAAGGACTTCGCCTGCACATCGGCGTCTTCGGACGCCGCAATGTGGGCAAGTCCTCGCTTGTCAACGCCGTAACCGGCCAGCCCGTGTCCATCGTCTCGGACACGCCCGGCACCACCACCGATCCGGTGGAAAAGGCCCAGGAGCTTTCGCCCCTGGGGCCGGTGGTCTTTATCGACACGGCGGGCCTGGACGATGCGGGCGCGTTGGGGGAGCTTCGCGTCAAGCGGACGGAAAAGACCCTGGACCGCGTGGACGTGGCCCTTTTGGTCACCGAGTCCGGGGTGTTCGGGGATGACGAAGTACGCATTGCGGCCATGCTCTCGGAACGCGACACCCCCTTCGCCGTGGTGGTGAACAAAATCGACCACAGCCCGCCCACACCGGAATTTTTGGATCACATCGCGGCCTGTTGCGATCCCGCCCCACCGGTCATCCCGGTCTCGGCCGTACAAGGCCTGGGGCTTTTGGCCCTCAAGGAGATCCTGGTGCGTCTGGCCCCGGACGACTGGTTTGCGGAGCCGCGTCTGGTGGGCGACCTTTTGCGGGCCGGGGAACTGGCCGTGCTGGTTGTGCCCATTGATCTGGGCGCACCCAAGGGGCGGCTCATTCTGCCCCAGGTCCAGGCCATCCGGGACATCCTGGACAGCGACGCCCGGGCCATGGTGGTCAAGGAGCGCGAACTGCGCGACGCCCTCGAGCAACTCACGCACAAACCGGCCCTGGTGGTGTGCGACTCCCAGGTGGTGCTCAAAACCGCCGGGGACACGCCCGCCGATGTGCCCATGACCACCTTTTCCATCCTCATGGCCCGCTTCAAGGGCGATCTGGCCAGACTGGCCGAGGGCGCGGCGGCCATTGACCGCCTGCGGCCCGGGGACCGGGTGCTCATTGCCGAGGCCTGCACCCACCACCCCCTGGCCGACGACATCGGCCGGGTCAAAATTCCCAGATGGCTGCGGCAATATGCGGGCGGGGCCATCCAGGTGGAGGTCAAGGCCGGGGCCGCCTACCCCGAAGACCTTTCGCCCTATGCCCTGGTCATCCACTGCGGGGCCTGCGTCGTCAACCGCAAGGCCATGCTGTCCCGACTTTACCATTCCATCCGCCAGGACGTGCCCATGACCAACTACGGTCTGGCCATCTCCTTTCTCCAGGGGGTGTTGCCCCGCGTCCTTCTGCCCTTTCCGGCGGCCCGGGCGGCCTTTGAGAAGGCCCGGGAGACATGGCGACGCTCGCCACAGGAAAGGGACGTCATGCATGGAGGCATCTGAGGCCCGCGAAACCGTGCCGTTTCGCATAAAAACCATAACACAGTCCGAGGGTGACATGACCTCAGACGTGGAGGTCAAACAAAAGGAGGAGCCGCACAGCACCATATTGCCATGTTGCCTGAATCACTTTTGACCACGAAACATGGAGGAATCTCATGAGCAGAATCGAAATCGAGAAAATCTTTTACGAAAACCAGGTTCCGGATGCCAAGGCCGATCCGGACAAGCTCTTCTTCGTCCAGGTCGATGAGACAAAATGCATCGGCTGCGACACCTGCATGAGCTACTGCCCCACCGGCGCCATCTTCGGCGAGACCGGCGAACCGCACAAGATCCCCGATCAGGCGGCCTGCATCAACTGCGGCCAGTGCCTGACCCATTGCCCGGTGTCGGCCATCTACGAAACCCAGTCCTGGATTCCGGAGATCGAGGCCAAGATCAAGGATCCGAACGTCAAGGTCATCGCCATGCCCGCCCCGGCCGTGCGCTACGGCCTGGGCGACTGCTTCGGCCAGCCCTTGGGCTCGGTGACCACGGAGAAGATGCTCGAAGGCCTGAAAAAAATCGGCTTCGACCATGTCTGGGACAACGAGTACACCGCCGACGTGACCATCTGGGAGGAAGGCAGCGAGCTTCTGGCCCGGTTGACCAAAAAGTCGGACCTGCCGCTTCCCCAGTTCACCTCCTGCTGTCCGGCCTGGATCAAGTATGTCGAGACCTACTATCCGGAGTTGATCCCGCATCTCTCCACCTGCAAGTCGCCTATCGCCATGTGCGGCCCCCTGTCCAAGACCTATGGCGCGAAAGCGGCCAAGTACGACCCGGCCAATGTCTACACAGTGTCGATCATGCCCTGCACGGCCAAAAAGTACGAGGGTATGCGCCCCGAGTTCAAGGCCAGCGGCCACAAGGACATCGACGCCACCATCACCACCCGCGAACTGGCGTATATGCTGAAGAAAGCGGGATTTGACCTGCCCAAGGCCGCTGACGGCAAACGCGACGCCATCATGGGTGAGTCCACCGGCGGCGCCACCATCTTCGGCGTGACCGGCGGCGTCATGGAGGCGGCCCTGCGCTTCGCCTACGAGGCCGTGATGAAGAAAAAGCCCGAGAGCTGGGACTTCAAGGGCGTTCGCGGCTTAAACGGCTTCAAGGAGGCCTCGGTCGACCTGAACGGGACCGTGGTGAAGGTGGCCGTGGTGCATGGGGCCAAGCGCTTCAAGGACATCTGCGAAACGGTCAAGGCCGGAAAGTCCCCGTACCACTTCATCGAGTTCATGTCCTGCCCCGGCGGCTGCGTCATGGGCGGCGGCCAGCCCATCATGCCCGGCGTGCTTGAGGCCATGGATCGTCGCGTGACCACCTTCCACGCCTCGCTGCAAAAACGTTTGGCCATGTTTAACGCCAACAAAGCATAAGGGGGGAACGCCATGTCCATTCTCCAACTCACCCGGCGCGGTTTCCTCAAGACGGCCTGCGTCGCCTCCGGCGGCGTGCTCATCGGACTGCGTCTGACCGGAAAGGCCGTGGCCGCCGGCAAGCAGCTCAAAGAGTACATGATGGACCGCATCAACGGGGTCTATGGGGCGGACGCCAAGTTCAAAGTGCGCGCCTCCCAGGACAACGCCCAGGTCAAGACCCTGTACAAGGACTTCCTGCACGAGCCTCTGGGGCACACGTCCCACGAACTGCTGCACACGACGTATTCCGACAAGTCGGCCGGGATCAAGAAGCTTACCGCCGAAGGCAAGTTTCCCAATCCCCGGTCCAAGGAATTCGCCGGTTCGACCTATCCCTATGAATAACCGCTAGCGCCGCGTGACCCGAGGTCAGGGCCAAAAGCCTGACGCCGAGGGTACGGCGGTTTGCCGCTTCCCGCCAATGCGCCCGTCCGCCCCGCCGGATGGATTTTCCCTCTCCCGCTGCATCTCCACCCTGGCCCCGACCAGCCTCCGACGTTTTGCGCCCTGCGGCGACAGGCCCGCCGTGCGGATCAAAATGACACCGCCGCATCCAACCTGTGAGGCACGGATACGGCGGCGAGATCTGGTGTCAGCCTGATGTTGGGCTGGAAGGCGCGGTTATTGGGGGGCGGGACCGTACACGTACAGGGTGGAGCCGTTTTTGGTGTGCCCGTTGATCATTTCCTTGGCCTGGGGGGTGAACCACCAGTCCAGAAACACCTGAGCCAGGGCCGGATCGGTCTTGGTGCATTTTTCCGGATTGACGCGCATCACGCTGTACCGGTTAAGCAACGCCGGATCGCCCTCGACCAGGATGGCCAGGGGGTTCTTGTCGCCCTGGTTGGCGGAAAAAAACTTCCAGGAGGCCCGATCGCACAGGGTGTAGCCGCCCTTCTCAGCCGCCATGAGCACCGTGGCGGACATGCCCTGGCCGCTTTCCAGATAGGATTCCGAGACGGCGGGTTCAATCTTGAGTTCCTTGAGCAATTTCTTCTCCAGCATGTGCGTGCCGGAATTGTCGCCACGGCTGATGAAAAGCGCCTTGTCTCCATGGATGCGGGTCAGGGCGGCCCGGATGTCCTTGCCCGTGGCCTTGGCCGGATCGGCCTTGGGGCCCACCAGCACGAAGTCGTTGTACATAACTTCCTTGCGGTCCAGGCCGTTGCCTGCGGCTACAAAGGCCTTTTCCGCGTCCGGGGCATGAACCAGAACCACGTCCGCGTCGCAGTTCTTGGCGATCTCCAGGGCCTTGCCCGTGCCCACGGCCACGTACTTCAGTTCGATGCCCTTCTCCTTGGCGAACACATCCACGATCTTGTCCAGGAGGCCGGTTTCGGCCGTGGACGTGGTGGTGGCCAACATCAGGGGTTTGAGCGTGCTGTCACCAGCCAGACACGGGGTGACTCCGAACAACATGCCCAGGGCCAACAGGATGAGGAGGCTTTCTATGGTTTTCATGGCATATGTCTAATCTCGCATGACGAAAAAAGTCAATTATTTCAAAATTAACATAACAAAATACCTTCTCGTGCGGACGCCGACCGGAGGAATCCGACGCCACGTTCCCCTCACCGCACAGTCCCGGGCGCGTCGCAGTTCTCCAGATGCCCCTCCCCTGGCGCCTGCGGGCATGACATCCCTTCCGGACTGTGCTAAAGGCCAATCATGGTGAGTGGGGCGTCCCTGGCTGTGCAAATCGGACGAACCGACACGAGCGGATCGCCCGTCCGACCTGTGACATGCCCGGAGGCACGGGGCTCTACAACGACTTATCCTTTCCCGGAATGGGAGGTTTCATGCAACGCCATCTGATTCTCGTTTTTCTTTGCGCGGCCTTTTTCATGGTCGGATGCACAAAACCGCCCTACCGCGCCCCGGACAAGTCCCTCGCCCAACTCAACGGCGACTATACGGACTGCTACAGCCAGGCGTCCTTGACGGCCAACACCCCGCCCTATCCCGACAACCTTTTTCGCACCGTTACCGAACAGACGGACCAGTGCATGAAAAGCAGGGGCTATACCGGCGGCTGCTTATTCTATTGACCGAATTCCGGCGGCATCCCTCAGCCGGATTACCGCCGCCACCGGTCCACGACGGCTTCTTTTGCCCAATCCGGCAGGGGAAGCGAACTCTTCCGGTTTCCAGAGGTATTTCCGAACGCATCCCGGCACGATAATCCGCCACGGAAGGCGGTGATCATCCTGCCATTTGGGCTACGTGTTTCCTGATGACTTCTTTGTCTGGCGCCATGTTATAGATTTTCTTTTTTTGCCTTCCGTTTCACGCCGCACAGCCCCTCATGCTTCAAAACCATCCGTATTGTTTGAAGATCATCACAGCATACCAGTAGCCCTGATCCAGGCTGGAGACGGCCCGCCATGGCGCGCGCGCCTGAATATCCCTTGCACATCGGATATTTCTCCTGATATCATTGTGACCTATCTTATTGAAAGACTTCACCTTGCGGGGCAAGGCCGGGCAGACTCCACGAACACGGAATTTGTGAAATTTCTTACATAGTTATGGAGGCCTCATGAAAATCTCCATCTTCTGGAAGCTGGTGGGCATGATCTGTATGACCATCGTGTTGCTCTCCGGGTCCATCTTTTTCACCGTGAACTACTTTGTCGTCGAAGGTTTTGACAAGGAAGCCTCCGGGACCATCCAGAAATTCCAGAAAAGCGTGGAACATGAGGTGGAGGATCTGCGGCAGTTTCTCCAGACAGACGGCGCTTTGCTGGCTGAAAACCCCGCCGTGGCCAAGGCTATGGCCGAAGGGGACGGGGCCTTCCTGAAAAAGGCCGCCAAGGAGCTCATGGACCGCAGCATGGTCGAATTCGTGACCATTTCGGACAAGGACGGCAGGGTGCTGGCCAGGGGACACTCAGACAAGGCCGGTGACAGCATCCTGAATCAAACCAACGTGAAAAAGGCTCTCCAGGGGCAGGCCAGCGTGGGCGTGGAACCCGGCACGGCGGTGAAGTTCTCCCTGCGGGCGGGATGTCCGGTGCGCTACGAGGGCAAGATCGTCGGGGTCATCACCCCGGGCATCGATCTGGGCTCCCACAGTTTCGTGGACAGCATCAAAAAACGCATCGGCGTGGAATGCACCATCTTCGAGAAAGACACCCGCCTGTCCACAACCATCATCCGCGACGGGAAACGGGCCGTGGGCACCAAGATGGACAACCCCAAGGTCATCGAGACCGTGCTCCAGAAATCCCAGCCCTTCATTTCCCGCAATATCATTTTGGGCCGGGACTACGATACGGCCTATTGGCCCCTGGTGGATGCCGACGGCAAGACCGAGGGCATGTATTTCATCGGCGCGGATCGGGCGCTCATCGAATCCGTTGAATCGGAAATCGTCACGGCGGTGTTGACCGTGACCGGCGTGGTGGCCCTGATCATGATTGCGGCCGGGATTTTCTTCGCCCGGTCCCTGTCGCGGCCCCTGGGGCGGGCCACGTCGTTTGCGGTGTCCGTGTCCGACGGCAACCTGAACGAAACCCTGGAGGTCGCCAACCAGGACGAGATCGGCACCCTGGCCGCCGCCCTGCGCAAGATGCTGGACAATCTCAAGGCCAAGATCCTCGAATCCGAACAAAAGACCAAACAAGCCGAGGCCCTGGCCGTCAAGAGCCAAAAGGCCACCGAAGAGGCTACCGAGGCCAAAAAACAAGCCGAGGTGGCCAAGCGCGACGGCATGCTCCAGGCCGCCTCCCAGATCGACGTGGTGGTGGAACGCCTGACCACGGCCTCGGAAGAGCTTTCGGCCCAGGTGGAACAGGCCGGACGCGGGGCGGAACTGCAACGGGCGCGGGCCGGGGAAACGGCCACGGCCATGGAAGAGATGAACGCCACGGTTCTTGAGGTGGCCAAAAACGCCGGACAGGCCTCGGAGAGTTCCGACGCGGCCCGGCAGATGGCCGAAAACGGTTCCTCGGTGGTGCAGCAGGTCATCGGGGCCATCTCCCAGGTGCAGACCCAGGCCACCACCCTCAAGGGGAACATGGGCAGCCTCGGCAAACAGGCCGAGGAAATCAGCAAAATCATGAACGTCATCGAGGACATCGCCGACCAGACCAACCTTTTGGCCTTAAACGCCGCCATCGAGGCCGCCCGGGCCGGAGAGGCCGGGCGCGGCTTCGCCGTGGTGGCCGACGAGGTGCGCAAGCTGGCCGAAAAGACCATGAACGCCACCCAGGAAGTCAGCCAGGCCATCACCGCCATCCAGGCCGGGGCCAGGACGAACATCCAGAATACCGACGACGCCTCCAAGGCCGTGGAGAACGCCACGGTCCTGGCCGGGAAATCCGGCGACGCCTTAACCGAGATCGTCCGTCTTGTGGACTCCGCCGCCGACCAGGTGCGCTCCATCGCCACGGCGGCCGAACAGCAGTCTTCGGCCAGCGAGGAAATCAACCGCAGCATTGAGGAGATCAACCGCATCTCCTCGGAAACCAGCCAGGTCATGGGGGAATCCGCCCGGGCCATCCAGGAATTGTCCATGCAGGCCCGGGAACTTCAAGAATTGGTCGAGGATCTCAAAACCCAGGAATGATCCCGGCGTATCCGAAACGACAACGCGGGCTGCGGGGAAATCTTCCCACAGCCCGCGTTTTTATTTCGCGAAGCCCTTCGTCGGGCGACCGTATCCTCAACGGTGATGGCCAGGGGATGTCCGGGCAGACGCATTTCCCCGGACGCCATGAAGCGTACGCCCCGCGCCGGACTCTCGGAAAACGCCCGCCCGTCGGATGCGCTTATTCCTTCCCGGCCCATGTCTGGGTGCGCCGCCGCAACCTTTTGGTCGCCAGCCCGTACAGGATGCGCACGGCCACGTTGGCCCCCACGATCAATACGGACATGGCGCAGGCCGGGGCGATGTCCCCGGCGTCGTCCATGTTGGCCACGGCCACGGCGGCCAGGGGGATGTCCGCCGAATAGAGAAAGATGACCGCCGAGACCGTGGCCATGGAGTTGACGAAGAAATACAGCCCGATTTCCAGGATGGCGGGCAGGCATACGGGGGCGGTGACCCGCAGGAAGGTGCGGTAAAACGGCACGCCCATGGACTCGGACACGGACTCGAATTCCCGGTCGAGCTGCCCCAGGGCCGTAGCGGCCGTGAGATAGCCCACGGTGAAAAAGTGCACCACATTGGACAACACCAGGATGCCCATGGTGGCGTACAGGGCGTTTGCCGGGTTGGGGATGTGCAGGCCAAAGAGGTCGAAGGCCGGGGCGTTGAAAAAAAAGATGTAGGACAGGCCGATGACCAGCCCGGGCAGGGCCAGGGGCACGATGCACAAAAAGGAGGCGGCTTGTCGGATGGGACGCATGCCCGGGGATTTCTCGATGAGATAGGCGGCGGAAAAGGTCGCAATCGTGCCTGCCATGGCCGAAATGGCGGACATCTTCAGGCTGTTGAAAAAGGCCCGGTAGCCCCCGCCGCCCATGCCGGAAAAGTCGTAGTGGGCCAGGGTCAGGCTTAAGTCGTAGGGCCAGACCTTGATCAGGGAGGCAAACACCGCCACCAGGAAAAAGGAGATCACGGCCAGGGCCACCAGCAGGCAGAAAAGGAAAAAAGGCCGGTCGCGAACGGGATCGGGTCGGGGAACCAGGGGCACGCTGCGGGCCCCGATCATGGACGACTGCCTGCGGCGGCTCACCCGGTCGGCCAGAAAGGCCAAAACGGTCGGGAACAGCAGGATCATGCTGACCGTGGCCCCCATGACGAAATTCTGCTGCCCGATGACCTGCTTGTAGATGTCCGTGGCCAGGACGTTGAAAAAGCCCCCCACCACCTTGGGAGCGCCGAAGTCCGTAAAACTCAGGATGAACCCCACGAAACAGGCGCTCACCAGCCCGTAGCGCACCCCGGGCAGGGTCACGGTGAAAAACACCCGGCCGGGCGAGGCCCCGAGGGAATGGGCGGCCTCATAGAGCCTGGCGTCGGTCATGGAAAGGGCCATGGTCAGGATGAGTACGGCCTGGGGAAAGACGAAAAGCACCTCGGCCAGGATGATGCCCACGGCCCCGTACAGGCCGATGTCCAGGGTGAACGGCAAAAGCCCGAAAAAGCCGGTGGTGACGAGCCCCTTTTTCCCGAACAGGTAGACCAGGACGATGCCGTTTAACAGCGTCGGGGCGAAAATCGGCATCATGGCCACGGTGAGGAAAAATCCCTTGGCCGGGATGGCCGTGCGGGTCAGGGCGTAGGCATAGGCGAACCCCAGGCTCACGGCCGCCAGGGTGGTGGCCGCAGACACGAACAGGCTGTTGCCGAAGGAAACGGCCAACGCAGGGGTTTTGAAATAGCGGATGAAATTGTCGAGCCCGGCAAACGTCCCGTCCGGGGTGGTGAGGCTTTTCACCGCCAGGGTGGCCAGGGGAAACAGCACGGCCACGGTCAGCCACAGGCATAAAAGGAGCAACAGCCCGGCCCGAAGCGCCCGCATAACGTCGAAGTCCGTACATGCCCGCCGCAGCGTCGCCATCCGGGGGCTCATGCCCCCTCCGCAACGTGGGTTTCCTGGCGATAGACGTGCATGCGATCCGGGCACAGCCCCACCGAGAGCCCCATGTCCTCGCGCAGCTCCATCCGGCGCACGGTTTCGGCCGAGACATCGGCGATCATCCCGCGCTCTCCGCCGCCCACGAACAGGCTCAGCCCCACCCGGTAGACCCCGCCGCGAAATTCCAGATGACGGGTCTTGCCCGGCCACAGATCCGGCCCGGTTTCCAGGCGTGGGGCCAGGGTCACATCCTCCGGCCGGATGGCCAGGGTCACCTCTCCCGCATCCCCTGCCCCCCGGGCGATCCTCGGGCCGTTTGCCCCCCTGATGGAGCGGTTGCCCAGGAACACGGTGCCGTCGGGATGGCGCTTGCCGCCGCCGATGAAATTCATGGACCCGATAAACGAGGCCACAAAGGGGGTGGCCGGGGCGTCGTAGATGTCCCGGGGCGAACCGTCCTGGACTACCATGCCCTCGTGCATGACCAGGATGCGGTCGGCCATGGTCAGGGCCTCCTCCTGGTCGTGGGTGACCATCACCGTGGTCACCCCCAGACGCCGCTGCAAGGCGCGTATCTCGCCGCGCAGCATGATGCGGACCTTGGCGTCCAGGGCGGACAGGGGCTCGTCCAGGAGAAGCAGCTTGGGGGACAGGGCCATAGCCCGGGCCAGGGCCACCCGCTGCTGCTGGCCTCCCGAGAGTCTGGCTGGATAGACCTCGCCAAGCCCCGTCAGCCCTACCAGCCGCAACAACTCCTTGACCCGGTCGTGCCGGGCCCCCCTGGCGGCGTTGCGGCTTTTCAGGCCATAACCCACGTTCTCGGCGGCGGTCAGGTTGGGAAAAAGGGCGTAGGACTGGAACACGATGCCCACATTGCGACGGGACACGGGCAATCCGGTGACGTCGCGCCCGGCCAGGACCACCCGCCCGGCCTCATGGGATTCCAGCCCGGCCACCACCCGCAGCATGGTGGTCTTGCCGCAGCCGCTTGGCCCCAGGATGCACACGAATTCCCCGGCCGAGGCCGCCAGGCCCACCTCGCGCAGGGCGTAAAAATTCCCGAAACGTTTGGTGACGTTCTCCACCAACAGATACGGCTCGTTTTTGCCTGGGGCACGCTGGGGCATGATGTCCTCGGCGGCGCGATCCGACGGGAAAGACCGGATCGCGCCTGTGATAGGGGAGGCAACGGGATCGGAAGGCCTATTTGGCTTCGCTTTTGCTGCCGTAGCGCTTGGTCCACTCGGCCAGGATGCGTTCACGGTTCTTGGCCGCCCACTGGAAGTCGTTTTTCACCAGGATCTTGAAGGGATCGGCCGGATAGCCCTCGGGGATGGCCACACCCGTGGGATAGGCGGTCAGAGGGTAGACCTTGGCGTACATCTTCATGACGTCGGCCCCCAGCGCCCAGTCCAAAAAGACCTTGGCCTCGGGCTTGATGGCCGCCTTCTTGACCAGGGCGTTGGCCTCCACGTCCCAGCCGCAGCCGTCGGCGGGGAACACGGTCTGCACGGGCTCACCCTTCTGCTTCTGGATGATTCCCCGGTAGCCGAACGAGATGCCGATGGGGAATTCCCCGGCCCCGGCCATCTTGCAGGGCTTGGATCCGGAATGGGTGTACTGGGCGATGTTGTCGTGCAGTTTGTCCAGGAATTGCCAGCCCTTTTCTTCGCCCATGGTCTGGAGCACGGCCGAGACGGTCAAAAAGCCGGTCCCCGAGGAGGCCGGGTTGGGCATGACGATCTTGCCCTTGTATTCGGGCTTGACCAGATCGGCCATGGAAGCCGGGATGGGCAGCTTCTGCTTTTCAGACTCCACGGTGTTCACGCAAAAACCGGTTTCCCAGGCCTTGATTCCCACCCAATGGGGCGGATTGGCCGCATCGCGGAACTGACTGGCCACTTTGTCCAGATTTTTCGGGGCGTAGCCTTCCAGCATGCCGTTTTGGTCGCACACCAGAAGGCTGGTGGCCGCCGTTCCCCAGACCACGTCGGCCTGGGGGTTGTCCTTCTCGGCCAGAAGCTTGGCCGTGACGATGCCCGTGGAGTCGCGCACCACCTTGACCGTGATGTCCGGGTGGTCCTTTTTGAAGAGTTCCAGATAGCCGGGATATTCGTCGTCCTCCAAGGCGGTGTAGACCAGGATTTCCCCGGCCCGGGCCAGGCCTGAAACCACCAGGGTCAGGGCCACGGCAAACCCCAGGATCATTCCTGCCAGTGCGTGCGTGCGGCGTTGCATCCCCGTCTCCTTTAGGTTGCGGTTTGATGGATAAAAAGAACTGGCAGGAATGTGTTACGAACACAGGGCGGCCTGGCGACAAAGGCATGACCAATGCACCGTCTGGAAACAGACACCCGGGCATGGCGATATACATTCGTATTTAATAACAATACCAAGATATCACCCATGAATATGTCTGAAACCGGCCACAGCCGAATGCGGTATCGCGACTGACTGTGAGGATTCCCATTGACGTCACCGGAAGGCTTTCGATACTTCGGAAGGAGCGTGATTGGTTTGAACCTCAGACACACCCCGATCCGATTCGGGTCGTCCGGATCGGGAGTGTTCGAGAAAACGCCGCACTGCTTTTGACCTCCGGCAACGCCGCACGGGAAGGGAGGCGCAACTTCCCCGGCCGATTGTCATAGCCATGATGCTGCAGGTCGGCTCAGACACCGTCAAAAGGAATGACTCATGTTCAAGAATTTGAAGTTAGCCGGCAAGATCGGCCTGGGATTTTCCCTGGTCCTGGCCATTGCCATGGCCGTGGGCGCTGTATCCATTGTCTCCATGAGCGGCGTCCGGACCCAGAACCATGTTCTGGCCCAGACCAATGTTCCCGAGTGGTCGCTGTCCGGGATCATCGAACGCCATCAACGTCAGGCCGGGTATTACAACCTGGGTTATAGCTTGAATCTCCAGCCGGAATGGCTGGAAAAAGGCCGCAAGGAAATGGCCATGGCCCGTGCGGCCATGCAAAAGGGCCTCTCCGGACTCAAGGACACGTCTGGTTCCGGAGATGCCGACTCTTTTGGAAAGGTGTTGCGGGAGATTTCCGGATCCATGGACGCCTATGAGGTCTCCGTCGAGAAGACGCAGCAGAGCGTGGAGCGCACCAAGGCCGCCCGGGAAGCCCTGATCAAGGCGGCGCAGAGCTTTTCCGAGAGCATCGGGGCCTACCTGAAAGAGCAGCAAAGCGCCATGCTTCGCCAGATCACGGCCAACGATTCAGCGGGGGAACTCAAAATCCGCCAGGACCGCATCGAACGTGGAATGGCTATCCTCATGGCCGGCGAGGACATCCGGGCTGACGCCTGGGAGGCCCAGGCCACAAGCAACAGCACCGCCCTGGAGGCCTGCGGCATCCAGACGGGCAAGGTCATCCAGCTTACGGACGAACTGCGGCAAGTCACCCGGCAGGAAGCAAACCTGAAGCAACTGGCGACGGTGACGGCGGCGGCCGAGGTCTTCCGCAAGGCCGTGGGAGACATCCTCGCCGAGCAAAAGGCCGTGGCCCCGCTTATCCAGGAACGCATCGTCACCTATTCCGGGGTGCTGGACCGGGCATCCGACCGGGCCGCCCTGGCTGAAAAAAGCACCACGGCCATGGCCTCCGAGGCCCTGGCGTCCCTGGATGCGGCCATCTCCACGACCTCCATCGGGCTGGGGGCGGCCCTGCTCCTGGGCATCCTGGTGACCGTGGTCATCACCCGGGCCATCACCGGGCCGGTGCAAAAAGGGGTGACCTTCGCCCAGGCCATGGCCGAGGGCGATTTCACCACCAACCTGGCCATCGAGCAGAAGGACGAAATCGGGGTGCTGGCCAGAGCCCTGAACGACATGGTGGAAAAACTGCGCGAGGTGGTGGCCGACGTGCAATCGGCCACGGAAAACGTGGCCTCGGGCAGCGAGGAGTTGTCGGCCTCGGCCCAGCATCTCTCCCAGGGGGCCAGCGAACAGGCCGCCGGGGTGGAGGAAATCTCGTCCTCCATGCAAGAGATGACAGCCAACGTGCGCCAGAACATGGACAGCGCCCAAAAGACCCGTCAGATCGCGCTCAAGGCCGCCTCCGACGCCGAACAGGGGGGCGAGGCCGTGAACAAGGCCGTGATGGCCATGAAAAACATTGCTGAAAAAATTTCCATCATCCAGGAAATCGCCCGCCAGACCAACCTGTTGGCCCTGAATGCCGCCATCGAGGCCGCCCGGGCCGGGGAACACGGCAAGGGGTTCGCCGTGGTGGCCGCCGAGGTCCGAAAACTTGCCGAACGCAGCGGCGCGGCCGCAGCCGAGATCGGGGAATTGTCCGGAACAAGCGTGGCTGTGGCCGAAGAGGTCGGAGTCATGTTCTCCCGGCTCATCCCGGACATCAAACGGACGGCCGGGCTGGTGGAGGAGATCGCCGCCTCAGGGGTCGAGCAGAACGCCGGGGCGGAACAGATCAGCAAGGCCGTCAGCCAGCTTGACCAGGTGGTGCAGCAAAACGCCTCGGCCAGCGAGGAAATGGCCTCCACCTCGGAGGAACTGGCCGGTCAGTCCGAGCAGCTCCAGGCCACCATTGCCTTTTTCCGGGTCAGCCGGGGCCACCCCACGGGCCGGACCTCCAAGTCCATCGCCGGATCATCCGCCGGTTCCGGCGCCCGCCCGGCAGTGACATCGGGCCAAACGTACGAGCGGCTGTAACGCACGATATCCACCAGGGAAAAGGCCGTCTTCCCCGATGTGCGGGGGAGGCGGCCTTTTGCTGTTTAGCGGGGACATGTTGGATCATGGGCATCCCGACGGGCCATTGGCATACCCGGCAGCCGAAACCACAGCCCGGCGGCGAGGCCGGGAATCAACGGGTACGCACGGAAAAAAGGGGCGGATGCTCGAAGTGTTTTTTCACCCAGCAGGCCTCCACGGCCCGGACAATGGCCTCGCGGTATTTTTCCGGGAATCCCACGGGCAGGGTCAGCTCCATCTCCACCGTGCCCACGAGCTTGGTGCGCTCGTCGGGCTGGCAGCGCACCGACAGACCGAGTCCGGTGGTGTCGATGGACCGATTTTGGCAAAAGGCCAGGGCATAATAGCCGGAGCAGGCGGCCACGGCCCCGAAAAACATCTGTGACGGCTGGGGGGCGCTCCCCTCTCCGCCGCTTTTGACCGGCTGGTCCGTCGCGATGGCCACATCGCCGAAGTCCGCCAGCACCTTTTTTCCACCGGGGAACCGAACGTCAATCACCATGCTGTCCATAACGGCGTATCCTCCAGGCCCCAATCTACACGTCGGCCCCCCTCCCAGGCAAGGACCGCGCCACCGTCTCGGCAGGCCGTGCGCCGTCGGGATTTCCGAGAAGGCCCATAAAAAAAGCTTTGCGACCCAGACGGCATCACTATAGAAATGACGGCTCTGCGCGCATCCGGAAAAACCCGGCGCGCCAAGGACTCTCCATGCCAGAAAACGCCTCATCCGTCCCGGAACCCGCCATCGGCTCCTCCGTGGCCCTGTCCATGCTCGGGGTGAACATGATGGTGCTCATGGCCACCCTGGACATGAGCATCGTCAACGTGTCGCTTCCCACCCTGGCTGCAAGCCTCGGGGTGGATTTCGCCACCATCCAGTGGGTGATCCTAAGCTACGTGGTGGCCATCGCCTGCTTGCTGCTGCTCATCTCCCGGCTCGGGGACATGATGGGCAAAAAGCGCATCTTCGCAACCGGCCTGATCATCTTCACCGCCTCCTCGCTTTTATGCGGGCTGGCCCCGGGCGCCCATTGGCTGATCGCCTTCCGGGCCCTGCAAGGCGTGGGCGCGGCCATGAGCCAGGCCCTGGGCATCGCCATCGTCACCGAGATCGCCCCGCCCGGCACACGCGGCCGGGCCATCGGCTTTGTGGGGGCCACGGTGTCCATGGGACTGGCCCTGGGGCCGTCGGTGGGGGGAATCCTCATCGATCTGGCCGGATGGCGCTGGATCTTTCTGGTCAACGTGCCCATCGGGCTTTTGGCCATGCGCATTGTGGCCAAATACATGCCCGCCCTGCCCCCCTCCCAGGCCAGGCAACGCTTCGACGTGCCCGGCGCGGTCGTCGCCGCCGTGACGCTGGGCTGTTACTGTCTGGGAATGACCCTGGGCCAGAAGACGGGCTTCGACCAGACAGGCGCCCTGTCCCTGCTGGGTCTCTCCGTGATCGGATTTGCGGGATTTCTTATGGTGGAGCGGCGCACGGCCCAGCCCATGATCGATTTGTCCCTGTTCCGCAATCTGCGCTTTTCCCTGAACCTGCTCATGTCGGTTCTGGTGTTCATCTCCCTGTCCGGCGGGTTCATCGTGCCTTTTTTCCTGCAGATGGCCCAGGGGCGTTCCCCCCGGGAGGTCGGGCTGATCATGATGGTCCTGCCCGTGTGCATGGGGGTGTTCGCCATGCTGTCCGGCTCCCTCTCCGACCGCTTCGGGTCGCGGGGATTGAGCATCCTGGGACTGGCCACGGTGGGCATCGGCTATCTGGCCATGACCGGGCTGACCCAGGACGCCCCCTGGTGGGAATTCGTCCTGCGCAACTGTCCCGTGGGCATCGGCATCGGGCTGTTCCAGGTTCCCAACAACAGCGCCATCATGGGGGCCGTGCCGCGTGAGCGGCTGGGCGTGGCCTCGGGGCTGCTCAACTATACCCGGGTGTTCGGCCAGTCCACGGGCATGCCCCTGACCGGGGCCATATTCACCGCCTCGGTGGCGGGCATGACGGCCATGCCCACGCGGGCGGACATGACCCATGTGCCTCCCGGCCAATTGGTGGCCGCCTTTTGCCATACCAACGCGGTCCTGTTTTTCCTGGCCATGGCGGCGCTGGCCTTGGGGATCGTGGTTTGGCGGCTGGACCGCACGGCCAAGCCGCAGGCCGCCTCCTCAAAAAACACAGGGGCGGCCTGACCGGAAGGCCTCTTCCGGACGGCGCGAGGGCCGCGGTCTCCCTGGAATTTCGCTCAGGATGCGGGCGAAGCCGCCGACAGAGAGCACATGGCCAGCCGGGCGGCGGCCAGATCGAACAGGGCGTGCCCCACGCTTTTAAATAGCACCGGTCCTTTGCCCGAGTCCGGGCCTTGGGCCGCGCCGTCCGCCACATCCTCCAAGGGCGTGATGCGCCCGAAGTCCACCCCGGCCCGGATGAGATCGCCCGCCTCCTCCTGCGCCGCCTTCAGATCGTCCACGTAGACCTGCGACCGACGAACCAGACCGGCCGGAATCTCGGCCGCCCGGGGGGAAAATGATCCCACGGCGGCCAGGAAGGCGTCGTCTGCAACCCTGTCCGGAATGACCGGGTCCGTGGCCGTGGTGGCCGTGACCACGAGAGACGATTCGGACAGCATCCCGGAGAGCTCTTGGGCGTCCACGGCCTTGGCGTCCAGACCCGCCTGCCGCAAGGATTGGGCCAGGGCTTCGGCCTTGGCCGCCGTGCGCGAGGACACGGCACAGGCCTTCACCCCCAGGCCCTCATGAAAGGCCAGGGCGTGCGTCCGGGCCTGCACCCCCGCCCCCACGACCACCAGCGGCCCGGTCGGACTTTTGGCCAGAAGGCGCGCCGCCAGAAGGCTCAGGGCCGCCGTGCGCCGGGCGGTCACCGTGGGGCCATGCAGTTCGAAAAGGGGTTTTCCCGTGGCCGCGTCGGACACCGTGACCTCGCCCTGGATGGCGGGCAGGCCCCGGCCGGGATTGCCGGAATGCACGGTGATGCGTTTGACCATGAGCAGTTGGTGGTCCGTGGCGGGCATGACCAAAAGCACGCCGCCGGGCAGGGGCATGTGCAGCCGGGGCGGGGCGGAAACCCCGCCCCGCCGCTTGAGGATCAAGACCTCGGCCAGGGCGTCGGCCAGCCGGTCAAAGGGCAGCGCGCTGGCGGTTTGGGCCGCGTCCAGACGCATCATGAGGCGTCGGCGCGGCTCTCCGAGCGTTTGGTCAGCCAGTGCTGGAGCTCGTCCATGTAGGTATAAAACACCGGGGTCAGGTACAGGGTGACGACCTGGGAGATGACAAGCCCCCCCGCCACCACCAGGCCCACGGGCTGCCGGGCGTCGCCGCCGGCGCCGTAGCCCAGGGCGATGGGCATGATGCCTGCGATGGCCGCCACGGTGGTCATCATGATGGGCCGAAACCGCACCACGCAGCCCGCGAACACGGCCTCGAAGGGGGTTTTGCCCTCCTTCTCGGCCTCGATGGCGAAGTCGATGACCATGATGGAGTTTTTCTTGACGATGCCGATGAGCATGATGATGCCCACGAAGCCGTACAGATCCAGGGGACGGCCGAAGAACAGGAGCGTCACCAGGCCGCCCAGGGCCGCCGAGGGCAGGCCCGAAAGCACGGTCAGGGGATGGATGAAGCTTTCGTAGAGGACGCCCAGGATGATGTAGATGACCATGATGGCCAAAAGCAGCAGGAAGGGCACGCTGTTCAGGGATTCCTGGAAGGCCGTGGCCTGTCCTTCAAAGAAATAGCTGATGGTGGGCGGCAGTTCCTTTTTGGCCAGGTCGGTGATGGCCGTGACTGCCTGTCCCAGGGAATAGACGCCTGCCGTGTTGAAGGAGATGGTGACCGAGGTCAGCTGGCCGGTGTGGTTGACCACCAGCGGTCCCACGCCCTCGCGCATGCTGACCATGCCGTTTAAGGGCACGAGCTTCATGTCCCCGGTGGTGTCGTCGGCCTGGCTGGTGCGCACGTAAAGCTTGTTCATCAGGTCCGGTCGGCGCTGGAACTCGGGCTGCACCTCAACAATGACCTTGTAGGTGTCGGTGTTGGCGTACAGGTTGGTCACCTGTCTGGCCGCATAGGCGGTCATGAGCGCCGTTTCCAGGCTTTGGGCCGTGACCCCCAGGGTCTTGGCCTTGTCGCGGTCGATGTCCACGAAGATCTGCGGACCATTGATCTGCATGTCGGTGTTGACGTCGGCCAGTTCCGGCAGCTTGCGCATGAGCCCTTCCATCTTGCGGGCCAAAGGATAGAGCTCCGAGGTGTTCGGAGACAACAAGGTGAACTGATAGAGGGCCTTGGTCTGCTTGCCGCCGATCTGGATGGAGGGCGGATTGTACATGAAGATCATAAGGTCCGGTACCTGGGCCACCTTGGGGCGCAGGCGGTCGATGATCTCCTGGGCGCTGGCCTTGCGATCCTTCATGGGCTTGAGCAGCGGAAACCCGGCGGCGTTGTTCATGGAAGTGACGGGGCCGCCCACGCCGATGACGCCAATCATTTTAAAAATATCGGGGTCGGCGGCGATGACCCGGTTGAGCCGCAAAAGCCGCTCCTTCATGGTGTCGAAGGAGGCGCTCTGCTCGGCCATGGCGAACAGGTAGAACATGCCCGAATCCGTGGCCGGTATGAATCCCGTGGGCACCACGGTGAAAAGCCACATGGTCAGGGCCAAAACCCCCATGGAGAGCAGAAGCACCACGGCCCGGAAGCGCAGGGCCACATGCAGGGTTTTCTCGTATCCCCGCTCGATGAGTTTGAACAATCCTTCGGATTCGTTCATTTTTCCTGATAAAAACCGGCTGCACAGCATGGGCGTCAAAGACAGGGTGACGAACCCGGAGACCAGGATGGCCACGGTGATGGTCACGGCCATCTCATTGAGCACCCGGCCCAGGATGCCGGCCATGAACATGATGGGAATGAACACCACGGACAGGGACAGGGTCATGGAGATGATGGTGAAGCCGATCTGCCGGGCCCCGTCCAGGGAGGCCTGCATGACCTTTTTGCCCATTTCCATGTGGCGCACCACGTTTTCGATCATGACGATGGCGTCGTCCACCACGAACCCGACGGCCAGGATCAGGGCCATCATGGACAGGTTGTCCAGGGAAAATCCGAGAACCTGCATGACCGCCAGGGTGCCGATGATGGACGAAGGCAGGGCCATGGCCGCAATGAGGGTGGCCGGGATGTTTTTGAGGAAGAAGAAGATGACCACCACCACCAGGGCCACGGACAAAAGCAGCGTGAACTGCACGTCGACGATGGAGTCCTCGATGGAAACAGAACGGTCGTAGAGCACCTCGACGGTGATCGAGGGCGGCAGGGTGGCCTCGATCTGGGGCAAAAGCGTCATGATGTCCTTGACCACCTCGATGGTGTTGGTCCCTGCCTGCCTTTTGACGGCGATAATGATGCCCTGGTCCTGGTTGAAATACGCGGCGTTTTTGTCGTTGATGGTGGAATCGATAGCCCTTCCCACATCGGCCAGGCGGATGGGCTGGCCGTTGCGGTAGGTGATGATCTGGCGGTTGTAGGCCGCCGCCGTGTGCAACTGGCCCCTGGTCTTGATGGTATAAAGCTTCTCCGTGCCGTACAGGGATCCCGTGGGCAACATCACGGTTTCCGAGGAGAAGGCGTCGGCGACCTCATCGATTCCGATGCCCAGGGCGGCCAGCTTGTCGGGATTGACCTGGACCCTGGGGGCGTAGGTCTGGTCGCCGTAGATGGACACCTGGGCCACGCCGTTGATCATGGAGATGCGCTGGCTGATGAAGGTCTTGGCGTAGTCCGTGACCTTGTAAAGGGGCATGGAGTCGCTGGCGATGCGGATATAGACAATGGGCATGTCCGCCGGGTTGACCTTCTGGAAGGTCGGGGGACTGGGCAGGGTGTTGGGCAGGCTGCCCTGGGCGGCGTTGATGTAGGTCAAAACATCCGTGCCCGCGCCGTCGAGATTGCGTGAAAGATCGAACTGCAGGGTGATGGTGGTGGAGCCCAGGGCGTTGACCGAGCTCATGGATTGCAGTCCCGAGATGGACGAGAACTGCCGCTCAAGCGGCGTGGCCACGGCCGAGGCCATGGTTTCCGGGTCCGCGCCCGGCAGGTTCGCCGTGACCTGAATGGTCGGGAAGTCGATGTTGGGCATTTCGCTGACAGGCAGCGAAAAATAGGAAACCACGCCGAAAAAGACGAGGGCCGCCATGAGCAGCGTGGTGGCTACCGGACGCTTGATGAAAAGATCGGTCATGCCCGTGATCCTTGTGGTGTTAGGAGCCCTGCCGATCCTTGTCGGGTGCGCCCTGCCCTCCGCCAGCGGCCGTCCCCTGCCCTTGCGTGGTCGCCGCCGCCGGGGGAACCGGCCCATCGTCGTATTTCTTGTCGGTGATGACGTTCACCGGCGCCCCGGGGAAAAGCTTGATCTGTCCCGAGGTGATGAGCGTGTCGCCGGGGCTTATGCCCGATTCGATCACGGTTTGTGTTCCGATTTTGCGTCCGACCTTGACCTTGCGCATCTCGACGGTCTTTTGCGGGCTGACCACGAAGGCCGAGATGCCGTCCTGGGTTTCCATGAGGGCGTCCGACGGGACAAGTATCTTGTCCGACTGAATGGCCAGAACCACGGAGGCCTCTACAAACTGACCAGGCCATAAGGCCTTGTTCTCGTTTGAAAATTCAGCCTGGACAGTGATCATGCCCGTGGTATTGTCCACGGCGTTGTTGATGACCGTCAGCACCCCCGTGCTGGCCGGGGCATCCTTGCCGGGAAAGGTGGCCTTGACGGGAAGCTGGCTCATGGCGGCATGGGAGCGCAGATCGGGCAAATCCTTTTCCGCCACGGAAATCTGGACGTTAATGGGGCGAATCTGGTTGACGGTGAGGATGGTGTCCTTGTTTTCCTCGACCAGGTTGCCGGTCTTGATCTGTTGCAGGCTGCAGACGCCGTCCACGGGAGAGGCGATGGAGCACCAGGACAGGCTGATTTCCGCATCGGCCAGATTGGCCTCGTCCATCCGGACCTGTTCCTTGGCCTGCTGATAGTCCGTACGCTTTTTCTCGTAGTCTTCCTGGCTGATGACCGCCTTCTCCACCAGATCCTTATACCGCATCCAATCCCGGCGGTTCTGTTCAGCCGTAGCCTTGTCGCGCAGAAGCGTGGCCTTGGCCTCGTCCACCTTGGCCTGGAACGGGGCCGGGTCGATGAGCACCAGCCTGTCTCCGGCCTTCACCTCCTGCCCTTCCACGAAAAAAGTCTCTTTGATGTAGCCCGTGACCTGGGGACGGACTTTGACGGTATTATAGGCATAGACATGGCCTACGCCGTCGACGTTGAGCGGCGCGCTCGTCGTGGCGACCTGAAGAACCGTGACGTCTACGGGTTGCAAGGCCGCCTTCTGTTCGGGCTTCTTTTCACAACCTGAAAAGAACAGACAACACACGGCCATCATGAGCGCCACACGAAACACAGGAATTCGTCCGGACAGGGGGCGGCTTTTCATTGCACTCCTTCAGACGTCGCAGTCACGACGTGCAGACATGTGTTTACCTCTTTACGCGGAGACATTAATCTTTTTGACAATTTCGGGCAAGCCCCATGGAAAGGCCCATACACTGAACTGGCAGGCCAACCAATCGATCACCTCCGTCGACCGGCCTGGCGGCGCCGTTCCTATTCCCCGAGATACGGACCGGTCAGCTTTTCCCAGTAGTCCCGGTCCATGCGCAAACGCAGAAGGACCACGTTGGCCGGCTTGCGCAAGGCGCTGCCCAGGGGAAAGGCGAACCCGTACAACGTGGGGTCGAAGTGCGCGTCCAGAACCACCGCTTTGTGGGAATAGCCTTCCCGTACCGTGTGCAGCAAAAAGGGCCGATCATCCACCACGGCGTCCAGCTCCCCTGCCGACAGGGCGGCCAGGGCGGCGTGGATATCCGTGTATTGGCGCGGCCTGGCGTGGATATGGCGCAGATAGTCCTCAGCCGTTCCTTGGGAGACGCAGCCCACTGCGGCCGTCGGCAGGTCGGCCGGACCGTTGACCTTGCCCTCGATGCGGCCCACGGTCAGGGTGGTGGTCACGCTGGCCGTAAAAACGGACACCAGCACCACCGAGACGAACATCCAGAGCATGCCCAGAAGCCGTCCTGCGATGCTTTTGGGGGCGGTGTCGCCATAGCCCACGGTGGTCATGGTCACGGCGGACCACCACATGCCGTCCACAATGCCCCGGGGGCCGCGTCCGAACTGGTCGGGATTCAAACGCCGTTCAATCCACCACACCACAAGGCCGCTGATCATCAACAACAAGCCCATGAGCCCCACGTAGATCAAAAACTGGGGGGAAATAAGCTCACGTACCACATGGATGAAGATATTGCCCACCGGCCGATCCGGAACCGCGATCCCCAGTCCGCTCAGATAATAGGGATGTGTGAAATCCATGTGACGTTCCGAGTCCGGGGTGATGGACAGGGCCGTGACCGCCGCATCGATCCGGCCCTGTTCCACGGCCTGCAGCAGGGATTTCTCATCGAATTCTTCAAGCGTAAACCCGTATCCCATCTCGTCGGCCATATCCTGCCACAGGTCGATGCTTATGCCCTCCCATTCTCCTTGGGCGTTTTTATACGAAAACGGCGGCATCTGCGTGGTTCCCACTTTCAGGATGGTGGAAACCGCAGGGGGGGATGGCGGTGCGGACGGGGGCGACGTCTGGGCCACGGCCGAAAGCGGCGCGCTCCAAAGGAAGACGGCAAGGACGGCGGAGGCGAAAACATGGCGCATGGGGCGATGCTCCTGGCGTTTATGTGGCTGAATCTGTGGCGGCCGTTGCGGGGCTATTCCGGCAGCCGCACCGTGACCCGGGAGAGATTCCATCTGCGCCTGGAATGCACCCGGCGCATCTGCCGGACCAACTTGAACGTCTCGCCGCGTTTTTCCCTAAGGGCCGCCCGGGCCTCCTCCAACTGCATCTCCTCAGTGCCTTTGGGTTTGTATTTGACCTTGACCCCCTGGAAAGCCATCATGATCTTGTTTTCCTGGAATCTTTTGTCGATCTCGGACAAGATGTCCGACTCCGTCTTGAATTTTTTCATGAAGTCGTCGATCCAGATGTACAGGTCGAATTCCACGCCGAAACGGCCAAACTGACGGATGTTGACCTCGGGCTTGGGTTTTTTGAGCACGGCCTCGTTTTCCTTGGCCACCTCCAAAAGCAGCTTGCGCACCTTCTTGATCTTGGCCCCCGGGGCCACGGCCACGGGAATGGTCAGGCGCATGGTGGTGTCGTGGTAGCTTAAGTTGACAATCTCCCCACGCAGAAAGCTGGAATTGGGGATGATGACCATGGTGTTGTCCAGGGTGCGGATGATGGTGTTGCGGATGGAGACGCTCTCCACCTCGCCCAAGTTCTTGCCCTGCTGGATGATGTCGCCCTTTTTGATCGATCCCCCGAACATGATGATCAGGCCGCTGACGAAGTTGTTGACGATGTCTTTTAAGCCAAAGCCAATGCCCACGGACAGGCCGCTGGCGATCCAGGCCAGGGCGTGCAGGGACACCCCGAACAAATACAGGGTGAGCAGCATGAACCCCAGCCAGACCAGATAGGAGCTGATGTTTTTCAGGGCGTGGCTCAGTCCCGGGTCCATCTTCCGGCCCCCCAACTGGGGCATGGAGAACAGAGAGCCGAGCCAGGACAGAAGCACCTTGGCCAGGAAAAAAGCCACCACCAGGGTTATCACGGCATGGGGGGTGATGGTCGCCACGCCGATGGTCAGGGAAAGATCCATAACGTAGTCGGCAAAGCCTGGCCCGCCCATGTACTGCAGCACCCAGAAAATATAGAAGGCATAGATGATCGTCTGGGCGAAGGGCAGGCCAAGCCCCGGCCTCGCCTCCCCTCCCCTGGCCGTCGCAAACGACACGACCGCCTGGTGCAGCAGGCGGGAACACCACAGAGTCAGAAGCAGCATGAAGATGGCCTGGGTCACAATGAGGCTTTGCGGACCAAAACCGGCCAGCCCGGCCACAACCATGAGGGCCATGAGATATCCGGCCTGGGCCGAAAAGTTGCGTAGTCGCGAGGCGTTTCCGGCCTGGGCCCTCAGGCGGTACAGACGGATGGAGGCCCACAACGCGGCCAGGCTCCACACGAGTCCCACGCCCGTGGCGGGGATGTTGAGGGCCTGAAGCGCCGCCCCCAGGGCGAAAAGCACGGAAAAGACGAAAATGGGGCGGCGCACCAGCGGCGGCGTCTCCGACGCCTGGGTCAGGGACATGCGGCGCGACAGCACGAGCATGACCCCGAAGGCGATCAACACCACCCACCCCAGGGCGACGAACTGATTGTTGGTAAAAAGCGTCAACTGGTCGGCAAGGTAGAGGGACAGCCCCAGAAAGACCAGCAGTCGGCCGAGGCGTTGCTGAAGATCCAAACCGGACGGTGGCCCGAAGAGATCCGGGTCAGATTGCGGCGCGGCGGGGGCCTCATTATCGGCATCCGTTTCGAGGCGGCCGCCTTCCGCTTCTAGAGACATTGCCTGAGACGTTTCTTCTTGCGTTTTACGCTTCGCTTCTGAATCCGTTTCCAGCGACACGTTTCCGGGGCGCTCGGCCCTGGCGCGCAGGGATTTCACAACGGCCGCCGCCAGGCACAGGAGGATGAAAAAGCCCGCCAGATAGGCAAAAAACAACGTCCAGCGCACCCAGCCCACCAGGGGACCGGCGAAGCGTGGAAAGGCCTCGGCCCATTCCTCCATATCGTCGTCCAGGGATTGCCACCCTTCCAGGGTCAACAGAGTGTCCGACCGGGAAAAATAGTAGCGTTTCAGGGCATCGATAAATCCCGCCTGGATCTGGTCCTGCACCTGGGTGATTCCGGCCTGCAACTGATCGGCCTGGGTCAGGGCGTCGTCGACATCCGCCTTGATCTCGTCGAGATCCTTTTTGAATTCCCGAAACCGGGCCAGGGGGGCGTCTAAGCTGTCGCTCGTCCCGGCGGCGTAATCCAGGGTCAGGCCTTTTTTCCGAATGGCCCGTATGGAGGAATAGTCCTTTTTGGCCTGGGCCAGCCTGGCCTGGCGGTCGTCCAGGGGAGACCGCTTCAGTTCCACATAGCGCTCAAGCTCCCGCAACTGGATGAGAATGCTGCGATAGGCCCACGGGGTCTCCCCGGCCACGCCGCGCAAAAGCAAGAGCTGGTCCAGGCGGTTGTCGGCCTTGGCCAGGGCGTCTCCAAGCTCGACCTTCATGGCGGGCAGGATCGTACGCAAGGCCTCGGTCTGGCGGATGCGCAGGTCCAGATCCTTTTCGATTCCGGCCAGGATCGTCTGCCACGTTTCGGTCTCCCGGGTTTCATGGTCCAGGGCCTTTTTCTCCCGGGCCGACAGGGAGGCGGCGTTTTCCACCGTCGCCGACGCGGCAGGGGGCGATCCGGTTTGGGCAAAGGCCGCCCCCCCCTGCTCCATTATGAAGACGGGAGTGAGGCAGACCACGACATACAACAGGATCGTCAAGGGGAATTTGCGCATGGGTCTCCACAGGGATCTGTCCATCAATGGCGGGTCCGCGCCGCACGAGCGGGCGCACCCTTGGCTGCAACGCCTTTTCCCATGGGGGCAACGAGTACTCTTTTCCCTATCCGCAAGCAAGGATGGAGCTCCGTCTCATCGGGAGCTGGCGCAATTCAGGGAAGGATTCCCCGCCTCTGCCCCTGCCGTTTGGGCAGCTTGAATTCGCTGGCGCATCCCGCTATGTTGTCGGGCAGCAAAAAGGACAGCATCCATGAAAAAATTGTTTTTCCTGACCATTCTCGTCTGCATGGCCCTGGGGGGCGCAGCGGGATATTTCTTTCTGACGGACGGCGAAGCGCCCCATGTGACCCTGCGCCCCGACACCCCAAGCGTCTCGCCGAAGCGGGAATACACGGTGGAGGCGACGGATTCGGGGTCAGGCATCCGGGCGTTAAGCGTCATCGTGAGTCAGGGCGACAAGAAGATCACGATCCTTGACAAGGCCTATTCCCCCGCCCCCCCCCAGGCCTCCGAGACCTTTACCCTGGAAAGCGCGGGACTTAAGGACGGCCCCTTCGACCTCGACGTTACGGCCACGGACAACTCCATCCACGGGTTCGGAGCGGGGAACTCCGCGCTCATGCACAAGACCCTGTCCCTGGATTCCACGCCGCCCGTGGTGGGCGTCCTGAGCCAAGCCCATAACGTGCGCCAGGGCGGCGTAGGCTGCATCGCCTATTCGGTGTCCGAGGAGCCGGAATCCTCCGGGGTGTTGGTCGGGGACGTCTTTTCTCCGGGGTTTAAAATCGCCAACGGCCATTACGTGTGCTTTTTCCCCTTTCCCCTGTCCCTGGAGCCGGGCGATTTCAAGCCCCGGCTGCGGGCCGTGGATCTGGCCGGAAACGAGCGGATCATGGATTTCCGCCATCAGGCCATCCCCCGCAAGTTCAAGGCCGACACCATGAACGTGACCGATGGATTCCTCCAGGCCAAGATGCCCCAGTATTTCGCGTCGTATCCGGGGATGAAGGATCTGGTTGAGATCTATATCAAGGTCAACAACGAGATGCGCCGGGACAACGCCAAAACCCTGCGCGAACTGGGAGCGCAGTCCTCCCCCGAACTGTTTTGGGACAAAAAAGCCTTCATGCGCCTGCCCAACGCCGCCCCCATGGCCGCCTTCGGCGACCGCCGCACCTACATGTACCAGGGGCGCGAGATCGACAAGCAGATCCACATGGGCCAGGATTTGGCATCGTTGGCCAATGCCCAGGTTCCGGCCGCAGCAAACGGCAAGGTGATTCTGGCCGATTTTTTCGGCATCTACGGGCAGGCTGTCATTTTGGACCACGGCCTGGGGATTCAGACCATCTATTCCCATCTGAGCCAGATCACGGTGAAGGTCGGGGACATGGTCAAGCGCGGGGACATCCTGGGCAATACCGGGGCCACGGGACTGGCGGGCGGCGACCATCTGCACTTCGGAGTCATCGTCCATGGCCTGGAGGTGTCGCCCGTGGAATGGTGGGACCAGCACTGGATCGACGACAACGTGGCGGATCGCTTCAAGTAGGACGGTCGTTGCCGTAGCGGGTTTCGGCCCGCCTGGGACGGGAGTCCTTCGCAACCCGGCCGCTCGGCCGGGAACATTCCGTCCGCAGCCTGGACGGCTGACCGGGATGGCGGCGAATCAGGCGGCGGACAGGCGACGGAGCATGAACATGGCTAGAAGCGACGCCAGCCCCAGCATCCCGGCCAGCAAGGCTGCCCGCTCGTAGTCGCCGGTAAACACCGAATTGTAGATCTCCAGGGAGACGGTGTTGGTGCGGCCCACGATGTTGCCGCCAAGCATGAGCGTCACCCCCACCTCGCCGATGGAGCGCGTCCAGGATAAAAACAGCCCGGCCAGGATGTTTTTACGGATAAGCGGCAACACGACCCGAAAAAAAATCTCGAACTCGCTTTTGCCCAGAACCCGGGCCGCCTCCATATACCGGGAAATCTCCCCGCCCACGGCCGCCTGCACCGGCTTGACCATGAGCGGCAACCCGGACACCACGGCGGCCACGGCCACCCCCGTGAATCCGAACACGATCTCCACCCCGAAGATGTCGCGCATGGCCGGGCCGATCACCCCCCGGTTGCCCAAAAAAAGCAGGAGCCCGAATCCCGTGGCGATGGGCGGAAAGACCATGGGCAACGATACGATGAAATCCACCACCGCCGCCAGGGACGAACGCGATCGGCCAAGAAAGTAGCCAAGCCAGACGCCCAACGTCAAAAAAAGGGGTACGCTCACCAGGCAGACCCGCAGGGTCAATGCCAGGGGACCGCGTACCCCCGGGTCGGATAGAAACTCCGCAATGGGCATGGGGGGGCCGGACTCCGCTCAGGCTGGTTCCGGCGCACGCGCCTTACAGACCATGTGCGGCGGCCAGTTTTTTGGCGTCCTCCGAGGCCAGAAAGGCCGCAAAGGCCTTCACCTCGGGCTTCTCCTTGGTCTCCTTGAGGATTCCGGCCACGATGCGGATAGGCGAATACAGGGACTGGTCCACCAGGACCATGCCGCCGATCTTGTCCGCCACGCCCTTTGCGTCCGTGACGTTGATGAATCCGGCGTCCACTTCGCCGCTGACCAGATAGGCCGTGACCTGGGGAACCGTGCCCACCACCAGGAGCTTGTCCTTGACCTTGTCGGCCAGGCCGCTTTTCTCCAGATATTCCGAGGCGGCCTTGCCATAGATGGCCTTGGCCGGGTCGGGCATGGCCAGTTTTTTGATCTCCGGCTTGGCGATGTCCTGCGGGGCGGACAGGGCCACCCCCTTGGCGTAGGCCACCACCAGATGGCCTTGCCCGATCTCGACATAGGAATCGAACTCCACGCCCGAGGCGCTCAGATAGCTTTTATCCCCGAGGATGATGTCGATGCCGCCTCCCCCCTTCAACTGCCCAAATATCTGGCCCATATTGCCATAGAGCAATTCCACCTTCTGGCCTGTTTTGGCCTCGTAGGCCGTGGCGGCCTCATCCACGAGTTTTTTGTACCCGGCCCCAGCGGCCACCAGAAGCGGCCCGGCCAGGGCGTTTTGGGCCAGAAGCGCGACAAAAAGCAACGAAGCAAGAAAACGTGCCATCATGGATCTCCGTGTGGGTTGAATGGTGAATCGTCCGGCAGGTTTCTGCGCCCAGCCCGGTCCGGGTTTCCGGGGCCGGGTTTCCGGGGCCGGTCAGTCCTCAATCGTTTCGCACAGAGCCTTGGCCAGACGAAGGGGATCGGTGGTCATGGGATTGTGATCCGAACTGATCTCCGCATAGCCGAAGCCGCGCTCCCGGGCATGGGCTGCCATGCGGGCCAGCAGGGGATTTTTGGTCTTGGTGCAGCGGATGAAATAGGGGGCGGGCCAGGCGCTTTCCCGGGGGGCGGTCGAGGCGTCCCGAAAGGCGGCGGACGGGATGGGGGCCAGGCGTTCGACGAACGAACGGCTTTTTTCGCCCTCGGGAAGACCGAACATGGGCATGGGCCAGGGCCGCACCTCGGCGCCGTTGCAATGGGAGCTTAAGACCCTGACGAACTCCGGACCCGCCACCTCGGCGAAGGACAGGCCGGGTTCGGGAAGCACCGCATCCACGAACACCAGACGGCGCACTCGTCCGGGAACCCGTTCGCACACGGCCGGGGTGATCATGCCCGAATAGCTGTGGGAGACCAGGATGACATCCGAGAGCTGTTCGTACAGGATGACGTTCTCCACATCCTGGACATAGGTCTCAAGGCCCATGTGCCTGCCGCGAACATGTACCCGCTCCCCCATGCCGGTCAGGGTGGGCGTGAAGACGGCATGGCCCGCATCGCGCAAGGCCGCAGCCGTCTTGCTCCATACCCAGCCGCCCTGAAAGGCCCCATGCACGCAGACGAAAACCGCCATCTCCCCTCCCCTCGCGCGTTATTCGCAGGACGGTGCGGACTCGAACCGGCCGTCGCTGCGCACCCGGACGGCGTTTCCCGAGACCCCGTCGAACCAGCCGAAACGATCCGCGTCCCAGACATCGAAATCCGCCACGTAGGGCTTGATATCCAGGACCGGCGTCTGGTCCAGCATGTCCACGTTTTCAAGCTCCACCATGTTTCCGGCCACGGACAGCACCCGAAGCACGGAGATCCCGATGGGATTGGGCCGCCGGGGGGAACGGGTGGCGAAGATGCCCCGCTCGGAGGTGTCCAAAAAGGGCCGCACGGAAAGGGCATGCCCCTGTATTTTATGAAGGTGGTAAAGCATGATGACATGGGAAAAGCCGTCCAGGTCGCGCAGGCCCTCTTCGAATTCGGGATACACCTCCAGACGGCCGACGACGCCGATGGCCCCCACAGGCTGGATGGGCATGCCGCGAACACTGTGAAACGGGGTATGCACTATCCCGATGGGCTGGTAGACGATCTGCGGCATCAGTCTCTCTTTGCGCCGAAGGCGAGCAACAGGACAAGGGCGGCGACAGCCATCGACACCCCGGCGACAGCGGATTTGAACACCATGGGACAGGCCGCCGCCCCAAGGAACAGGGGCAACAGCCGCCCGAAGAATTCCTTTCCGCTGACCGGATCGAAGTGCCCCGCTCCTCCCATGCCGCTCTCCCCTTCATGGGATGCCGCATGGGGATGCCAATGCACTTCAAGGAGATACAAGACCAGAATGGCTGCCGCAAAGGCGAAGAGAATTCCCATGAACATGACTCCAACGTGCATTTACGACACAATGCTTGCCGCACTGATTATGAGATGCCGCGGACACGGCACGCTTTTGCACCAGGACACAAATGCATGTACGGCAACCGCGAAGTTCTGAATGTCTTCCTGCAAAACCATCGCACTGTGTGTTTTGTTGCGAAAAATGACTGATTTTTTCTAGATCGTATCGAATGGGCAGGCAATGCGGTCACTGGACTTTATGAATGCGTGATAGTTAAATTTATGGTGTGCCAGAAGGGAATTTGGTGTTACGTTGGGTATAGAATCATGACTGTCATGACTCTTCATATTTCCGTGACACTTTATGGCGTGTCGCCGCCAGACGACCTCAGGAGACAGCACAGGGATGGTCACAACGCACACCAAAAAGGCAGTCCGGGCCGCCGGTCCATGTCCGGCCGCCGCGACCATGGCGCAGGGGCGGCCCTGTCCGGCCAAAATTTTTTCCGTCCCCGGCGACATCAAGCATCTCGAATCTGATCAATTGAGCGCGCTTGCGGCCGCGTTCACGGCCTGGAAGGATCGCGCCAAGCGGCCCGACGTGCGGCTTTCCAGGGGGCGGGTGTGGGTGATCTTTCTGCTTCTGCGCCATTGCGGGGCCAAGCTCGGCGAGGTGCTGGCCCTTGATGATCGCGTCGATATCGATTGGCGGACAGGGGTGGTCCGTTTCGGAGGCGTCAAGGAGGGCGAGATTCTGCCCCGGGAGGTCAAACTGCCCCAGGCGGTGGCCGACGAATTGGCGCGGTGCTTTGACGATCCCGCGTTTTTGTCCCTGCGCGGTTCGGTCCTGCACATGGACGGCGGCTACGTCAGGCGAAAATTCTACGAGCGGGGCCAGGAATGCGGCCTGCCCAAGGAACTCTGCAACCCGCGCATCCTGCGCCACTCCCGGGCCGTTGAGCTATTGCGGGGCGGCGTGCCCTTGACCGTCGTCCAGACCATCCTGGGGCATGGCTCGGTGAACCTGACCGCCCACTACCTGAGCTTCACCAGGGAAGACATCCAGTCCCTCGTGAGCTATTACATCCACAAGGAGGCCAGGATGAAAACCAGCGCCCGCAACACCTTCATCGGCCAGGTCTCCAAGGTCCGCACCGGGACGATCCTGTCCGAGGTGACGCTGGTCACCCCCCGGGGGCACGAACTGGTTTCAGTCATCACCAACGAAAGCCTGGAAAAACTCGAGATCCGGGAAGGCGTCCTGGTGACGGCCAGCATCAAGGCCCCGCTGGTGATCCTGGTCAAGGACGACGACGCCCCGGTCAGCAGCATGCGCAACCGGTTGTACGGCACGGTGCTGCGCATCAACGAGGGGGCCATCGCCGCCGAGGTGGTGATGAGGGTGGATGACGACACCGAGGTCTGCGCCCTGGTCACCGACGAGTCTGTGAAGCGCCTTGGCATTGCCGTCGGCGACCCCATCTGGGCCATGTTCAAGGCCTTTTCCGTGGTGCTGGGCGTGGATTGAGCCCCAGACGCGCCAGACACGCCGGACGCGCCGGGCGCTGGCCAGGGGGCGGCCGCCAGGCCGGAGTGAGACCACCCGGCAGGCGGTGCGCCGCAGAAAAACCCCGGACGGCAATATCGATATCAAGGGCCTGGACATCCTCCAGGCCCTTTTTCATTGCGGTACGAAAATCCGGCGTCGGATCAGGGCAGAAGGCACAACTCCCGGACCCGGGCCGCCACCTTGGGCAGGGCCGCCGCCACCTCGGGCGTCAGTTGGTCGGTGATCTCCTCCGGGATGTAGCCCGTCTGCACCACCAGGATATGCACGTCGGTCCCGGTCTGTTCCTTGATGTCTTTCAGGAGATTGACCGAGGGAAACTGGTGCAGGGAAAAATCCTTGATCTTTTTCGGACTCATCATGTCCACGTCGATCTCCCAGAATTCTCCGGCGTTGCGGCTGGGCTCGGTGACCGCGTCCACCACGATGATCCGTTTCGGTTTGGGGTCCATGAGCAGCATGTCCAGGAGCACCTGCCGGATGGAGGTGCCGATGTCCAAAAGGCCCACATCGTCCGGCAACCCGCCCTGCTCTTCCAGCATGTTGACCACGGCCGGTCCCAGGCCGTCATCCCCCCTCAGAATGTTGCCGCATCCGAAAACCATCACCCGCTTCTCGAACATGAGCGACCAATCCACGTGGTTTCCTTCCTGATTTTATAGTGAAAAAAGGCCGTCGCCAGGGGCGACGGCCTTTTGTACGGCAGTTGGCGCCGCGTGTCGAACTTCTTAGTAGTTACGCAAGGTATCCAGGAGCTTGCCATTGCTGTCGTAGATACGGCCTTCGAGAGCGATACCGCCGTCCAGGCGGTGGGTGGCGCAGCTCATTCACGGGTCATATGCTCGTATCGTCATCTCAATGGTATTGAGCACCCCCTGGTCGTATTTGCCGTCCTTGATCAGGGCCTTGGCGGCCTGCTTGACGCCCAGGTTCATGCCCGCGTTGTTGTGTCCCGTGGCCACCACCAGGTTGGCCATGGTCACCAGACCGTTGTCGTCGGTCTTGTAGTGGTGGATCAGCGTGCCGCGCGGGGCCTCAAGGCAGCCCACGCCCTCTCCGGCCCGGGGTTCGATCTTCTGGTGACGCACCTCGCGGCTGGTGATCTCCGGATCGTTTAAGAGCTCTTCGGCCCGTTCGCAGCACTGGATGAGCTCGATCAACCGGGCATAGTTGTACAGAAGCGTCTGGTGCGCCGGACGGCCGAAGGCGGAGCGGAAGATCTCCAGTTCCTTCTGGGCCAGGGGCGTGGCCATCTTGTCGCACACGTTGATGCGCGCCAGGCAGTTGACCCGGTAGACGCCCACGGGGTTGGTCTCGTCCAGGCTGATTTTGCCGGCCTTTTTCATGTACGGGAACTTGAGATACGTCCAGGGCTCCACATGCTCGGCGATGTAGTCCTGATATTCGTGATACTTGAACTGCTCGTAGTTGCCATTTTGATCCATCATGCGCAGTTCGCCGTCGTGGAACTCAAGCGCCCCGTCGCTGGGACGAACGGTTCCCAGATAGCCGGACGGGAACACGCCGACGGTGTTGATCACGTCCAGATATTTGGGGAACACGTTCTCTTTGGCGAAATTGAGCGAAAAGACGCTGAAGTCCAGGGCCTCCTTGACCACGGCCAGGAGTTCCTTGCGCTCTTCCTCAAGCATGGGCCGGGAGTAGCCGCCAGGCACGGCGGCGATGGGGTGGATGACCTTTCCGGCGAACTTTTCCAGGGCCATCTGCACCTTGTAGCGCATGTGCACGACCTGCTTGGCCAGGTCCGGGGCGGCGCCGACCACGCCCACCACGTTTCTGACCGAATAGTCGGCATCCGGGCCAAGGACGAAGTCCGGGGCGGCCAGGAAGTAGAAGTGCAGGATCTTGTCCGGGATAAAGGCCAGCATATGGCACAGTTCCCGGAGTTTGCGTCCGGCCGGGGGCGGGGTGATTCCCAGGCAGCCGTCGGCGGCCTTGCAGGAGGCCAGGTGGTGGTTCCAGGGACAGATGCCGCAGATGCGGTTGACGATGTCCCGGACTTCCTCCACGGGCCGACCCACAACAAACTTTTCAAAGCCGCGCAGGGTCATGATGGCCATGCGCGCGTCGACCACGTTGCCGCTGTCGTCGAGCATGATCTCGAACCCGGCGTGGCCCTCGATGCGCGTCACGGGTGCGACGCGGATCGTTTTGGCGGTATTTGGCGAAGCCATGCGGTTCTCCTCTTCATCCCGGGACGACTGCCGAGGCGTCGAGCCAGGAATATGTTCAAGAAAAAAGCGTCCGTATCCGTTCAAGACCCGGGGGTGAGCCCGATATGCCTGTCCCCGGGCCGTTTCCTTCGACTAGCCGATCTTTTTGAGCACGCTGTGCGCGCCGCTGAACCGGCACAAAAAGCCCCGGCGATCAACCATCTTGCGCGGGTCGTAGCCCACGGTGGACAGCGCGCCCACGTAATCGACGATGGGCAGGGCCCCGTCCTTGACCGGGCCGTAGCAGCCCCGGCAGGGAACACGGGTGGCGATGCACCGGGGGGCCGTGCCGGTCATGCCCGAACACCCGGCCCGGGTGACCGGGCCAAGACACATGAATCCCTGTTCCAGGAGGCAGCGCATGTCATCGACCGGCTTTTCCGGATCGAATTCCGGGCACTCCAGGATGCGTTTGAGATCCCCGGCGCTTTTCTTGCTTTTGCGAATGGTGGGACAGGTGTCGCACACCGACCGCTCGGGCAGGTTGAGCTCGGTCTTGCCGTCCAGAAGGGCCAGCACGGCGGCGGTGATCCAATCAGGGTGCGGCGGGCAGCCCGGCAGCTTGATGTCCACCTTGACGTGCTCGTCCAGGGCGGTGACCGTCTCGAAGGCCTCGGGGATGTGGTAGGTTTTATAGTCCGGGTCGGGACCAGGCACGGTGGTCGGCGATTCCCGGTACATGAAGTCCTTGATCTCCTGGAGCGAATACATGTTGCCCAGGGCCGGGATGCCGCCGTCCGTGGCGCAGGTGCCCAGGGCGATGAGGATCTGGCACCGCTCACGCATCTTCTTGAGCACCTCCAGGTGCTCGGAGTTGCGCACGCCGCCGGAGACGATGCCCACGACGGCCTCGGGGATGTCCAGTTCTTTGTTTTCGCCGGTCTGGCCGTAGTATTTCTTGTCGATAAGGACCGGGATGTGCACGAACTCAAGCTGCGGCAACAGATCCACCAGGACGTCGCCGATGTTTAAGATCGCGATCTCACAGCCCGAACACGAGTTGAGCCATTCTTCCGCTATTGTGACCATGGTTTCCTCCCGGACTTAGGCGCACGCACAGGCGGCCGTTTTTTTCTTGAGCGGATTGGGTCCGAGAGACCTGATCTTGTCCGTGAAGGCGGTCACCACCTCGGCAAACCGGGGCGCTTCGGCCGACGAGACCCACTCGATGGCGAAACGCTCCGGATCGATGCCCAGATCTTCCAACACGACCTTGGCGCCTTCAGCCCTAGCCAACGCTTTGTTATTACCGTCCAGGTAATGGCATTCCCCGAGGTGTCAGCCCATGACGATGACGCCGTCCGCGCCTTTGCGCAGGGCGTCAACGATCAGATTGGGATGGACCATTCCGGAACACATGACCCGGATGGCGCGCATGTTCGTGGGGTACTGCAACCGGGAAACCCCGGCCAGATCGCCCCCCGCATAGGCGCACCAGTTGCAGAGAAAGCCGATGATGACCGGCTCATAGGTGTCAGCCATGGTTGCCTCTCCTTTTTCCTCATGCGGCGGCGGGCGCATATGGTCGCCCCGCCCGCAGCATGATGATGGTGTATTCATCCCGGAGACGGTCGCTGCACATGGTCGCAACCGCCTCCGTATCATGCCGCGTAAGCGTTAGACGCCCATCAGAATGCTCTCGACCTGGGCCTTGAGCTGGTTCATGGTGAAGCCGCCCACATCGACGCCCTGCTTGGGACAGGTGGCCATGCAGATGCCGCAGCCCTTGCACAGGGCCTTGTCCGTACTGATGCGCTTGTGCTCGCGACCGTTCTCCACATAGACCGTAAGCGAGATGGCCTTGTAGGGGCAGGTGTCCACGCACAGGGCGCAGCCGTCGCACTTGTCCGTGACCATGCTCTTGATGGAATCAAGGGGCATGACCGACTTGGCCAGGATGACCCCGGCCCGGCTCACGGCCGCCTGGGCCTGGGCCACGGCCTCGTCCACGGGCTTGGGATAGTGGCACAGCCCGGCCAGGAAGAGTCCATCCACGGACATGTCCACGGGCCGGAGCTTGGGATGGGCCTCGGTCAAAAAGCCGTCCGCGCCCACGGAGCACTTGTAGAGCTCCACGAGTTCCTTGGTCTGGTTGGGCACGATGGCCGAGGCCAGGACCAGGTAGTCGGCCTTGATCTTCAAGGTCTTGCCCAGGATGGGGTCGTCGCCCACCACGTACAGGGCGTCGCCGTCTTTTATGATCTGAGGCTTTTTCTCCACCTCGTAGCGCACGAAGATCACGCCCAGACGCCTGGCCTCGGTGTAGAGATCCTCGCGCAGCCCGTAGGTGCGGATGTCGCGGTTGAAGATGAAGACGTTCATGTCGGGGTTGAGCTTTTTGAGCTCAATGGCCGACTCCACCGAATGGGTGCAGCACACCCGGCTGCAATAGGGACGGCCGGGTTCGCGCGAGCCCACGCACTGGATGAACACCACATTCTGGGCCGCCTTGGCCTCGCTTGCGCTGACATCCAGGAAGGCGTCGAATTCCAGATGCGTCTTGACCCGGTCGTCGTGGCCGTAGAGGTATTCCGTGGGTTTGTATTCGGAACCGCCGGTGGCCACCACGCCCACGCCGTAGTTGACGGCCAGGGTTTCGCCGCCGACCTCGATCTCGCTGACGAAGTTGCCCACGGACCCGACTGCGGTCTTGAGCATGGCGTTCGTGAGCACCTTGATCTTGGGATGGCTTTCCACCCGTTTGACCAGCGCCGCGACCCTGGGCTTGATCTCTTCGCCCTTCCAGGTCTTGTTGAGCCGAAGGGCGTTGCCGCCCAGGATGTTGCTCTTTTCCAGCAGCACGGTCTCGTAGCCCATGTCCGCGATGCCCAGGGCCGCCGTCATGCCGGACAGTCCGCCGCCGATGACCAGGGCCTTTTGGACCACGTTGACCGAGAGGTATTCCAGGGGGGCCAGAAGCCCGGCCTTGGCCACGGCGATGCGCACCTGGTCCTTGGCCTTGGCGGTGGCCTTCTCGGGCTCGCCGCCATGCACCCAGCTGTTCTGGTTGCGGATGTTGGCCATCTCGATCAGGTATTCGTTGATCCCGGCCTCGCGCAGGGTGTCCTTGAACAGGGGCTCGTGGGTGCGGGGGGTACAGGCCGCGACCACGATGCGGTTTAAGGCATGCTCCTTGATCTTCTCGGCGATGAGCACCTGGGTGTCCGAGGAGCAGGTGAACAGGTTGTTTTCCACGAAGACCACGCCGGGCAGGGTCTTGGCGTATTCCACAACCTCGTCGACCTTGACCACCCCGGCGATGTTGATGCCGCAGGAGCACACGAACACGCCGATGCGCGGGGCGTCGGCGGCCACGTTCTTCTCGGGGGGATAGATCTTTTCCTTGGTCAGGGCGCCCCGGCTCTCAGCCAGGGTGATGGCCGCGCAGGCCGCCGCCGAGGAGGCCTCGGTCACGGACTGGGGGATGTCCTTGGGGGACTGGAAGCAACCGGCCACGTAGATGCCGTCCCGGCTGGCGGCCACCGGCGCGAAGCTGTCGCACTCCGCGAAACGGTACTTGTCCAGGCGGATGTCGGCGGTTTCGGCCAGGGCCTTGGCGTCGGCCGGGGCCTCAAGGCCGATGGACAGCACCACCATGTCGTATTCGTCGTTGTGCTCGACGCCCTGCTCGTCCACCCAGCGCGTTTTCACACCCTTGCCGTCCGGGCCGGGGAGGAAGGAATGGGGACGGGCGCGCACGAAGTTGATGCCTTTTTTCTCGGCATCCACATAGTATTTCTCGAAATCCTTGCCGTGGGAACGGATGTCCATGTAGTAGACGGTCTGTTCCACGTCGCCGGTGGTGTGCTCCTTAGTCACGATGGCCTGCTTGATGGCGTACATGCAGCAGACGCTGGAGCAGAACCCGTTGTCGCACTTGTTGATGCCGCGCGATCCGACACACTGGAGCCACGCGATCCGCTTGGGCTCGGTGTGGTCCGACGGCCGCACCAGATGGCCCATGCACGGCCCGGAGGCGGACAGCAGCCGTTCGTATTCGAGACTGGTGACCACATCCGTGATGTGGGCATAGTCATAGGTGTCGAAGACGGTGGGATCGAAGGGTTTGAATCCCGGGGCCAGGATGACCGAACCGACGTTGACGTCGATGATGGTCTCTTTCTGGTCGAAATTCACCGCGCCGGTGGGACAGTACTTTT